>JAZODT010000001.1:0-30489 GCA_045597205.1 Clostridia bacterium
TGTAGTGCGCTGATGCCGTTTGAGCCGGAAGAATGGGATTATAAATTTGGAGAACTGATAGAATTATCCGGAAAGTAGAAATTTCATATTGCATGTGAAGCACACTGAGAATTGCTTATTGAGGGATTAAAGTCTAAAATAAGTAAAATTTAGTCAATAAGAATAGCAAGCCATCAATTTTGCTACATCAAATTGAAAGGAATTTATATGAAAAAAGTATTAATGGTTTCTTGTGAAGGGTTAGGCAACGGTGGAGTTCAAACCGTTATGATGCAGATTGTTCGTTCGCTGAAAGCAGAATATGTTTTTGATGCCTTGCTGTTTACCGATGAAGTGCGATATTATGATGAAGAGTTTTTATCCTATGGCGGTAAAATTTTCAGAATGCCGAGATACACGAAATCGAATCCCATTTTGGCAAGATGTGATGTGTATCTTAAATATTTTCTTTTATATGGAAAAATGAAAAAACTTTTTCGGGCAAACGGATATGACGCCATACATTGCCACAACGAGTATGAAGCAGCTATCTGCCTAAAAGCTGCAAAAAAAGTTGGTGTAAAAATTCGCATTTCTCATGCACATACCGAATATAAGCAGGGGAACTTTTTTAGTAAAATACTTAATAAAATATATAAACGAATGTTGCTTAAAAATGCTACCATTCTTATAGGAGCGTCAGAATCTGCTTGCATAAGTTATTATGGAACAGATGCCAAATTTAAAGTGGTTAATAATCCTTATAATGAAGATAAATTTGTTTATGCTGAAAGTGAAATTTTTGACTGTCCTGTTATTTGTCAGATCGGTAGCTTTAACAGTAACAAAAATCAGAAATTTACACTTGAGGTTTTTAAAACTATTTTGAAATCTTATCCCGGTTCAAAATTACATCTTGTGGGTAATGGTGACAATGAATATTCGTTGCAGGTAAAACAGGACATTATAAAAAATGGAATGCAAGACAAGATTTGTCTATATCCTCCCAATGAAGATGTGTATTTGGTTATGAATAAAGCAAATATATTACTTATGCCTTCTTTAAGAGAAGGGTTTGGCATTGTTTTAATTGAAGCGCAGGCGGTGGGGTTAAACTGCTATGCTTCGGATACGGTACCACGTTTGACGGACGTGGGTGGCTGTACTTATATTTCCTTACAAGAGGGACCGCAGTTCTGGGCGAACAAAATAATGGAAGATTTTGAGAATGGAAAAATATCCAGAAAGAAATATAATACCGAAAACTTTAAAACCAAAAATATAAGCAATGTGTATAGAGGTATATATGGGGGTATTTAAGCATGAAAGCAGGGTTGATAACCTTTCATCAGGCAGATAATTATGGTGCAGTTTTGCAAGCAAGTGCACTTTTAAAGTATATAAATAACAATATTTGCAATTGTGAATTGATTGATTATCTGCCCAATACTATGGGTGTGCCGGATAACAGATTCATAAGACGTTTACTTCGTTTCGGTAAGAAAACATGTTTATATTTTTTAGAACACAACAAGGCAGTTAAAAGAAATAGATTTGAAAAATTTCGCAAAAAAAACTATATTTTATCAAAAAATCGTTATTACGGGGATGAAATGATACAGAAAAATCCACCGGAATATGATGTTTTAATTTCGGGAAGTGACCAAATATTTAATCTCACTTTATCAAAAAATTCTGTGAGTTATTATTTGTCCTTTTCTGATAAGGTGAGGAAAATTTCCTATGGTTCAAGTTTTGGACGATGCGATATAAGTAAAACAGAAGAACAGGCAATATGTAAATATTTGAGTACATTTGATGCATTGTCCGTTCGTGAAAAATCAGCAATTTGTTTGTTAAAAAAATATATAGATGTCCATGCTACAAATGTGACAGATCCTGTATTTTTGATCAATAAAGATGAGTGGGGAAAGATGGCCGATGAAAAAGCTGTACCATCCCAAAAGTATATTTTTGTGTATGCAATGGAAAACACGGAAGGTTTAAGAAACACCGTTGATGCCATTTTTAAAAAATATAATTTGCCCATTATCAAAGTGAGCGGTGGTTGTACTTTGGATGGGATAAACGGTATGGAAGATGAAAAATGCGGTCCCCGGCAGTTTTTGGCATATATAAAAAATGCAGAAGTTGTTATTACAAATTCATTTCACGGCATGGCTTTTTCTCATATTTTTGAGAAAAAGTTTTTTGCAATCGCACATACGAAGAGGAATTCCAGAATTGAGGATTTATTACTGCTTTCTAAAAATGAGGTAAATATTATATCATGCTCAGAAAATGCAGTTGATATGTCAAAATTGATTGATGGTGCAAGAGCTTATTCTGCCATGCAGAATATTATAGAATTATCAAAGGAGTATTTGAGTGAAAATATAGCATCCCAGTAAAATATGGAGGAAGATAATGGGTGAATCAAGAGTAAAAAATACTGCACGAAATATGGTTTTTGCCAGCTTGTATCAGGTTGCGTCTATCCTTTTAGCTTTTATAAGCAGAAAGGTTTTTGTGTTGTGCCTTCCTGTAGAATATCTTGGTTTGAGTGGATTGTTTGGCAATTTGCTGAGAATTCTTGCATTGGCAGAATTGGGTTTTGGTACTGCCATTATCTATGGATTATATAAACCGATTGCTGAAAACGATATTACAAAAATTAAATCATATATGAGATTGTATAAAAGGGTATATTGCACAATAGGGTGTTCTGTATTATTTATCGGTGCTGTCATGATACCGTTTTTACCCTTTTTTATTAAAGAAATACCAGACTTAAACGGATTAAATATCAATATTATCTTTTATATGTTTGTGGCACAAACGGCCGTTACATATTTTTTTAGTTATAAATTACAGTTTGTAGTAGCGAATCAAAAGGATTACAAAATAAAAGTATATGATATGATTTCTTTTGTGTCTTTAACCGTATTGCAAATTGTAACATTACTTTTGTGGAAGAATTATTATCTGTATCTTGCCATAAATATTGTTGTTCCATTTATAAAGAATGTGTTTGCAACACGTATTATTAATAAAGAATATCCATTTCTTAAGGAAAAGGCTGAAAAACTCCCTAAAAACGATATGAAAAAGGTAACTAAAAATGTTGTGGCTACCTTTTTATATAAAGTAAGCTCCACATTGTCAGCAACCATAGATACAATATTGGTATCTAAATTCATGGGGCTCACAACCGTTGGCATTTATTATAACTATCATATGATTATACAGTATAGTGATCAGTTTTTTATTACTGTGTTAGGCACCATTACCCCATCTATTGGTAATTTTTTTGCGACAAACGATTTAAAGAAAAAGGAAAGTCTTTTTACTTCTTTACAACTTGTGTATTTTTGGATATCTTCCTATCTGGCTGTAGGCATGATTGTTTTATTTAATGACTTTATGGAGCTATGGCTTGGAAAAGAATTTTTGTTTCCGCAAATTATGGTTGTGGCGTTGGTTGTTAGTATTACGTTAACAAATTTTCAAAGACCGTGTTCTTTGTTGCGGGATGCAGACGGACTTTTTTGGTATGGAAAATTCAGACCGTTGGTAATGATAGCAATTAACGTTGTATGCTCTACTTATCTGGTAAAAACCATAGGCACTGTCGGCGTGGTGTGGGGTGCGGTGATTGCTAAAGTCACCACTTATGTTTGGTATGACCCATATGTTGTGTATAAACATTCTTTAAAATCGAATGTATTTATATATTATTTTAGATACATGAAACAATGGTTAATACTTGGTGGTTTAACCTTTGTTTGTTGGTTTATTTATCAAAATATACCTTTGCAAGGTTTAGTGAAGCTGATAGTAGGCTTTGTAATAATAACTGTTATTGTTAATGGAATGATGTTTCTTGTTTATCGAAAAACGGATGGTTTTAACTTTTTTAAAGAAAGAATTTTAAATCTTTTAAAAAGAAATAAGTAGGGGATAGATATGAAAATAGGAATACTTACCGCGTCAAGAACAAATAATTTTGGAACAGATTTACAAGCGTATGCAATGCAGAGACTATTTAATCAATATTTTGATGCAGAGATTATAGATTATGTTTGTCCAAAATTAGAGAGAAGCCATCAATTGATGACGAGGTTTTCTGTTATTGATTTGATACGTGTTCCATGGGCGATATACAAAAACATAAGCCATTATTTGTTTAGGAAAAAATATTTTAAAAAATCAAATACTTACACGGCTGAGAATTTACATACGGTTGATTATGATGCTGTAGTGGTCGGCAGTGACCAAGTGTGGAACCTTGATATAACGGGAAATGATTTAAATTTTTTTATTCCTTTTGACGGTGTTAAAAAGTATTCTTATGCGGTATCAATAGGCAAAACAAATATTACACCCTGGCAAGAAACGTATGATTTAAAAAAATATTTGGATGATTTTTTGGCAATTTCGGTAAGAGAGTCTTCCGGCGTTGAGGTTTTAAAGGATTTAGGGGTTAAGGCTTCGCATCACCTTGATCCGCTTTTGATGCTTGATAAAAGCGAATGGGAGGAATTGGCGACTTATAAAACACCCCAAAAATATGTGTTTGTATATTTGATTCAGGCAAACGACTTGGCGATGGATTATGCTATCAAATATGCTAAAACGAATAATTTGAAAATTGTTGTTTACCAAAAGCCCGGGAAGTTTAAAAAAGACAGAAAAAAATGTGTCTATTGTAATGCGGAACGATGGCTTTCCTATATGAACAATGCGGATATGATTATAACCAATTCTTATCATGGCTTATCGATGGCAGTAGCTTTAGAGAAAAATTTTAGAGTTTTTGGTATAAAAAATTCTGTTCAGAATAATAGTCGTATGGAAAATCTGGTGGAAAGGTTATCGCTTAGTTCATATATGTATGTTGACAAGGTTGATAATAATACAGATTGCCCAAATTGGGAAGACGTAAGAAAAGTTCTTGAAGCAGAAAGAAAAAAATCAGTTGAATACATTAGGAATATTGCAAAAGACGGGCAATAAGGAGATTTTTATGTTACATAAATTAGCTTTGTTTTTTAAAAAATATCCGTTTTTACACAAAATCTTATCTTTGATATATAGAAAATTTGTTGTAAAAATAGTTTCGGGATATTATTGGCGTTGTATTAAATATTTCTTGTGTACATATTTCCCAGAGAAAAATCGGTTAAAAAAATATGGATTGAGAAGTATAAAGCCGATAAAACTTGATGAGTGGAGATGGGGCAAGGGCCTTGATAAAGCATATAGAAGATATTATGAAGCAAATTATCAAGAAAAAAAATGTTTTATAAAGGTTGCAACAAATGATGCTACAATTGTTAATGAAATTCGAATCAATTCATACCTTAAAGAACTTTTCTCTGATATAGATTTTACTACAAAACTGATTCTTAGTGATGAAATTTTTTGTGAGAATACGGCGATGATGGCGATAGAATTTGTAAGTGATTTGGAAAAGTTTTATATTCCGCAGGATATTAAAGAGTTTGAAAAAATGTGCATAGGATTTACCAAGGTGCTGAAATCTTTAGAGGATGTACAAATTATACATGCAGATATTCATAAGGGAAATCTTATGATCAAAAACGGAAAACTAATATTGTTGGATTTTGGAATAAGTAAAATTAAAAATATAGAAAATGACATAGATTATAAAGCGCGTCCAGGAACCTTTTTTAGAATGGAAGGTACAAAAAGGATATATAATGATGCATATTCTTTTATAAAAATGCTTGAGCAAATGGGCGTTCATGAGGAATATAAAAATTTAGAAGTGTATAAGAATATAGAAAAAAAGTGTGATATTAATAGTTTTATGGTTATACCTTAATAATAAACCTTAAAAGCAAATGTTTTGTTATGGAATCATTATAGAGCTATAAAAAATTTAGAGAGAATATAGAGGAATTAGAATTGTTTAAAAAATATCATATTATTCAATTGGACAGCGCTTGTATGGGTATTGTGATTTTTGCGCTTTTATCTGCTTTGTGTTTGGGATATATTTTTTATAATTCTTCACAAAGCGGGGATGTTTCTAATAAAAAAAGCGGAGGCATTGCAAAAACTATACAGAAAATTATTGACCCGGACAAAAAAATTGATGAAGAGAATTTTCATGAGGGCGTACGAAAGACGGCACATTTTGTTGAATTTTCTGTTTTAGGTGTGTGTCTTGGCGGCTTGTTCATTAGTATTTATTATAAATATAAAAAGAAATATTTTAGTTTGCCGCTTTTGTTATCTCTTTTATCTGCGGTAACAGACGAGTTTATTCAAACTTTTACCGAAAGAACCAGCAAGGTTACAGATGTGCTGGTGGATTTCGGCGGAGCAGCAACCGGTTTAGGAACAGCCCTTTTATGCTTATTGGCAATATGTTTTACAAGGAGGAAAAAACAAGGATGTTAAAACAGAATGTGACTATAGAAGGTAAAACTGTTTTGATTACCGGCGCAGCAGGTTTTATTGGTGCTAATTTAGTGCTTTCTATTTTGCAAAACTATAACAATGTACATATTGTGGGCATTGATAATATGAATGATTATTACGATGTTTCTATTAAAGAATTTCGTTTAACAGAAATTGAGAAAGCAGTAAAAGAAACAGAAAATAAGTGGACCTTTATCCGTGGCAGTATTGCAGATAAAGGATTAATAGAAGATTGTTTTAAAGAGCATCAGCCGGTGGTGGTGGTTAATTTAGCAGCTCAGGCAGGGGTGCGTTATTCTATTACCAATCCGGATGTGTATATTGAGTCGAACTTAATTGGTTTTTATAATATTTTAGAGGCCTCAAGGCATTATCCGGTGGAACATTTAGTGTATGCCTCTTCTTCGTCGGTCTATGGTTCTAACAAAAAAGTACCTTATTCTACAGAGGATATGGTGGATAATCCGGTCAGTCTATATGCAGCCACAAAAAAATCTAACGAATTGATGGCCCATGCTTATTCTAAATTATATAACATCCCCTCAACGGGCTTGCGGTTCTTCACGGTTTATGGCCCTGCCGGACGGCCGGATATGGCCTATTTTGGTTTTACCAACAAATTGTTAAAAGGCGAGACTATCGAAATTTTTAACTATGGGAACTGCAAGCGTGATTTTACATTTGTGGACGATATAGTTAGAGGGGTATCTTTGGTGATGGAACATGCACCGGAAAAGAAAACCGGTGAGGATGGGTTGCCTCTGCCGCCTTATAGAGTTTATAACATTGGCAACAACAATCCTGAAAATTTATTGGATTTTGTAGAAATTTTAAGTGAAGAATTGGTTTCTGCCGGTGTTTTGCCTGCTGATTTTGATTTTGAAGCACATAAAAAACTGGTGCCTATGCAACCTGGTGATGTGCCGGTGACTTATGCTGATACACAAGGCTTGGAACGGGATTTTGGATTTAAGCCGAGTACAAGCCTGCGTGAGGGTTTAAAGGCTTTTGCCATCTGGTATAAGGATTATTATCATATTGAACAAAAGTAAGGAGGACAATTATGAAAATAGCAGTAGCCGGCACGGGATATGTAGGGTTATCATTAGCGGTGCTTTTAGCACAACATAATGAAGTGGTAGCCGTTGATGTTGTGCCTGAAAAGGTTGAAAAAATCAATCAAAGAATCAGCCCTATACAGGATGAATATATTGAAAAATATTTTGCTGAAAAAACATTACATTTAACGGCTACGTTGGATGCAAAGAGCGCCTATAGTGATGCAGAGTTCGTTATTATTGCCGCCCCGACTAATTATGACAGTCAAAAAAACTTTTTCAATACAAATGCGGTGGAAGCGGTTATTAGTCTTGTGATGGAGTATAATCCGGAAGCGGTTATGGTTATTAAATCCACCATACCGGTTGGCTTTACAGAACAAATCCGCGAAAAAACAGGCAGCAAAAAGATTTTGTTTGCGCCGGAATTTTTAAGAGAAAGTAAAGCACTTTTTGATAATTTATATCCTTCTCGTATTATCATCGGTACGGATTTAGAGGATGAGGCCTTGACAAAAGCGGCTCAAACATTTGCAGAATTATTGCAAGCAGGGGCATTAAAAGAAAACATTGATACCTTATTTATGGGCTTTTCAGAGGCAGAGGCTGTGAAATTGTTTGCCAATACTTACCTTGCTTTGCGTGTTAGCTATTTTAACGAACTGGATACATATGCGGAGTTGAAAGGGCTTGACACTAAATCTATTATAGACGGTGTTTGTCTTGACCCCAGAATTGGCAACCATTATAACAATCCCTCTTTTGGATATGGTGGCTACTGTCTGCCGAAGGATACAAAACAACTTTTAGCCAACTATGCCGATGTGCCGGAAAATATTATTGAAGCCATTGTGGAGAGCAATCGGACAAGAAAAGATTTTATTGCAGACAGGGTTTTGGAAATTGCTGGCGGATATTCGGCCAACGCCAGTTATGATGCAAGCAAAGAAAAGGAAATTGTTGTGGGTGTTTATCGCTTGACTATGAAAACAAATTCAGATAATTTTCGCCAAAGCTCCATTCAGGGTGTGATGAAACGAATTAAAGCCAAGGGCGCAAAGGTTATTGTGTATGAACCGACGCTTACAGACGGCGAAACATTTTTTAATAGTTTAGTGGTTAATGACCTTGCAAAATTCAAGGAAATGAGTCAGGCAATTATTGCTAACCGATATGATGCCTGTTTAGCTGATGTAGCTGATAAAGTATATACAAGAGATATTTTTAAACGGGATTAAACGATGGGAGAATGGCATGAAAACAGAGGAAGTATTGTTGCTGGCGTTATTGCGGGCGGGCATTAAAAACGAAAAATTAACACAACAGACCATTGCTGTAATGAAAGAGGAAACCATGGCGAATGTGCTTTCCCTATCAGCCTGCCATGCTGTTACTGCGTTGGTTTCTGATGTGCTGCTTAACCAGAAATTGTTAGAGGGCAGTGCTTTAAAAGCTCCGTTTGAAGATAGTTTGATGCTTTCGGTGTTCCAGTATCATCAGCAGGATGTGGAACTTAAGCGGGTTTGCAGATTGTTTGAGGAAAATCAAATTTATCATATTCCCCTAAAGGGCTCAGTGCTTCGTGACATGTATCGGGAGCCATGGCTTAGAACCAGTTGCGATATAGATATTTTAATTAAACCGGAAAATTTAAAAGAGGCCACAACCCTTTTGAAAAACTCTGGATATGTGCTGGATACACATGACTCTCACGATGTTTCCTTTTTTAGCGAGGGTGGTGTTCGTGTTGAACTTCATTATCATTTGATTGAAGAGGATTGCCATATTGGTCATGCCGACCGGATTTTATCAAAAATATGGGAACACATTTTGCCGGTGGAGGGATATACATACCGGTGTGGATTAGAAAAAGAGATGTTTTATTTTTATCACATAGCTCACATGGCAAAACATTTTAAAATTGGCGGTTGCGGGATTCGCCCTTTTTTAGACGTTTGGGTGATGTATGCCAATTGGTCGTTTGATGAACAAGCTCTTAAGTCCTTATTGGAAGAGGGTAAAATGACTGTTTTTGCCAAAACGGTTCAAGAGTTGACAGCGGTTTGGCTTGATGAGAAAGAACCTACAGAGATAACAAGGCTAATGGAAGAATATCTTTTTAGGGGCGGCATTTATGGTAGTCTCAATAATTATATTGCTATGGAGCAGGTTCAAAAGGGTAGCAGACGTAAGAGTGCTTTGGCGAAAGTGTTTTTACCATATAGCGAGATTAAATTTTACTATCCCATTTTACAAAAAAATAAGTGGCTATTACCTTTTTTTGAGGTCTATCGTTGGTGTGGCTTGATTTTTAAGAAGGAAAACCGACAACGTTCGGTAAAATTTTTAATGCTAAATCATCAACTGTCGAAGGAAGAAAAAAAACAGGCAGCTACACTATTAAACGAACTTGAGTTAGAATGAGAAAAAGCACGGATTGAATATTAGAAAGAGCTTAACATGAAAATAAGGACACAAAAGGTTATTATGGTTGCTATGCTGTCATCTTTGGCTTGCGTAGCAACAATGTTGATTAAAATTCCATCACCCATGAAAGGATATATCAATTTGGGAGATGGGGTTGTTTTGATTGCAGGCTGGATGCTGGGACCCGGTTATGGATTTTTGGCAGCGGGACTGGGCTCTGCTTTGGCAGACGTTTTATACGGCTTTGCACCATCTGCAATAAATATTCCGGCCGATGCAGTACAGGCTCTGGCTGGACTCATTTTGGGCATGGTTTTAATTAAATCGTTTGATAAAATGAAGATGTGAAAAGGAGCTGTAGCAAAATGCTACAGCTCCTTTTGGGTGGACGAAAAATAGCGCAGATTGGAGACAAACTAAGTCCCAACGCACAAAGGCATTGCCAGAGGCAAAGTTTGCTCATATTCTACTAAATAACTTACCAAAATGTATTGGTTATCTTGCTTTTTTGCGGACTGGACTTTTTTACATCCCCTTTTAAATGAAAAGAAAAACAGGGTGCACATTGTGCACCCTGTTTTAAAACATTCCTTAACTTATTTTGCGATAGCGTCTTTCAGAGCTTTACCAGCTTTGAAAGCAGGAACGGTAGTAGCAGCGATTTTGATAGCAGCGCCGGTCTGGGGGTTCTTACCCTCACGAGCAGCTCTTTTTCTGGTTTCAAAAGTACCAAAACCGATCAGAGCGATTTTTTCACCCTTTTTCAGTTCTTCAGTTACGGTAGCAGTGAAAGCGCCTAATACTTTTTCAGCGTCTTTCTTAGAAACCTCTGCTTTAGCAGCGATAGCAGCAACTAATTCTGCTTTATTCATTGTACACAACCTCCAATTTTTTAAATTTTCCTATACTATTATTATAACCTTATAAAAAGCATTTGTCAATGATGTTTTTACCATATTTTATGTACTTTTCGAAAAAAATTTATTAAATTCACCATTTTTCCTAAAAATATGGGGGTTTTTTTCGTCATTTTTAACAAAAGAATTTCTCGTTGTAGGGGTGGCCCTCCTCTAAACTGAAAAAATTTAGAAAAATTTGTCTTGTTCCATTTCCAAAAGTATAAAAAATTCAATTTAAATAACTAAATTAGGAATTTCAAACAAAGAGTTTATCACAAAATCCGGTTTTTCCTGCAGCAACTGTTGCCGGTCAAAATAGGTGGTAATAGCGGCACAATGCATGGAGGCGCGTTTGGCTGCTTGAACGCCGTTTATGGCATCTTCAATGACCAGACAGTTATAAGGGGTGGCCCCCAATTGTTTGGCGGCTTCCAGAAAAATATCCGGGTGTGGTTTTTTTTGTTCTGCATCATTGCCGCTGACTAGGGCATCGAACCAGTCAAGGGGAATTTCGGCAACTTTCATATTAGCTTCTATTTTAATCAAATCGGCACTGGAGCAAAGAGCCACTTTTTCGCCCCGTTTTTTTAAAGTTTTAAGCACGGCTTTGGCACCGGGATAAACGGTTAGCCCTTCTTTTACATATTCTATATATTTGGCGTAGGTTTTATCTTTCATTAACGGCTCATAAGGCACACCGTATTTTTCTGCCACACCGCCTATCAATCGGGCTTCACCTGCCCCAATAAAAGGGCGAAAATCTTCTTTTTGGGCGTGGATGCCATATTCTTCTAAAACCTCTAAGGCAGCACGCATAGTCACCGGGGCAGAGTAAACTAAAACACCATCCATATCAAATAAATAATGCATTGTTTTCCTCCTTAATGAATAGGGAACGGCTGTTACATAACAGCACAGCCGTTTTTTATTTAATCTTTGGTTTTATAAATATCGGCAATCCATTCTCTCATTAACTGACATTCTGCATGAAAGCATGTAACATCAAAATCTCTAAACAAAAGAAGGCTACTTTCGTGACCTTTTAACACTTTTAAATATTGTTGCCACTCATCTTTGCTTTCAATCATCGTCGTGCAACCCTCAGAAGCCTCCATATATGAAATATATACGTGCTGCACAAAGGATGCTAGCATTTTTAAATCGAAAATATTATAAATGAGTGAAGAGATGCGGGAGGGTTGCCAGCTTAGGCGCACATTATCCCTTTTTACCGCGCTGAGAAACTGAGCTGTATGGATATAATCCTCCAAAATGGTATTTTGGCTATATGCAAAGCAAAGCACCATGTTTTGTGCCAGGGCCATATCAGCAAGATGCGGAACTTTAGCAGACAGGTTCTGCAAACGGTCTTCGGTTTTTAAGTCGTTGTTGGGGACACCAGCCGATAAAATGATTGTATCCGTATCTAACGCTTTTGCTGTTTGTAACACTTCTGCAAAAGAGGTTTCTAAAGCATTCTGCACATCAAAATCTGAATGATAGGCAACGATGTTAAGACCGGAAGCTTTTGATTTGCGGTTAACAGATAAAGCTGTTTTAACATCTCCTTGTTTTATGTGTTTTTCGCTCCATTCAATTGCCGAAAGACCGTTATCTTTTGCCAGTTTTATAATGGCATCCACTGAAAGTTCCGGCATGGAAAGAGAGGTTAATCCTAATTGCATATTTATCACCCTTCCGCTTGTGACTGTTATGTGTTGTTCCGAATAAGCGGCAGACAACTTACAATCTTCTGCATATAATTTACATATTATTGTAACATGGTTTTATCTAAACAAACAAGACGCATAATATAACAATTTTTTGTGAGATTCTTTGTGAAATCTACTCAAAAAATGTATATATGCGTCTAATGATTATGCACGGGGATGTGCCTTGGCATATACTTCTTGAATTTTGCTGCTGACAAGCTGCACATAAACTTGTGTGGTGGAAACATCGGCATGTCCCAACATGGATTGAACAGAATGCAAATCGGCGCCGTTTTCCAATAAATGAGCGGCAAAAGAATGGCGCAGCGTGTGTGGGGTAATGGTTTTTTGGATGCCGGCAGATTCGGCATATTGCTTTAGCAATTTCCAAAATCCCTGACGGGATATTCTTTGTCCGGTTAAGTTTAAAAACAAGGCTTGTTCCCGCTTGTCTTTTACCAAAAGGGGACGGATGTTTTTAACATAGGCAGTTAAAGCATTCGTACAAATTTTACCGATGGGAATCATGCGCTCGTGCCCATCCTGTTCGCAGCGGATAAAGCCGCGATCCAAATTTACTGCGGACAAATTTAGCTCAACCAGTTCGGTTACGCGAATGCCGGTGGCATATAAAAGCTCCAACATGGCTTTATCGCGATAGCCTTTTAAATCACTGCACACAGGTTGTTCCAACAAGCGTTCCATCTCTCCCGGGGAGAGCACCTGCGGCAGTTTTTTCTCTACCTTTGGCAAGTGGATGGAAACGGCTGGATTATTATCCGCCATCCCTTTTAGCATTAAAAAGGTATAGAACTTTTTTAAAGAAACTAATTCTCTTGACAGTGTGGCATTGGCACGCCCAGCTTTTTTAAGGCCGGAAAAATATCCCTCCAGTGCTCTGCGTGACAAAGTCAAAGGGTTGATGCCTTCCTTATCGGCATATTGCAAAAACAATTCAATGTCGCGCCGATAAGAAGTTAACGTGTTGTTAGTCAGCCGTTTTGTTTTATTTAGATGTTCAATAAATTCGCGCACTAAGTTTAACATGGTTAATCCTTTCTTTTGTCAATTGCCAATGGATTAAGACAGATATATGCCGGAAATCAGCCGAATCAGGAGCGGTTCAACATAAGCCTGCAACAGTGATGCCATAATCGCCAGTAAGTAGAAAAACAACAATTTTCCTAACAGAGCAGATATTTTTTTTGCCGGTTCCTGCCTATCTTTTAAAAGTGAAAGCGAAAACTGCAGGCAACTTACACACAAAAATAAATAACAAGGAATTAACAGTAAGTAGTGGGGAAGCATACCCGCAAGAATAAACAACAGAGTTTTTGCGCCGTAAAGACGGAACATAAAAAATAACGTAAAGCTATGAACGAAGCTATGAACGGCAGCAAAGCCGGCGATAAAAGGAGCTCCAATTACCATAACAGAAAACAGAAACAAAAACAAAAAGTTTTGCAAATTTCGCAGCAATCCGGTTTTAAATAACAGACCGGCATCCGTTCCTGTTTCACTAATGTTTTGAAAAAAATCGTTAAAATATAAAAGAAGTTCCTCACAGGTGAGTGGCGACAGTGTGAAAGCAAACAATGCTGCCAATAAACAACCGACTAAAAATGCTGCTAAAATACAAATATGTAATTTATAATTTTCTTTTATCAATAATAAAAGGTCTTTGTACCAATGCCTGCGTTGAATCAAGTTTTTTCTCTCCTTTTATCCTTAGGTTTGTTTTTTATAATAAACCCTATGATTAAAAAGAGAAAAAAATGACTCCTTGTCCAACTTAGAATAAGAAAAATTTTACGTTATTTATCTGTCGTAAACGCATCCTCATTTTTGGGGTGCCTTTTCATTATAACGAATGTACGGCGAAAAATCAACAATAAATTTTGTTTAAAAAAGAATTATTTTTTAACTTTAGTTGTTAATAAAAAACGAGTCACAAGATGTAGTGTTTTTTGTAATGAGGCATTCGTAGAAAAAATTAAAAGGAAAAAAATTAAAAAAATGTCTTGACAAAAGCTGTATTTACTGCTATAATATCCTAGTCGGTATGTGTAGGCGACATCTGCGGGTGTAGTTCAATGGTAGAATCTCAGCCTTCCAAGCTGATTGTGTGGGTTCGATTCCCATCACCCGCTCCACAGCTTTTAAGTACCTGTCGAATAAGCGCCTGTAGCTCAGTCGGATAGAGCAACTGCCTTCTAAGCAGTGGGTCAGGAGTTCGAATCTCTTCAGGCGCGCCACTTTTGCTTATATGGTGGGTATAGCTCAGTTGGTTAGAGCGCTAGATTGTGGCTCTAGAGGTCGTCGGTTCGACTCCGATTACCCACCCCAGATACAATTTGTATATTTTCACGTTTTGTGGAAAAGCTGTTGTTATTCGGCAATATTGGGATGTCGCCAAGTTGGTAAGGCACCGGATTCTGGTTCCGGCATTTCGAGGGTTCGAGTCCTTCCATCCCAGCCAATTATCACTCATTTGTCTTGGGATGTTGGGATGTAGCCAAGTCGGTAAGGCACCAGACTTTGACTCTGGCATTTCGTAGGTTCGAGTCCTGCCATCCCAGCCATATGGGCCATTAGCTCAGTCGGCAGAGCACTTGACTTTTAATCAAGGTGTCCCGCGTTCGAATCGCGGATGGCTCACCAAAACCGCTGAAATCTTAGGATTTCAGCGGTTTTTTTCTTTACTAAAACGCAAGAGAGAGAGCAAGAGATGTTCCTTTGCTCTGTTCAGCAAACCATTGACAAAGCAAGCTATTTATGGTAAGATGTTGCAGGATATTATGGAAAGGCAGGTTATTTTATGGCACAGTTTATCGGGATTGTTGCATTTTGTCTGTCGGTTTGGTCTTTTCAGCAAAATGAACATAAAAAAATTGTATTATTACAACTTTTGGCAAATGGCTTTTTTGTGGTTCATTTTTATTTATTGGGAGCCTATACCGGTGCTTTGTTAAATTCTATTGGTTTTGTTCGTAGCGTTGTGTTTATGTGTAAGAGGCAAAAATGGGCATCCTCTAACTGGTGGATTGTTTTCTTTTGCGTTTTATGTGTTGCAGCGGGCATCTACACATGGGAAAGTTGGCTGTCGTTCCTGCCTTTGCTGGCCATGATTTTCACAACCGTTGCCTTTGGTATTAATAATCCGAAGCTGACTAGGCGTTTATCTTTTCCCTCATCGCCTCTGTGGTTGATTTATAATGTTGTTAATCAATCTTGGGGCGGGGCGCTGACAGAGTGTTTTAACATGACTTCTATTCTGATTGGCATGTTGCGGTTTGATAGAAAAAATAAAAATTAAAAAACACAGGGTCGAAAGGAAAAAACCTTTCGACCCTGTGTTTTTATATATCTTAATTAAGCCATTAAATGTTCAATTAAAATTTTAAGACCCATGCCCACCAACAGAATACCACCGGCGATTTGTGCCCGACTGCCTAAAGCGCATCCGGCACGGCAGCCTAAAAGCGCCCCGGCTGTAGATAGGACCAAAGTAATGAAGCCGATAATAAAAATACTAAACCAAATATTTACAGCCATAAAAGCAAAGGTGATACCGGCAGCCAACGCATCAATACTGGTGGCAATAGCTAAAACCAGCAAAACTTTAAATTTTGTACTGCCAGAGGCCTCTTCACCATTTTTGGCATCCAAAATCATCTTAATGCCGATATATGCCAATAAGATAAAGGCAACCCAATGGTCAAAGGCTGTGATATAATCACTAAAGAGTCGGCCGGCAGTCCACCCGATTAAAGGCATAAGCATTTGGAAAAAACCAAAAAACAAACCAAATTTCAAAGCATCACACAGACGAAGGTTAGAGATGACCATGCCGTTGGAAACAGAGACGGCAAAAGCATCCATAGCAAGGCCGAGCGAGATTAAACAAAGCTCAATAAAAGTCATGTTCTCCCTCCGTATTTGTTATATCTGCCTCAATCTTTTGTTTGCCGATAGAATGATTCATGCCGTTAAAAATACCACCTTCTTCAATCACCAAAGAACCGGTTTCCACATTGCCTTTTAGTACGCCGGTTTCTTTAATCAGCAGTTGTTCGTTTGCGACAACGTTTCCGGTCAGGTGGCCGGCAACAATTAAGCTTGCAGCATAAATATCACCTTCTACAGAGGCGGTTTCAGATAAAATAATTTCTTTTGCTGAGCGAATATCACCTTTTACAGTACCATCAATTTTCACGGCACTTTCAGTGTCTAAATTGCCAACCAATCGCGTTTTTTCGCCAATTAATACATCAATGCTGATATATTTGAATTTTTTAAGATTCATAATCCGGCTCCTTAATGCTGTTTGGGTGCGATTTTAATCTTACAGTTCAAACTTATCGTGAATTGCACGAACAGCCTGATTTTCAAAGCCAGAATCAATTAAAACAGATACTTTAATTTCTGAAGTTGCAATCATATGAATATTGATTTGAGCTTCATAAAGTGCTTCAAACATTTTTGCAGCAACGCCGGGGTTAGATACCATACCGGCACCAACGATGGATACTTTGCAAACATCCTTGGTCCAACTTAAATCCTGATAATCAATAATATCTTTGTTTTCATTTAACAGTTCCAAGGCAGTTTCTAAATGTGATTCAGTGGTTGTAAAGCTAATATCCTTTTTCCCCTCGCGGCCGATGGATTGCAGAATGATATCTACATTAATATTTTTCTTTGCAAGCAGTGAGAATATTTTAAATGCTTTGCCCGGGGTATCTTCAATACCGCAAATTGAAATACGAGCCACATCATTATCTTTAGCAACGCCTCTAACTAACATTTTTTCCATTTTAACTACCTCCTTAACGAATGTGCCCTCAGCTCTTGTCAGGCTGGAGCGAACACACATTTTAACATTATATTTTTTTGCCATTTCAACAGAACGGTTGTGGAGCACATTAGCGCCTAGGCTGGCCAGTTCCAGCATTTCATCAAAGGTGATTTCATCTAATTTGGAAGCATTGGGAACAATGCGCGGGTCAGTGGTGTAAACACCATCAACATCTGTGTAAATTTCGCACAAATCAGCATGAAGAGCAGCTGCCAGTGCTACCGCAGAAGTATCAGAACCGCCACGACCCAGCGTGGTAATGTCATCATAACGGTTAATGCCCTGGAAACCGGCAACAATAACAATGTTATTCTTATCCAGTTCCTTTTGAATCCGTTCCTGATTAATTTTGCGGATACGGGCATTGGAATAATTGGAATCCGTATGCACACCAACCTGCCATCCGGTTAAAGAAACTACAGGGAAGCCCAGCTTCTCAATAGCCATTGCCAGCAGGGAAATTGAAATCTGCTCACCGGTGGAAAGCAGCATATCCATTTCGCGCTTAGAAGGCGACAGATTAATTTCTTTTGCTTTTTCAATCAAATCATCGGTGGTGTCGCCCTGTGCGGAAACAACAACGATTACCTGATTGCCGGCTTTGTAGGTGCTTGTAATAATGTCTGCTACGTTAAAAACGCGCTCGGCATTAGCTACAGACGAACCGCCGAATTTTTGAACAACTAAACTCATAGGATCAATCCTTTCCAAGATAATGAGGAAAACCTCTTACTTTACTTAGTGTTTGCGGGCAAATAAAATACCCAGTGTATCCGGACCACAGTGAGCGGAGATGGTGCAACCAGCACGGGTTACCAACACTTCTTCAAAAATGCCCATTGCCTCCACTTGCTTTTTCACAAGGTCCACAATTTCATCTTTGCATCCGGCATGGGTTACAAAAATGCGTTTCGTATCAAATTCACCATTTGTTAAACGTTCATCCACATATTTTTGTAAAACAGCACTGAATTTGCCACGATATTTTTTGCCAACATCCATTTTTCCGTTTTGCACTTCAATGCAGGGTTTAATGCTTAAAAGGTTGCTGCCAAGTGCCGCCAAAGCACTGCAACGGCCACCTTTATGCAAAAATTCCAAAGATTCTACAATAAAACTTGCATCAACACGTTTGGTATAATCTTGTACAGCAGCAATGATTTCTTCTGCTGAGGCACCATTTTGCAACAGTTCAGCTGCGTGTAAAACAGTAAGTGCTTCACCGGTGGATAAGTTTTCAGTATCAACAACGAAAACCCTGTCAGAAAAATCCTGTGCTGCCAAAACAGCATTTTGATAAGTGCAGGAAAAGGAGGAACCTAAGGAGAAATGAATCACCTGGTCAGCTTCTTTAAGCAAATTTTCAAAATATTCTATAAAATCCCCTACAGCAACGGCAGAGGTTTTAGGCAGAATACCTTCCTTTTCATAGCGTTTATACAATTCATCTGGCGTGATTTCCACACCGTCTTTATAACTTTCTTCACCAAAAGTAATATATAGCGGAAGAGTTTTGATTTGATGTTTTTCAATTAACTGTGCAGTTAAGTCACAAGTACTGTCTGCAGAGATTATAATTTTTTTCTCCAAACGATCCTCTCCTAACGTTTTAAGTATATATCCTTATCTTAACATTATAATATACGATATAAAAAAAGTCAATATGACGATTGAGAAATCTGTCTTTTTGACAAGTAACAAAGCACTTAAATGCTTTTTTTTGTAAAAGAACATGAAACTTTTAGCATTTTATAACATTTTTATTTACAAAAAGTCGGTTTTATGGTATGATAAATAAAGGTAATTATGTTTTTTTATTATAAAATTATTTGCGTTTGTGAATACTATAAAAACATTGAAAGGAGTGCTTTGAAATGGCAAATGAACATGTTATAACGTTAACGAAAGAAAATTTTGAGCAGGAAGTGCTAAAAGCAGAACAGCCTGTGTTGGTGGATTTTTGGGCATCCTGGTGTGGTCCTTGCCGCATGGTATCGCCTTTAATTGATCAGTTGGCTGAAGAATATGCCGGAAGGGCCAAAGTGGGTAAGGTGAATGTGGATGAGCAAGGAGCGCTTGCTGTTGATTATAACGTAATGACAATCCCAACTATTATTATTTTTAAAAATGGTGAAATGATAGAACAGATTTCCGGTGCTTATCCCAAAGCACATTTTGAGGAAATGCTGAACAAAGCACTTTAAGAAACAGGAGTTTTACATCTATGATTACGAGCAAACAAAGAGCAACTTTGCGAAGACTCTCCAATGGTATTCCGGCTATTTTGCAGATTGGCAAAAGTGGCATTTGCGAAAACTTTTTAAAACAGGTTGATGATGCGTTAGAAGCACGAGAATTGGTTAAAGTCACAATTTTGGAAACAGCCATGCTGGATACAAAAGAAACCTGTGGTTATGTGGCAGAAAGGCTCAAAGCAGAGCCGGTGCAGTCTATAGGCTCAAAATTTGTGCTTTATCGGGAATCTAAAGAACATAAAACGATTGAAATTTAAAGGAATGGTTTTGTGAAAATAGGGTTATATGGCGGTACTTTTGATCCTGTGCATAATGGGCATGTGAAGGTGGCGCAAACAGCCAAAAACCGATTACAATTAGATAAGATTATTTTTATTCCCGCCGGCGATCCGCCCCACAAGACGGATAAGCAGATTACAGATAAAAAGCATCGTTTAGCAATGGTAAAAATAGTTGCAGATGCGGTGGGGGCACAGGTTTCAGAATGGGAGCTTTTAAAGAAAGAAAAAAGCTATAGCGTGGAAACAGTTCAACATTTTCAAAAAGAATATTCTGGCGATGAGATTTATTTTATTATCGGAGCGGATTCTTTTTATGACATACCCACCTGGTGGCACTACCGTGAGTTAATGGCGTTATGTGCCTTTGTGGTGGTTGCAAGACCGGATACGGATAAAGAACAACTGCTTTCTAAATTTAAAGGGGATGAAAAACCGCCCCGAGTGTTTTTTTTAGAAGATATTCTTGTGGATATATCTTCTACACAAATCAGGGAGAGAGTTGCAGAGGGAAAGGATATATCGCAACTGGTTCCAACCGCTGTAGAAGCATATATCACACAATATCATTTATACCAATGAACAAAGTAAAGGGGATACATGAACATGGGTTCAGTTGATATAGAAGCTTGGTCACAAAAGTTAAAGGGGATGCTATCTGAAAAACGGTATATTCACTCTTTGGGCGTGATGGAAACGGCAGAAAAAATGGCTCGCCGCTTTGGTGTAGATCCAGAAAAGGCAAAAATAGCAGGACTTTTACATGATTGCGCCAAAGATGTGGACAAAGATGAAATGCTGGTGCTTTGCAAAAAGCTAGGTGTAAAGCTAGACCCAGTGAAACGGGAGCAACGGTCATTAATTCATGCAGACCTAGGTGCAAAATTTTTGGAAACAGAATTTGGTATTACCGATCATGATATTATTTTAGCGGTCAAATATCATACATTAGGCCGAGAAAATATGACGGATTTAGAGAAAATTTTATATCTTGCCGATGTGATAGAGCCTAACCGTAAACCCTTTGAGGGGATTGAGGCTTTGCGCGGACTTTGCGAAAGCAATTTAGATTGTGCTATGCTTTTTGCTATCGAACGTTCCATTGATTATGTTCGGCATCGGCGTAAAAAGTTACATAGCCAGACATTGGCGGCACAACAATATTTTTTAACCATTTGCAAAGAGAAGGTGACGGTATGACGGTAACAGAAAAAATGAAACTTGCAGTCAAACATTTAGATAATAAAAAAGCAAAAGACATTAAAGTGTTAAAAGTGACCGGGTTAACATTGCTTGCAGATTATTTTGTGATTTGCTCTGCCACCTCCACTACACAGGTAAAAGCTTTGGGCGATACTTTGGAGGAGACAATGGAAAAAGCCGGCGAACAACTATTAAAAAAAGAGGGCAAGCAAGGGTTTAATTGGATATTAATGGACTATTCAGATGTGATTGTTCATATTTTTTATCAAGAAACAAGAGAATTTTACGGCTTAGAGAAGCTTTGGGCAGATGCCGAAGAAGTTCCTTTAAGCGAAATTATAGAAGAGGAGTAAAAGAGGATGGAATACAATTTTCATGAAATTGAGAAAAAATGGCAAGCTGTCTGGGAAAAGGAAAATACCTTCCGTGCCCTTGATGATACCAGTCTGCCTAAGTTTTATGCGCTAGTAGAATTTCCGTATCCTTCCGGACATGGCCTGCATGTAGGTCACCCCAGAAGCTATACAGCGTTGGATATTTTGGCTCGCAAAAGAAGAATGGATGGATATAACGTGTTATATCCCATTGGTTGGGATGCATTTGGCTTGCCTACAGAAAATTTTGCCATTGCCAACAAAATCCATCCCAAAAAGGTAACGGCAGATAATGTGGCAAACTTTAAACGACAGTTAAAAAGCATAGGCTTTTCTTTTGACTGGACAAAAGAAATCAATACCACTGACCCTGCTTATTATAAGTGGACACAGTGGATTTTCTTAAAATTATTTGAAAAGGGCTTGGCTTATAAGCAGGAAATGCCCATTAACTTCTGTACCTCCTGCAAAGTAGGTTTAGCCAACGAAGAAGTTGTAAATGGTGTTTGCGAACGTTGCGGCAGCGAAGTTGTTCGCCGTAATAAGAGCCAGTGGATGCTGAAAATTACCGAATATGCTCAACGTTTAATTGATGATTTGGATGACCTTGACTACATAGAAAAGGTTAAGATTCAGCAAAAGAACTGGATTGGCCGCTCCGAAGGTGCGGAAGTGCAGTTTAAAGTCAGCGGTACAGACGATACGTTGACGGTATATACCACCCGCCCTGATACTTTGTTTGGTGCTACCTATATGGTGCTGTCTCCTGAACATCCTTATCTTGAAAAATATAAAGATAAAATTAAAAACTATGATGAGGCAGTGGCATACCGTGAAAATGCGGCAAAGAAATCGGAGTTTGAGCGCACAGAGCTTGCTAAAGATAAAACCGGTGTTTGCTTAAATGGTCTTTGTGCCATCAATCCCGTGAACGGCAAAGAAATTCCCATCTTTATTTCTGACTATGTGTTAATGAGTTATGGTACCGGTGCCATTATGGCGGTACCGGCTCATGATGACCGCGACTGGGATTTTGCCAAGAAGTTTAATCTCCCCATTATTGAGGTTGTTGCCGGTGGTGAAGATGTGCAGCAGGCGGCTTATACGAACACCGATAACGGCAAAATGGTAAACTCCGGCTTTTTAGATGGTATGGAAGTGAAAGAAGCCATCAGCGCCATTCGCAATTATTTAGAAAAAGAGGGCATTGGCAAGAAAAAGGTGAATTATAAACTGCGTGACTGGGTATTCTCCCGTCAGCGTTACTGGGGCGAACCTATTCCGCTGGTACACTGCGACAAATGTGGTTGGGTGGCGCTTCCTGAATCAGAACTGCCTTTAACATTGCCTGAAGTGGATAACTATGAACCTACGGATAATGGTGAATCTCCCTTGTCTAAAATTGAAGAATGGGTGAACACCACTTGTCCCAAATGTGGCGGCCATGCGGTTCGCGAAACCGATACCATGCCTCAGTGGGCCGGTTCTTCCTGGTACTTCTTGCGGTATATTGACCCGGGCTTTGACGGCGGTCCCGCATCAAAAGAAGCCATTAATTACTGGATGCCTGTTGACTGGTATAACGGTGGTATGGAACATACCACACTGCACTTGCTCTATTCACGTTTCTGGCACAAGTTCTTATATGATATTGGTGTAGTCAACACACCAGAACCTTATCAAAAGCGTACCTCTCATGGTATGATTTTGGGTGAGAATAATGAAAAAATGTCCAAATCCCGCGGCAATGTGGTGAATCCGGATGACATTGTGAATGAATTTGGTGCAGATACGTTCCGTACCTATGAAATGTTTATTGGTGCCTTCGATCAGGCAACACCTTGGTCTATGAACGGTGTGAAAGGTTGCTACCGCTTTATGGAACGCGTTTGGAATTTGCAAGGCTTGTTAACCGATGAAGAGGGTTATTCTAAAGATTTAGAAAATTTAATGCATAAAACCATTAAAAAGGTATCGGACGATATTGAACGCATGAAATTCAATACAGCCATTGCTACCTTGATGGCAACCATTAATGAATTTTACAGAAAAGGCAGCATCACCCGTGGTGAACTGAAAACCTTCCTGTTGCTCTTGAACCCCACAGCGCCTCACATCACAGAAGAAATGTGGACGCTGGCAGGTTTTGAAGGATGCTTGCATGCAGCTAAATGGCCAGTTTATGATGAAGCCAAGACCGTGGATGCAGAGGTTGAAATTGTTCTGCAGGTTTGTGGCAAACTGAAAGATAAAATTTTAGTACCTGCCGGTTTGAATAAAGCGGGCTTAGAAGAGGCTGTGCTCTCAAATGAAAAAGCACAAAAGCTGATTGAAGGCAAAACGCTGATAAAAACCATTTGCGTGCCGGATAAACTGGTGAATTTTGTTGTAAAATAAGTTTTATAGTAAAGGGGTTGCCGCTTTAAGCGGCAACCCCTTTTGTGTGTTAAAATGTAATATCTAAAATATCTTTTTCTGTCAGCTTTAGTATTCTGTTCTTTTCTGTGGCGGCAACGGTTAAAACTAAAACATAGCTAGCACCGGCACGCTTTAAATGTTTTGCTAAAGAATCGGCGGTGGCACCGGTGGTGATGACGTCATCAATCAACAAAATCCGTTTGCCTTTAACCACACGGCAAGGAATATTAAGCCGAAAAGCGCTAGAAAGGTTTTGCAATCGTTCTTTGTAATGAAGCGTGCTTTGTTTGGGTGTTTCTTTAGTTTTCAAAAAGGCTTCTTCTATAAATGAAAGTTCCAATTTATCGGCAATACGTTCAGCCAATAAGGCTGCTTGGTTATACCCGCGTTCTTGATAGGATAATTTTGAAAGCGGAGCACATAATACTAGGTGAAAAGGTTCCTTTTTATGCAGCGGCAAAATTCTTCGATGCATCATAGCAGAAAAGGGACGGCAATAAGCTCTTTTGTGATAAAATTTGTAGTTTATAATCGCATTTTTAACGCTGCCGTCATATGTTAGGCAGGAAATAGCCTTATCAAATTTGTGGGGATGGGTTTGACAAGTGCTGCAAAGCCGCTCGTTGTCATAGAGTGGACAGCCGCAAATGGCACAGGTGTGCTGCTCGTCCGAGAAAACGATGTTTCGTGCACAATTGTAACAAATGCAAAGTTCATTTTTTGCATTGCTTATCACCTTGCCACACAAAAGGCAACGGTCCGGAAAGAAAAGAGAGAGCAAACCGTTTATAAAAACATTAAAGAACATATTTTTCTATCATATGGCGCAGGGCAACCAGATAACCAACTTTGCCTAATCCTGCAATTTGTTCACGGCAAACATCTTTAATAACCGAAATGCGGCGAAACTTTTCTCGCTTTTTAATGTTGGAAAGGTGCACCTCAATCACCGGCAGATTAACAGAGGCTAAAGCGTCACGAATGGCATAGCTGTAATGCGTATAGGCACCGGGATTGATAATTATGCCATCGGTGGCCTGATAAGCACTTTGAATTTTATCAATTAAAGCACCCTCAGAGTTGGATTGAAAGAAAACGGTTTCCACACCTAATTCATTACCCAAAGCTTCAATTTCTTTATTAATGTCATTAAGGGTGGTGTGACCATAAATGGCAGGCTCACGGATGCCTAACATATTTAAATTGGGACCGTGAATAACAAAAATCCGTTTCATAATATTTTCTCCTTTATATAAATAGGTAAAAACTCCGGTAAAAAATAAAGATTTATTTAACATTATAATATAAAAATAGTTATTCCGCAAGTGTTTAAAAATATGTTATTGTTACTTTTGACGATTTTGCGAAAAAACGATGAAAGTGTAAAAAAAACCTTGACATTAAGACCGAATAAGATTAAAATAATAGAGTAGGATTTTTATGCTGGGGGGTTTTTGAATGTCAAAATATATATTTGTAACCGGCGGTGTTGTTTCCGGTTTAGGCAAGGGTATTACAGCCGCTTCGCTGGGGCGTTTGTTAAAGGCGAGAGGCTTTAAAGTAACAACGCAGAAATTTGACCCGTATATTAATATTGACCCCGGTATGATGAGTCCGATTCAGCATGGCGAGGTATTTGTTACGGATGATGGCGGCGAGGCCGATTTGGACTTGGGTCATTATGAGCGTTTTATTGACGAAAATTTAAACATCAACAGTGATGTAACAACCGGTAAAATTTATTGGTCTGTATTAAATAAGGAAAGAACTGGTGATTATTTAGGCGGCACTGTGCAGGTTATTCCCCACATCACCAATGAAATTAAAGACCATATTTATCGTGCAGGCTCTTCCGGTGAGAATGATATTGTTATTACCGAAATTGGTGGCACTGTTGGTGATATTGAAAGTCAGCCTTATTTAGAAGCAATCCGTCAGGTTGCTACTGAGGTTGGCCGTGAAAATGTTATGTATGTCCATGTTGTACTTATTCCTTATCTTGAAATGGCGGGCGAATTAAAATCCAAACCGGCACAACACAGCGTGAAAGAGCTTTTGGGCATCGGCATCCAGCCAGATGTGCTGGTGTGCAGAACCTCAAAGCCTTTGGATAAAGATATTATCAGCAAACTGGCGCTGTTTTGTAACATCCCGGCGGATGCTGTTATTCCTAATACCGATGCTTCCAGTTTATATGAAGTACCGCTTTTGTTAGAAAAAGAGGGCTTGGCACGTGCAACCATTAAAAAATTGGGCTTGCCGGACTATCGCCCCGATTTAGAAGAGTGGAAAGCACTCGTTACCCGCATGAAAAACATTTCTAAAAAGGTAACCGTTGGTTTGGTTGGCAAATATGTTGTCCTGCGGGATGCATACTTGAGTGTGGTGGAAGCTTTAAAACATAGCGGCATTGCAAACGATGCTGATGTGAAAATTAAATGGATTAATTCTGAGTTCTTAACAGAAGAAAATCTGGAAGAATCTCTTTCTGATGTAGATGGCATTATTGTTCCCGGCGGTTTTGGTGACCGTGGGGTAGAGGGCATGCTTTTGGCTTGCCGTTATGCCCGTGAGAATGATATTCCTTATTTTGGCATTAGCCTGGGTATGCAGGTTGCCGTTGTGGATTATGCTAAAAACGTGCTGGGTTTAAACGGTGCCCACTCCACAGAGGTTGATGCGGCAACGGTGCATCCCGTGGTGGACATTATGCCCGACCAAAAAGAGCCGGATAAATTAGGCGGCACCATGCGTTTGGGTAAATACCCCTGCCAAATTTTAAGAAACACAAAAACCTATGAGGCTTATCAAAAAGAAGTGATTGATGAGCGTCATCGCCACCGGTATGAAATTAACAATGCTTACCGTGACCGGTTAGAAGAAGCGGGCATGTATTTTGTGGGCAAATCTCCTAATGGCAAGCTGTGTGAAATTTTAGAATTGCCGGATAAGCGTTGGTTCATCGGTGTGCAATTCCATCCGGAATTTAAATCCCGTCCCAACCGGCCTCATCCCTTGTTCCTTGATTTTGTGAAAAACAGCCTATTATATAAGGAAGAAAAGGATAAATAATAACAGAGATTACGCACTTTTAGTGTGTTTCTATATAAGATTTGCCGTTGTTTTAAAGAAAAGTATCAGTAGTTTTACAATTTTATTACAACTGCAAATCAGGCATTGACTATCACAAAAACTAGTGATATAATCAATGCAAGGAAGTGGGTAGGTGAACTATCTCTTCCGTTTGGTGTTTCTCGTTTGTGAAAGAGGGATGAGTTACACTCATAACCAAACTCTTTCGATAAAAATAAAAAATTATTATAAGGGAGGATTTGAGAAACTATGAAAAATCTCAAAAAGCTGATGTCAGTAGTTCTGACTGTTGCTATGCTGATGAGCATGATCGTTAGCACAAGTGCAGCCACCTTTACTGATGTCGCAGAAACAGACAAGGCTTACGAAGCGATTGAAGTTTTAGCTGCCCTCGATATCCTCGAAGGTAAAGAAGAAGGCAACTTCGATCCTGAAGCCAACATTAAACGTTCCGAGTTTGCTGCAGTAATCTGCAGAACAATGAACGCTGAAGCAGCTGCTTCCGGCAGCACTGCAAACTTCACTGACGTAGCAGCTAACCACTGGGCAGCTGGTTACATCGGTTGGGCAGCAGGCAGCGGCATTGTAAACGGTAAGGGCGCTGGCATCTTTGATCCTGATGCAAACGTTACATATCAGGAAGCAGTTACCATGATCGTTCGTGCTATGGGCTTCGAACCCCTGGCAACCAAACGCGGCGGTTTCCCCACCGGTTACATGGCAATTGCTAACACCTATGGCATCACCAATGGCGTTGCTATGACTCCTGCTAACGGCGCAGCTACAAGAGCTGGCGTTGCTCAGTTGGTTTACAACGCATTTGATGCTCCTTTGATGGATGCTTCTTTCATCACCTTAAGCGATGATGATGAGTATCAGATTTATGATGGTACTAAGTATGCATTAACAGGCGTAGAACGTCGTACTCTGCTTTCTCAGTATAACGACATCTACAAAGTTAAGGCTACTGTAGAAAACACATACAGATCCGATGCTGCTAACCTCATTAAGAGCAATGGCGATATGCTGATCGAACTGAAACTGGTTGCTAACAATGCTGGCCTGTACAAGTTCCCCGCAGCTCAGATTTCTGCTGTATTCAATTTCACCGCAGCTCAGATGAATGGTACCAACAGCTTCAAAGCACTGTATGCTGACACAACTGTTGCTGCTCTGTTAGGTTACACCGTTAACGCTTACATCACTGTAAACGAAAATGGCGATATCAACCTGCTGGCAATCGTTCCCGATACAAAATCTATCGAGACTTTAACATTTGATGCTCCTAAGACTGAAATTCAGAACATCACTGTAGCATCTTCTTCTGCTAGCCCCGTTCCTTATGATGTTGATTTCTCTTACTGGGAAAATGACAAACTGAAGGACGCTAAGCTTGCAACTGCTGATGCTGTTGAAGTTTATGAAAACGGCGTATCTAAGGGTTACCTGAACGCTTTCTCTGAAGCTACTCTGTATGATGGTACTTACAGCAGCGTTACTCTGCTGGGTGCTAAAGGTGACAAATTCACCAAGATTTTAGCTACCAAATATGACTATGCAATGGTTGAATCTGTTGATACAGAATTAATGACCATTACCACCGATAAGGGCGAATTAACCCTGAATGAAGACGATGTTCGTGAAGAGTTCATCTACACCATTACTAAAGATGGCGCAGCTATTGAACTGGCTGACATCGCTGAAGGCGACATCTTAAACATCATCTCTGATGATGCCACTGACTTCACCAACGCTTACTTTGCTGACATTATTGTAAGCAACGAAGTAATTGAATCTTCCGTATCTCAGATTGATGGTAGCACCGGTGCTTACACCATTGATGGTGCTGAATATCTGCTGGCTAACGGTGCTGCAACAAGCAGCCTGAATGCTGGTGATTCTGGCCTGTTCTACCTGACTGTTGATGGTTACATTTATGATGCTGAACTGTCTAAGGGCTTCAGCGGCAACTATGCTTTCGTTCTCGATATGGCTCTTGAAGATTCTTCCTTTGATAAGGACGTATGGCAGATCAAGATGCTGACCAAAGACAACACTGTTGTTACTTATGATGTTAAGAGCAGTGTAAAGGTTAATGGTGCTACTAAGAGAATTGATGCTTGTACTGGTACACCTGACTCCTGTGAACAGTGTGTAGCTCTGAATAAACTGTATACAGCAGTAAAAACCAACCCGAATGAAAAAACAGCAAATGATCGTATGATCACTTATACTTTAAGCGGTGACGAAATCACCTCCATTAACTTTGCAGCTGTTCGCACAGCTTCTAATGCAAGAGATTATAACTACAAATCTTTGGATGATGATGTAACTTCTACTGCTTCTCCGCTGCCGACTCTGGCTCCGGCTACTTACAACTCTAAGACTGATCGTTTAGGCGGTTACAACCTGCTGAGCGGTACTGTTGTATTTAACGCTGAATATGAAGCTATTCCTTCTGCTTCTGCTGCTCCTTACTACAGAGTAGATGAAAACAAAGTTCAGGTTTACACCATTAGCAGCTTAGATGAAGAAATTCTTGACTATAACGGTTTCGTATTTGATATCGATGCTGACAAAGCTATCGGTGCTGCTTTAATTACCAACAGCATGGGCTTTGCTGGTAGCGCAAACGCTCTGGCAGTTGTTAAGAGTGTATCCACCGGTTTGGATGTTGCTGGTTACGCTGCTGACTTCATTAACTTCTTCCAGGCTGGCGCAATGAAGAGCCTGGCAGTAACCAATGATGCTTACATTGGTGGTGCTTACAGCCTGTCCGCTGGTGATATCATTCAGTACACCACAAATGCTGCTGGCGAAATCAACAACATGGAAGTTGTATTTGATATGGAAGAAAATGAAGATACAACTACACCGTCTCCCGATGGTATTCTTGACACCTTTGCTTATGACGGCGGTGTTGTGAATGCAGCTAGAGACTTTGGTACTGTTACTTACCATGTAGGTGTTGTTGAAAACGTAACTGCTAAATCCTTAGACCTGGCTAGCGGCGCAAGCTTCGGTTGGGATCTGGATGAAAACGGCACAAACGTTCTGTTTGACGTAACTAAGGCTAGCGCAAGCGTTAACAACGCATTTGCTGCTAAGTCTGGTGTAGGTTACATCAAAAATGTTAAGAACGACGGCACTAACTACACAACCGACGTTTACGTTGTAGTTGTTAAAGAAGATGACGGCGTTGTTACTGAAGTTGTAACTTACAAATATGCTAAGGGTACTGCTTATGCTGGTTTTGCAGCTAAGTTCACCAAAGCTTAATCTAGTTACTACGTAACGTTCCGGAGCAATCCGGTTTATAAAGAAGCACGACAACTGTCGTGCTTCTTTTTTGTATAACGAAAACCACGCTAAGCCTGCGTGGTTCAAAAAAGGTTAACCGGTGAACGGAAAACAAATTAGATGTAATTTATAAATTAAAAAATTCTTCGAATATGAAATCTTTTATTCAAACGTATATTGTTGAA
>JAZODT010000002.1:0-8886 GCA_045597205.1 Clostridia bacterium
GCTTCATCACGAACACCAATTTGCCGTAGTTCAATACGGGTACGGAACACAGAAGCTAAATCCTTAACTAACTGACGAAAATCAACACGACCGTCTGCTGTGAAATAAAATAAAATTTTGCTTCTGTCAAACGTATATTCAACGTCAATTAAATGCATATCCAGTTTGTTTGCCTGAATTTTTGACATGCAAATGCTAAATGCTTCTTCTTCTTTTTTCTTGTTTTCTTCTAAAGCTTTGCGGTCGGCATCAGTAGCCGGTCGGATAATTTTCTTTACGGGAATAGAAAATTTTGTTTCATCAATTTCTTTTTCCGCCATGGCTACATGGCCGAATTCTGTTCCACGGGCTGTCTCAACAATAACGCCGTCGCCTATATTAAGTTTTTTGCCATCCGGGTCAAAATAATATATTTTTCCAACGGATTTAAATCGGATTCCGATGACCTTAATCATGAATTTCCTCCTGCATCCTTGTTAAAAGTTCAATTCCTGCCAATATAAAACTGGCATTTTTTTGTAAACGCTCACGGTAATGAATCACGGCTTCCATCATAGAAATCAGGTTACCGAGGGTAAGTTTTTGGCTAAATGTTACAATAGCCGTTTGTTGGTCTGTGCAAATTAATTTGGTTGTTTTAAAGAGAGAAAGCCGCAAAGCGTCCCGCAGAAAAACAAGCATAAAATCAATCACATTTTCAATTTGTTCGCGGTTTTCTGTTAAAAACTGTTGCATAACTGTCAAAGCAGAAAGAGGGCCTGTCAGCTGCGTTATATTTGTAATAGTGTTTTGATATAATTCATAAAAACTATCATCCAACAGCATTTTTCTGCCTTGCCCGATCATGCCCTGTGCAAAGTTGGCGGCCAAAGCCTTTCGGCTTTCATCGTAGCCGGATATATTTTGAAAATAGGCATTACATAATTTTTCACAAAGAGGCAAAAACTGCAATTTAAAGCAGCGGGAACGAACGGTTTCTAACAGTTGATTTTTTTCGGTGGTTAAAATCAAAAAAACAACATATTCCGGCGGCTCTTCTAAAACTTTTAGCAAAGCATTTTGTGCCTCAGTGGTGAGGAGTTCTCCGTTTTCTATTAAAAAAACCTTTTTAGTGGAGGAAAAAGGGCGGATATAAGCCTCTTTTATCAACTTCTCGCGCACAATTTCCACACCGATGGATTTCTTATCTGCCGATGCCTGCAGCACAATAAAATCGGGATGAGAATCTGCCGCCAACAACTTGCAGGACGGACACGAAAGACAGGGTTTGCCATCCTTAGGGTGTTCGCATAACAGTGCAGCGGCAAAGGGTAGAGAAGTTGTTTTTTTACCAATGCCTTCACTACCGGAAAACAAATATGCATTCACCGTTTTTTGTGTTACAACGGCCTGCTTGAGTTTGGCACAAATTAATTCATGCCCGACAACTGATGAATAATCAAATCTTTTCAAAGTGATCAACATCCACTACAAAAATTGTTGCACCACCGGTTTCAACTTCCTTCGGAAGAGCAGAATAATCCATATCAATAGCACCAATCATGGGTTCGGGTGTAAATAAAATCGGCTTTCTCTTCATACTGTGTTTAGAAATAATATCAATAGCATCTTGTACCTTATCTTCGTTCACACCGGCAAGCAATGTGGTATTACCAGCACGCAAAAATCCGCCGGTTGATGCCATTTTGGTAACAGAAAAACCGGCCTTGTTTAATTCGCGCATAACCAGATTACCATCTTCGTTACTAACGATTGCAAATACAAGTTTCATAAATGCCTCCAATCTGCCGCAAAGCGACGTTAAATTTTATTCTCATCACAAAGGTTCGTTATAAACTCTCCTAATATTTTTGCAGAGTCGGGCTTTGCAAAAAATTGCATATTTTGTTTGAACATATCCCTCTTGTGAGGATAATTGATTAACTGATAAATAGCCTCTGTGACCGGAAAAGTTTCGCTGATATACATAGCCAAACCATTATTTAACATAAACTCTTTGTTTCTATCTTCCTGACCGGGAATCGGCTCCATCATAATAATGGGCAAATTTTTTGCCATTGCTTCTGAAGTAGAGAGGCCACCCGGTTTGGTAATAATACAATCAGCAGCATCCATTAAAGTTGAAACCTCATCGGTATAACCATACGTAATCATGGTTTTGTGCTTATGCATGGCATCAATGTGTTCTTTTAATTTTTTGTTGTTCCCGCAAACAATGATTAATTGAAAATTTTCATTCATGCCGTCTAAACTGCGAATAGAACTTAAAACGTCATTGCCATAGCCCATGGAGCCCATCATTAAAAGAACTGTAAACTTGTCGTCTAAACCTAACTTTGCACAGGCCTCCTGCTTAGTAAACTTTGTTGAAAATTTTGGTTGAATGGGAATGCCGAAGGGTTTTAATTTTTGCGTTGGTATTCCCTTTTTAATGGCTTGAAAACTGAGTAATTCAGAGGCAGTAACATAATAGTCAAGCTCTGTTGTCTCCCAATAAGGGTGAATGGTAAAATCTGTAACAATGGCAATGCTTTTAGCACGGATGGGGTATTTTCTTTTTAAATAAGACAGGGCAATGGCAGCAAAAACATGGGTGCATACAATAATATCGGGATTAAACAGCTTAATATATTTTAATAGTTTGTTGTTTAACGGCGTTTTAAATAAACGGCCTAACCCCTCTTCTTTTGTATGATCGCGTTTATCGGTTAAATCATATAGTGTGCCATATACCCGGGGTGTCATTTTTGTAGAAAGAAGATATCCCTTTTGCAGAGAATCTGCCAAAACAGGACTGATGTTATCCACCACATCCAAAAAACGGCATTCTACCTCTTCGTTCCCTTGAAAATGCTCCACCACAGCTTTAGCAGTTTGATGATGCCCTTGACCGGTAGGGACAGATAAAAACAATATTTTCACAGCTCTTACCTCGCTATGCCATTATCTAGAATAAACCGGGAATATTTAAACCGCCGGTAATGCCAGCCATGCTTTCTTCCATTAAATCAGACGCTTTTTTGGTTGCTTCGTTCACGACAGCAACAATTAAGTCTTCTAACATTTCAATATCGTCCGGGTCAACAATTTCGGGCTTTAATTTAACAGAAACCAATTCGTGGCTTCCTTTCATGGTAACGGTAACGGCGCCACCGCCAGCAGTAGCTGTAACAGTGGATTCACTCACTTCGTTCTGCACCCGTTCCATTTCCTCTTGCATTTGTTGTACACGCTGCATCATGGCAGCTTTATTTTGATTAACACCGCCACCGGTAAATTTATTCGGTTTTGCCATACTTCATTTCTCCGTTTCTGCCACAAATGTGACGATTTAAATAATTTCAATTTCGTTAAAGTCTTTTTCTAATGCTAAAAGCTCATTAAAGCTGTCATTACTAGAATCGGCAATGCCTGCCTCTTTTTCAGAAAGGCACTGCACCTCTATTTCTTCATTAATAATAGCTTGCACGGCAATTTGGATTAATTCAATGTTGCCGGCACGGGATACCACCGTTTTATTCATCATAGCGTCTTTAGGAAAGACTAAAGAAAGTTTATTTTGCAAAATCATGGGCTTTGCACGGTTAATATGGGGAATCACCGGCACACCGCCATGAGCACGGATATAGTCTTTAATTTCATCCCAATGCGCTATAGCGGGGTGAACATTGGGGGCTTCGGCCTCTGCCTCTGCCATCGTTTCCTGAACGGAAGGCGCCGAAACAGGCCGGGCGGGTTCTTCTTTAGCAGTAGATGCTTCCACATCCCAAGGGGGTGCTTCTACAGCCTGCTTTTTTTCAGCGGGGGCTTTTTCTGCTTGCGCAATTGGCACACCCTGTGCCATTTTTTGCTCTAAATCTGCCACGCGGGCATATAAACCTTCTAAAGAAACATCATAAGCCGGTTCGGCTAACTTCACCAAAGCCAACTCATAAACTGTTCGTCCATAGCCGGAGTTTTTGGCGCTTGCCACCGCCTCATTTAAAAGCTTTAAAGCAAAGATTAGCTTTTCGCGGGAAAAACGCTGTGCCAGTTCTTGCATGCGGTCTAATTGTTGAGCAGATGTGTTAATAATAGAAGCAGGATTTTTTGTTAATTTAACCACCAACAAATCCCGCAAAAACCGTGTTAAACGGTCAATAAACACGTCCGGCTCTTTGCCGTTTTCAATAATTTCATCCAAAACAGTTAGCGCTTCGCCGCCGTCGTTATCACAAAACGCAGTGCCAATACGGAATAGTGCATCATAGTCGGTAATGCCGATAATCGAAAGCAAATCGTCTAATTCAATTTTTTCTTCGCTATAGCCTAAAACCTGTTCTAAAATACTTAAGGCATCACGCATGGAACCATCGCCTAATTCAGCCACCATTCGAAGCGCTTCCGGTGCCATTTCACGACCGCTGGCTTCCACAATTTTTCCCAAACGCTCTGCAATAGCATCTAACGTAATGCGTTTAAAGTCAAACCGTTGACAACGGGATAACACCGTTGGGGGAATTTTATTCAATTCGGTTGTGGCTAAAATAAACAAGACGTGGGCCGGTGGTTCCTCCAAGGTTTTAAGCAAGGCATTAAAGGCCTGTGTGGTCACCATGTGCACCTCATCAATAATATATACCTTTTTTTTGGCGCGAGTGGGCAGAAAGGCAACATCATCAATTAGCTCCCTAATGTTTTCCACTTTGTTGCGGGAAGCACCATCCATTTCCACAACATCTAAAATATTGTCATCTAAAATACCTTTACAAATTTCACATTCGTTGCAAGGATTACCATCAATGGGGTTTAAACAATTTACGGCTCTGGCAAGAATTTTTGCAGTTGAGGTTTTGCCAGTGCCACGTGTGCCGCAAAAAAGGTAGGCATGTGCCAGATTGCCGGTTTTGATTTCGTTCCGCAGTGTTTTGGTAATATGCTCCTGACCTGCTACGTCGTCAAATATCATGGGTCGCCATGCTCTGTATAGCGCCTGATAAGCCAAACTGAACACACTCCTTTTACATTGTATTTAAAAGTATATTAATACGAAAAAAACCGCAACCATGCGGATTAAATTATTGTTTCACGCCGGGTAATCCTGCATCACATCCAAGGTTCCGCTTATCGCTGCTTGGTTCCCCACCTGACGAGGTTCACGGGCTTAGATTGCGCAGGACCCGGCCGACAACGCGTTAGCGTTGAACGCAAAATTATGAAACAAAGTATAAATATATACAATTATACATTTGTATTATATCATAACGGTAAAAAAGTTTCAACTGTTTTTTTGTGCAAAAAATTAAAAGGAAAAGAAAACAAAATAAATACAACCAAACAGATGTAAATTGTTTTTTTTGAAAAAAAATGACTTTACAATTTTTGTGATTTGTAGTAGTGTAATATGAGAAGTCGTTTTCAACGAGTTGTTTATAAAGGAGAGGTCGGCCCTATGTCTGCAATACAGTATTGGCTTTGGCTGACGCTGAAAAAAGGCATTACAAATAGCAAAATAACGCTGCTTTTAGAGCATTTTGGTACGCCGGAGGCAATCTATTGTGCTGATAAAGAAGCTTTTTTGAAAGTGGACAGATTATCCCCAAAAGATGTATCGGCATTATGTGATAAAGACCTCAAAAAAAGCTATGCCGTTATGGAGACATGTAAAAAGAAACAAATTAAGATTTTGACTTTTGACAGTCCCTATTATCCTGAACTGTTGGCGAAAATTTATGACCCGCCCTATGTATTGTATGCACGATATAAGGAAAGGATAAATTTAAATGAACATATGACTTTAGCCGTTGTAGGCACAAGGGAATGTTCTGATTATGGTGCATTAATGGCGAGGAAAATTGCTTGCGGACTAGCGCAGGGAGGCGTAACTGTTGTCAGCGGTATGGCAGCCGGAATAGATGGGGCAGCGAATGCCGGTGCTTTGCAGGGCGGTGGCGTTACGGTAGCCGTTTTGGGATGCGGTGTGGATGTTTGCTATCCGGCATTTCATAAAAAATTAATGGAAAATATTATTAACCGAGGCATGGTTTTATCGGAATATCCGCCGGGAACACCGCCGTATCCGGGTAATTTTAAAATAAGGAACCGTATTATTACCGGGCTTTCTCATGGCACAATTATTGTAGAAGCACCGAAAAAAAGCGGTGCCATAAACTCAGCTAACTGGACAATTGAGCAGAACAGAGAAGTTTTTGTTGTCCCCGGTGATGCCACAAGAAATACATTTCAGGGCTCGAATAAATTGATGATAGATGGTGCAACACCCGTTGTTTGTGCCGAGGATGTTTTAAGTGTTTTTAAAGAACGGTTTGCATTTCTATTAGAAAAAAATCGGCCGATTATCGCAATGAAGCCAGAGTCGGTTATTGAAGAAACTGATTTGCAGAAAAAAGAGATATCGAAATCTATCCTTTTCCAAAAATCCCAAAAGACATTACCGGATAATTTGAATGAACAGGAAAGATATATTATGGAACGTTTATCAAACGAGCCTGTTCACACTGATCAGTTGGTGGGAGAGGACGCATCTGTCAGTACGCTAGCGGCAACACTGACCATGCTGGAGCTGAAAGGTTTAATTAAAGCCCTGCCGGGCAAATATTATTGTTTAAAAGAATAAATTAACACCAGTGTTACAATATAAGGAGGCAATCAATGGCAACCAATTTGGTAATTGTGGAGTCGCCCGCCAAGGCGAAAACCATCAAACAATACCTTGGTAAATCCTATACGGTCATGGCATCTTTCGGCCATGTGCGTGATTTACCCAAGAGTAAAATGAGCATTGATATTGAGCATAATTTTGAACCGAAGTATATTACCATTCGCGGTAAGGGCGATTTGTTGGCAAAACTTAAAAAAGCGGCTAAAGATTCAAAAAAAATCTATCTGGCAACGGACCCTGACCGTGAGGGTGAAGCCATTAGCTGGCATTTGGCAAATCTTTTGGAAATTGATGAAAAAGAAAAGTGCCGTATAACCTTTAATGAGATTACAAAAGCCGCCGTGACCAATGCCATCACCGAGCCCCGCACCATTAACAAGGCACTGGTCGATGCCCAACAGGCACGCCGTGTTTTAGACCGTATCGTGGGATATTCTATTAGTCCTATTTTATGGAAAAAGGTGAAAAAAGGTTTATCGGCCGGCCGTGTTCAATCGGTTGCCTGCAAACTGATTTGCGACAGAGAGCAGGAGATTGAAGATTTTCAGGCAGAAGAATATTGGCTTTTGGATGCCTTGTTGAAGGAGAATAAGTCAAACAATAGTTTTGTAGCCGAGTTTTATGGTAAAAAAGGTAAAAAAATGAAGCTTGCCTCAAAGGCAGATGTAGATAAAGTTTTAACGCAAATTGAAGAGAAAGACTTTGTTGTGACAGAAGTTAAAGCAGGAGAAAAGAAACGAAATCCAGTTCCGCCCTTTATTACCAGTACGCTGCAACAGGAAGCTTCTCGCAAACTGGGTTTCACAGTTAAGCGTACGATGATGGCGGCCCAGAATTTATATGAAGGTGTCTCGGTTCCCGGACATGGTACGGTGGGTTTGATTACCTATATGCGTACCGACTCCTTGCGTATTGCCAATGAAGCCTTAACAGAGGTTCGTTCTTATATTAAAAATCAGTATGGTGAAAGTTATCTGCCGGCAAAACCCCGCGTATATAAAACCAACAGTAACGCACAGGATGCTCATGAAGCCATCCGTCCGACTTATACGGATTTAACACCGGCAGAATTAAAGGGCAGTTTAACGCCAGATATGTATAAGCTGTATAAATTGATTTGGGAGCGTTTTGTGGCTTGCCAGATGGAATCAGCGGTTTATGATACGGTGACGGCAGATATTACAGCCGGGGAATATTTATTTAAAGCCAGCGGCAGACAAATGAAATTCAAAGGGTTTATGGTACTGTATGTGGAAGGCAGTGACGAGTCAGAAGAAGAAAAAAACAGCAAACTGCCGCCCCTATCAGTTGGTGATACACTAGCAAAGGAAAAGCTAGAAAGCACACAGCATTTCACCCAGCCTCCTGCCCGTTATACCGAAGCAACATTAATTAAAACATTAGAAGAAAAAGGGATTGGCCGTCCCAGCACATATGCTCCTACCATTACCACCATTACCGCCCGCGGTTATGTATCCCGCGAGAAAAAGCAGTTTGTGCCCACCGAATTAGGTAAAGTGGTGACCGATATTATGGCGGGACATTTTACAGATATTGTGGATGTTGCCTTTACTGCCAAAATGGAACAGGAACTAGATGCGGTGGAAGATGGTAACGTGGATTGGGTGAAAATCATCCGCAGTTTTTACAATCCTTTTGCCGACCAATTGAAAAAGGCAGAAAAAGAATTGGAAAAGGTTAAAGTTGCCGATGAAGTTTCGGATGTTATTTGTGAAAAATGCGGACGGAACATGGTTTATAAAATGGGTCGGTTTGGCAAGTTTTTAGCGTGCCCCGGTTTTCCGGAGTGTCGCAATGCAAAACCAATTGTAAAAGAAACTGGTGCCGTTTGTCCTAAGTGTGGCGGTAATATTTTAGAGAAAAAATCTCAACGTGGTAAAAAATATTTTGGTTGTGAACACAATCCCAAATGTGATTTTATGAGTTGGGATGAGCCGTTAGCAAAGGAAAAATGTCCTCGGTGCGGCGGTTTATTGTTAAAGAAAACCGGCCGCGGGAAAAAAATTGTTTGTTACAGCGAAAACTGTGACTATGAGAAAAAGTTATAAATAAATAAGAGGCTGAAGCAAGAAAAGTTGCTTCAGTCTTTTTGTATAACGAAAACCACGCTAAGCCTGCGTGGTTCAAAAAAGGTTAACCGGTGAACGGAAAACAAATTAGATGTAATTTATAAATTAAAAATTTCTTCGAATATGAAATCTTTT
>JAZODT010000003.1:0-13934 GCA_045597205.1 Clostridia bacterium
GTAGGAAAGGTGCTTACGCATAAGTTTATCGCAGAGAAAATTTGGGGTAGTGCATGGGAAACAGATATAGGTTCTCTTCGTGTATTTATGACAACGCTAAGAAAAAAGATTGAAAAGCTTCCTGACTCTCCGCAGCATATCCAGACGCATATTGGTGTCGGATACAGGATGATGAAGGTTGAATAAGGTGGTTATATGATAAAACAAAATAAATATAAGATAGTTATTTCCTCTATAATTACATTATTGCCGATGTTTTTCGGATTTTTAGTATGGAACAGACTTCCGGAAAACATAGCGACAAGTTTTGATTGGAATGGCGAGGTTACAGGTTACAACAGTAAAATGTTTGCAGTTGTTGGGCTTCCGGCGATACTGACCTTTGTGAATTTAATATGTATTATAGCAACAAGTGCTGATCCGAGAAGAAAAAATATAGGCAGTAAAATATTTTCTGTTGTTATAAGCATAGTTCCCGTTTGTTCTTTGCTATGCGGTGCATGTATTTATGGTAATGCATTGGGATATAAGGTGAATGTTGAAAACATTATGCCTGTCTTTATGGGAGTTTTATTTTTAGTTCTCGGTTTTATTCTCCCAAAATGCAAACAGAATTACACAATAGGAATCAAACTCCCATGGACATTACACGATGAAGAAAATTGGGATAAGACACACAAACTTGCAGGAAAGATTTGGATAGCAGGCGGTATTATAATGACGATAGCAGGACTATTTAATTTAACATTTCTGTTTATGGCAATAATCTTTGCACTTGTTATTATTCCGACTGTGTATTCGTTTCTGATATACAAAAATAAAAAATAAATTTTTAAAAAGCATTATATTCTATATGGATAAAAAGGCACGGATTTTCTCCGTGCCGTAACTTTTAAATGTGTTATACAGTAACCAAAGGAAAGCCAAATTGTATTTGGGGAAATGATATCTGCAAGAATTAAAAATATTTTTGCAGAATTGTTCTCTACAGGCGAAATTGATGCTCATTTCAGGCATAATTGTTTGAATCACAAGACCACGCGCCGTTATCAGAAATATAACCTAAAATTATTAAAAATTGCTATTGATGCTCAAAAAAATGAAGATTGCTGCTCTCGATTTTTGACAATAAAAAATGGCTCAAACCCAGTGTTTGAGCCAAATATATTGGCAGGGGTAGAAGGACTCGAACCCTCAAGAACGGTTTTGGAGACCGGCATGTTACCATTACATCATACCCCTAAAGAGCGCCATATTAAGTTTTTATTAAGCAGTATTTGCAACATAGGGACACGGCTTTGGAGACCGGCATGTTACCATTACATCATACCCCTATAATATGTAAATTTCTTTTTCACAATAAATTATTATACACTGAGGATGTTTTTTTGTCAATAGGTTAGGTAAAAATAAAACATAAAAAATTGCTTTAGTTTTAAAAAGACTAAAGTGGCTGTGACACAATGGTATCACGGCCACTTTTTGTTTTGATTTAAAACTGTTACGGCATGTTATATTTATTAGCTTGCGGGTGCTTTGACAGGATATAATCATAATATTCGATTAAACTGATTTTATGCTCGGTGGCAAGATGGGTTATGTTTAAACAATTTTCTTTTTGCTGCATTAGTTGTTTAACGGCATCTGTTTGATTCACACCGCTTTCGTGAAAAGCAACAGCTTGATTTTGAGAATGTTCTAATAAAAAGTCTAACATAACATGACTTAAAGAGGCAATTTTAGCGAGAATTTTTACATCCGGATGCCGTTTGCCGGTTTCATAATTTGCAAGAGCGCTACGGGAAATGCCCAGTTCTTGCGCAAATTCTTCTTGCGATTTTCCTGCTTCTACCCGTAGCATTTTAAGTTTAAATTGTAAGGAATCTACCCGTTGCTTTTTCATAAAAAACCTCCGAAACTATTAGAAATTTTGGATTATGAACTTATTATACAACGAAAACAATGAAAAGTCAACTATAAAATCCAAAATATTTGTATTTTTAATAAAAAGAGAGAAATAGGGCAAAAAAACAGGTTTCTATTGAATTTTTGGTTAGATTATGATATATTAGTAATATATATTTAAACAAACACAGAGGAGGGATTTTCCTTTGAATAAAATTGATATTTTAGGGGTTTTAGTCGATGCTGTAACCATGGATGAAGCCGTTAGCCGTGCTAAAAATTTTTTGTTAGTAGAAAAAGCCCACGCAGTTTTTACCCCTAATTCTGAAATTATTTATGCCGCTTATAAAGATGAAGAATTTTGTAAACTGTTAAATGGTGCAGATTTGGTTGTAGCAGACGGCATTGGTGTGGTATATGCCTCTAAAATTCTCAAAGCCCCCCTTGCTGAGCGTGTCGCCGGTTTTGATTTGTCCTGTCGGTTAATTGAGGAAGCCAATCGTGAGGGCTATACATTATATTTCTTTGGGGGCAAGCCCGGCGTAGCAAAAATGGCCATTGAAAATTTAAAAAAACAATATGTAGATTTACAAGTGGTTGGCTTTGCAGACGGATATTTTGACGCAGAAAAAGAAAAAAAGATTATTGCTGATATCAGGGAGAAAAAACCGGATATTTTATTTGTATGCTTAGGTGCTCCCAAACAGGAAAAATGGATTGCAGAACATGGAGAAGAAACTGGTGCCAGATTGCTCTTAGGCGTTGGCGGTAGTTTAGACGTGTGGGCGGGTACGGTGGAACGTGCGCCCGAGAAATATCAAAAAGCGGGCCTTGAGTGGTTTTATCGGTTAAAGAAGCAGCCTTCTCGCTTTTTTCGAATGATGGCGTTGCCCAAGTTTGGTCTGACAGTTTTGTTTAAGGGAAAACGCGTGAAGAAAGGAAAAAATAATGAGTGAATTTAAATCAGGCTTCGTCAGTATTGTGGGTCGCCCGAATGTGGGCAAATCCACTTTATTGAATCAGATCATCGGGCAAAAAATTGCCATTATATCCAGCAAACCGCAAACCACTCGTAATAACATTTTAGGGGTGTGGAACCGTGAGGAAATGCAGATTGTATTTGTTGACACCCCGGGGATTCACAAACCCTTTACCAAGCTGGGTGAAACCATGATGAAATCAGCAGATAACGCCATGCGTGATGCAGATGTGGTGCTGTTTTTGGTAGAGCCGGATATGACGCCGGGCAAAACAGAAGAAAAAATTATGGAAGACCTAAAGCAAACAGGCATTCCGGTGATTTTGGTGATTAACAAAATTGATTGTGTGAAAAAGGAAAAGTTGTTGCCTGTCATTGCTGCTTATCAGAAGGCTTATGATTTTGCGGCAGTTCATATGATTTCTGCTCGCCGGGATGATGGTGTGGATATGCTTCTTAAAGAAATTGAAGGCTATATGCAAGAAGGACCGATGTATTTTCCGGAGGATGCTGTTACCGACCAACCGGAACGGCAGGTGGTGGCAGAGCTTGTTCGGGAAAAGCTATTGCATCTTTTAGATAAAGAAGTTCCTCACGGCATTGCTATTGAAGTTTTTTCTATGAAAGAAAAGGAAACGCTTTGTGAAATTGAAGTGAATATTTATTGCGAACGGCAAAGTCATAAAGGCATTGTGATTGGCAAAGGTGGTTTAGTGCTTAAAGAGGCAGGCTCTATGGCAAGAGCCGACATAGAGAAAATGCTGGATAAAAAAGTGCTTTTAAAACTTTGGGTTAAAGTGAAAGATGATTGGCGCAACAAAGAAGGTCTGTTGCGAAATTTTGGATATACCGGCGAATAAAAATTTATTCGTTTTCTTGCATTTTTTTCATGGTATATTCCGTCTTTTCTCAGTCAAAATAGTAGTAGGCTATGAAGAAAGGCGGAAGAAAAATGGAGAATTTAGCATGGAATCTTTTTTCAAAAACCGGCAGTATTGACTGCTATTTGTTATATAAGCAAAGTATAAATGTCAAGGAAAACAGTGATGTGTATGGAGATAATCAAGACCAGCGGCGTAGTGATTCGCAGAACCAAGGTTAAAGACAACGACCTGATGCTGACGATTTTCACCAAAGATTTGGGCGTGATTCGTGCTTCGGCGCGGGGAGCCAGAGGCTTTAAAAACAAGTTAGCTGCCGGCACGGCACTTTTTGCCTATAGCGAATTTTTGCTATATCCCGGCAAAGAACTTTATAAGGTGAACAGTTGCGAGCTTTTAGAGAGTTTTTACAGTCTGACAAGTAACATTGAAAGGCTGGCTTTCGCTACATATATAGCGGATTTAACGGGTTATGTCATTCAGGAGGAGGAAGGGACAGAACGTCTCCTTTCCTTGTTTTTAAACACCTTTTACCTGTTTGCACGTTGGGGTGGAGAACTACGGACAGTTAAGTGCGTATATGAACTGAAACTTTTAGAGTTTTTAGGCTTTTCTCCCTGTCTTTTTGAGTGCGTTTCCTGTGGCAATGCCGAAGCCGCTTATTTTTCTTCCTCTGCGGGTGGTTTGCTTTGTGCATCCTGCCAAAAAGAGCTGGAGGCAGGGCGAGCCATTTCTTCTTCCTGTGTTTCAGCTATGCGGCACGTACTCTCTTCTGACGATAAAAAGGCCTTTGCCTTTCGGCTGTCATCGGATGTTTTAGAAGAATTGGAAAGTCATGTTACGGGTCTTTTATCCAACTGTATTGACCATAATTTTTATTCTTTGACGTATTTAAATACAATTTTGGGAAAATAATGAGACACCGCCTTTAAGGGATTGAAAGGAAGAAAATATGAATTTGGATGGAATTTTAAAAGAGGTGCAAAAACCGGCTCGTTATGTGGGTTCGGAGTATAATAGCGTACATAAAGATTTAGCGGAGGTTTATATCCGTTTTGCTTTTTGTTTTCCTGATGTGTATGAGATTGGCATGTCCCATTTGGGTATTAAAATTCTTTACCATTTGTTGAATGAACAAAAGGATATTTATTGCGAGCGTGTTTTTGCACCCTGGGTGGATATGGAAGAAAAAATGCGGGAACAGAATATTCCGTTATTTTCTATTGAAACAAGAACTAAGGTGGCAGATTTTGACATTGTGGGATTTACGCTGCAATATGAAATGAGCTATTCTAACATTATTAATATGTTGGATTTATCCGGCATTGCCCCTTTGCGGGAAGAACGAAAGGAAGAAGACCCCATTATTTATGCCGGCGGACCCTGTGCCTATAACCCTGAACCGCTTGCCGACATTATGGACTTTTTTATGATTGGTGAAAGCGAAGAGCAGATTTTAGAGGTGATGGATGCTTATCGCAAGTGGAAACAGTCCGGCCAGCCTAAGCGTACATTTTTAGAAGCCATTGCTTCCATCAGAGGCATTTACGTGCCGGAATTTTATGATATTTCTTATCATGAAGACGGCACCATTAAGGAGATGAAACCCAACCACCCCAAAGCACCGGAGCGGGTGAAAAAGCAATACATCCGGGATATGGACAAGGTCTATTATCCTGACAATATTATTGTGCCCAATATGGAAATTATACATGATCGTATTACATTAGAGCTGTTTCGCGGCTGCATTCGGGGTTGCCGCTTTTGCCAGGCGGGAATGATTTATCGTCCGGTGCGTGAAAAGAGCCCTAAACGGCTTTTGGAACTGGCAGAAAAACTCATTGACAATACCGGCTATGAAGAAATTTCTATGTCCAGCCTCTCTACCAGTGACTATACAGGTTTAGAGGAATTGACAGAGGGACTTTTGGAACTGACGGTGGATAAAAAGATTAATTTAAGCTTGCCCTCCCTGCGTATTGATAGTTTTTCTATGGATTTAATGCAAAAAGTGCAAAAGGTGCGTAAAAGCGGTCTTACTTTTGCGCCGGAGGCAGGCTCTCAGCGCATGCGTGATGTGATTAATAAAGGCGTTACGGAAGAGGATTTAATGCGGTCGGTGTCCTTGGCTTTTGCCGGTGGCTATAGCGGTGTGAAGTTATATTTTATGATAGGTCTTCCCACCGAGACAAAAGAAGATGTGCAGGCTATTGCTCATTTGGCAGAAAAAGTGGTACGAGCCTATAAGGAAACGCCTAAACATTTAAGAAATAAAGGTCTGCGTGTTACAATTTCGGCTTCTTCTTTTGTGCCCAAACCTTTTACACCCTTCCAGTGGGCTGCCCAGGATGATATTGAAACCCTGCGGGACAAGCAACATTGGATTAAGGATGAAATTCATGATAAGGCTATTGTGTATAACTGGCACGAAGCACAGCTCAGTGTGTTAGAGGGTGTGTTTGCCCGAGGTGACAGACGGCTTTCTAGAGTGCTTTTGCGTGCGCATAAGTTAGGCGCCCGTTTTGATGCCTGGCATGAATGCTTCCGATATGATTTGTGGATGGAGGCTTTTAGACAAGAGGGCATTGCCCCTGATTTTTATAACCGTAGGGAACGTAGTTATGATGAAATTCTGCCTTGGGAAATTATTGATCCCGGTGTTTCGCGTGCATTTTTAGAGAGAGAAAATGAAAAGGCAAAGCGCGGTGAATTAACCGTGAACTGTAGGGAACAGTGCAGTGGATGCGGCGTAAAGCAATTCGGGGGAGGTGGCGTTTGTGATTAAGTATAGGTTTTGTTATGCAAAATACGGTGAAGCAAAATATATTTCTCATTTGGACTTAATTCGGCTTTTCTCCCGTTCTTTTAAGCGTGCCGGCATTCCGCTTTCTTATTCCGAAGGGTTTAATCCCCATCCCAAAATGGCCATTGGTTTGCCCCTTTCGGTGGGACTCACCAGCGAATGTGAATATATGGATGCCGAGGTGGAACGCCCCTTAAAGCGAGAGGATATTGACGAACTGAATCAAAAACTGCCCATTGGTTTATGTATTAACGGTGCGGCGGAGCGGATACCCGGCATGAAAAAGCTAGCAGACATCCGCTGGGCAGAATATAAGGTAATGCTGCATATGGAAGTGTCTTCAGAACAGGCAGAAGCCTTTATGGCAAGAGAGACTGTGATTGTTGAAAAGAAAACAAAGCGGAAAACGGAGGATACGGATATTTTGCCGGACATTGCATCTTTAAAAGCCGATGGGGAGTGCTTGACTATGGTTCTTTCCGCCGGTCCTGTGGCTAATGTAAAGCCGGATTTGGTGCTCTCTGCTATGGAACAATACATAGACGGTTTTGTGGCAGGAGACTATGAAATCCATCGCACCAAAATTATGGCAGAGGATGGAAAACTATTATTATAAAATTAAAAGCTGTAGCAAAAAATTTATTTGCTACAGCCTCTTTTTTATAAATTAAAAAATTGAGAAATATAAAATAACAATCAAACCTAAAATGATGCGATACCAACCGAACAACTTAAAATCGTGCCGTTTCACATAACCCACTAAAAATTTAACTGAGGCCATAGAAATTAAGTAAGCAATCACCATGCCTAAAGCTAGGAGCACCCAATCGGTTCCCAACATTAAATAGTCATTGGTTACAAGTTTTAACAGGCTGACACCCACCATAACCGGAATGGCCAAAAAGAAAGAAAATTCGGCCGACATCTCGCGGGAACAGCCTAGCAGCATGGCACCTAAAATCGTAGCACCGGAGCGGGAAGTGCCCGGCACAATAGAAAGAACCTGAAATAAACCAATCCACAGGGCCGTTTTATAGGTCATATTACCGGTGGTGGTGATTTTGGCTGTTTTCTCCCGCTGTTCGATAAAGAGAAAGGCAATACCGTAAATAATCAGAGTGGCGCTGATCACCCATGGGTTTTCAAAATGCTCCATAAAATCGTTGAGCAAAAGACCAATAATCGCCGCCGGTAGGCAAGCCACAACCACTTTAAACCACATTTGCCAGGTTTCTTGCTTTTCTTCTTTGTTTTTTGATGGTGCAAACGGATTCAGTTTGTGAAAATATAAGGTCACAATAGCTAAAATGGCACCTAATTGTATGCCGTAGAGAAACAAATCCTCGGTTAAAAAGCCGACTTTTGTATTCATAAATTCATTAACCAAAATCATATGACCTGTACTGCTGATAGGGAGCCATTCGGTGATACCTTCTACAATGCCTAAAATAATGGCTTTAATAAAATCCATTTACAAGCCTCGCTTTCTATGCGTTTTTATTCATTATATGCAAAGTTTAAGGGGTTTCATTACAGCTTAGCTTCATCATAATGCGCACGAACGCCGCCAATAAATTTCGGGCGGGTTCTGGCACATAGAATCCGCGCCTTGCCAATCATATCTAAAGAAAGGCGCACCGGCACAGCAACATTTTTGAGCTGCATACCAATTAATGTACCACCAATGTCTAATCCGGCTTTGGCACGCACACCCTCAACGGCAACGGGTGACACCATCCGTTCGTAAACGGTGGTGGCAAAAGAGCCGCCAGCTTTGGGTTGCGGCACAACATTGACCGGTTCATAACCAAATTTTTCTGCTGCTTCAGCTTCAATGATCACGGCGCGGTTTAAATGTTCACAACATTGTGCGGCCAAAAAAATACCTTTTTCGGCTAAAACCGGCGCAATGCCGGCATAAAGAGCGTGAGCAATGTCAATGCTGGAACCCTTGCCGATTTTTTCGCCATCGACCTCGCTGGTGGAACAGCCTATCACCAAAAGGTCGCCTGCTTTTAAATCGGCAACCTCAATTAATTCACAAATGGCAGTGTTAGCTTGTTTTGTTATATCCTGATACATGACTTTTCCTCGCTTTTGTCTAAATCTTCATTCATTGTACCATAAAACCCATGGGAATGCAAGGGCAGCCTTTTACCTTAGGGGATTAATACTTTTCTTGTTTGGCCAAGGAGATATGTATTTTCCATTTACCAGATAAGCTGTTTGTGCTAATTCTGCCATGGGCGTATCGGAGAGGGAATCGGAATAAAATTCTTCTACCAGCGCATCTGGAAAAACGGCACGGAAGCGTGTTACTTTTTCTTTTCCGTGACAGTTTTCACCGTTATAAGTACCGGTTTTGGGATCAACCGGAGAAGCGATTAGGTGACGGATACCTAATTTTTCACAAGCTGGCTTTAAGAAAAATTCCGGTGATGCAGAAATAATCACATCATCTTCAGCCTGCTGGTTAGAATAAAAAAATTGTATTTTTTTCAAATGTTTATCCCAAAAGCGAGAAAGTGTTGTATCTATATCCGGGATATCACGAAAATAGCGGTAAAATACCTCTTTCATTTGAGTTTTGGTCATATTGTGCAAAACATAGTGCCCAAAAAAAGCCATGGCTTGCTGGGGCAGGCGACGCAATATTTTAGGGTGGTGCCGCAAGCAATATAAATAAAAATCGCAACTGCTGTCGCTTTTATAAATGGTTTTATCAAAATCGTAACAGTTCATGGGGCCTCCTTTAGCATAACATTATACGAATATTATACTCAGTTCTCTGTCCACTGTCAAATAGTGAAAGGGGCTGTAGCAAAATGCTATAGCCCCTTTAGTTGTTATAATAAAGCTTCTCTTGCTGCTTTTCGCAATGCAAGCAATTTATTAGCAGCGTCGGTACTGTCTGTTCCCACAACGGAGAAATACAGTTTGATTTTCGGCTCAGTACCGGAGGGGCGAAGAATAAAGAAACCGCCGTCTTCCGGCTCAAAATAAAGAACATTGGAAGGCTCTAGGGGCAATGCTTCTTTAGAATCGTTTACAAAATCATAACGAATGCCTTCTTTATAATTTCTAAATGCCGTTATGTTAACATCGCCAATTTGGCGGAAGGGATTGGCAGAAACACGGGCTAAGAGTGCATTCATCCGCTCCATGCCATCAATGCCTTCCATGTAAATGGATTCGGTATGTTCAGCATAATAACCATATTTTTCTTGTAAGGACTTTAATGCGTCGGCTAATGTCATGCCCTGTTTTTTATAATAGGCTGCGGCTTCACAGACGAGTAGTGCAGCGCTGACAGCATCTTTATCACGCGCATAAGTACCGGGGAGATAGCCGAAGCTTTCTTCAAATCCAAAGTGATAACTGCCGCCATCAGGGTTTATTTCGTGGTCTTTAATAATACCGGCAATAAATTTAAAACCAGTATAAACCCGATATAACTTAATGCCATAAAAAGCGGCAATTTTTTCTACCATGCCGGTAGAAACAACAGTACTGACAATATAATCCTCAGGCTTTAGGCCTTTTTTTGCTTGCTGAGACAGAACATATTCTGTCAGCAAAATACCGGTTTGGTTACCGTTTAATGCGGTGTAACCGGAATTGGTTTTGCAAAGAACGCCGATTCGGTCAGAATCCGGATCAGTACCAATAATAATATCTGCATTTTTTTCTTTTGCAAGTTCAATGCTCATGGCAAAGCCCTCAGGGTCCTCCGGATTGGGGGATTTAACCGTCGAAAAATTAGGGTCGGGGATAGCTTGCGCCTCTACGGGATAAACCTCAGAAAATCCGGCATCAGCAAGGGCGCGCATAACAGGCTTATAACCAGTGCCGTGAAAGGGTGTGAAAACAATTTTAAGAGAGGAAGCCATTTCCTGAATTAAAGCCTTGTCTTTTATACAGGCATGTACAGCATTTAAATAAGGGCTAAGAACGTCTTCGTCTATTACGGTAATTAAACCAGCCTTTTTTGCTTCTGCAATATCCATGCTGAGAACACCGGTGAAAATATCTGTTTTTTCAATAAAGGAAAGAACAATGGCAGAATCTGCCACATTCATTTGTGCCCCATCCTCGCCATATACTTTGTAACCGTTATAATTAGCGGGATTATGGCTGGCCGTAATCATAATGCCGGAAAAAGTTTTTAAATGTCTAACAGCAAAAGAGAGGGCAGGTGTGGGCTGCATTTCAGAATAAATCCACACGTTAATGCCGTTGGCGGCTAAAACAGAAGCAGCTTCCCAGGCAAATTCTTTAGAAAAATGCCGACAATCATAGGAAATGGCAACACCGCGATGTGCTTCTTTCTTGCCCTTTTGCAGAATATAGGAGGCAAGTCCCTGTGTGGCACGTTTAACAGTGTAAACATTCATTCGGTTACTGCCAGCACCTAAAATGCCTCTTAAGCCGGCGGTGCCAAACTCTAAATCTTTATAAAACCGTTCTTTAATTTCATTTTCGTCATTTGCAATTGCTAAAAGCTCTGCTTTTGTACTCTCATTTGCATTCTGACACCAATATTCATATTGATTTTTATAATCTTTTGCCATAAATATAATTCCTTTCCTGACTTTTACCCATATACCTTAACAGTTTTATGGTGTTTTTTATTCATCACCGCTCCACCAATATTGAGATTCATCATCTGCCACCGGCACACTAGCCTGTTGGGAAGAAGGGGTGGTTGTAGAGTCTTGTGATTCATTGCCATCAGCATCGGGCACAATGGGCTCGCCTTCTGCCGGCGGGTTTTGAGCGCCGGAACCGGGTTCGGTGCTATTTAACCCTTGCTCAGTGCTTTGAATATTATCGTCGATCACATCCTCGGGCTCTGGCTCTTGATGAGAGGAACAGAAGCTGTTCGGTTGTGTGCCTGCCTTAAAGTATTCTGTGCGGGTGTTATCACAATCAGCGGTGGCAACTTTTCCGCTAACCTGACAAATGACCCGTTCTACCATGTTGCGGGGAATGGGGATTGTTTTAATTTGTTCACCGGCGTGGATGGTATCCATTACTTTTTTCCAAACAGAAAGACAAGGATTGCCTAAACCGGTCATGGACTTTGGCGTATCATAACCAAACCAGACGACACCCACATAATTGGGTGTGAAACCGGCAAACCAACGGTTGGTATCCTTATCTGTTGTACCGGTTTTACCGCCGCTGAAAGATACATTGGAAAGTCTTGCACTGGCACCTGTTCCGTAACGGACAACACCGGAAAGCATCTGTGCCATGGTATAGGCCGTGGTTTCGCTCATAGCACGATGACTTTGGGGTTTATTTTCTAAAATAACTCGTCCATTTGCATCAATTACTTTAGTATATGTTGTTGGCTCTGTATATATGCCACCGTTTACAAATGGAGCATAGGCTGCCGTCATCTCTAAAACAGAAACGCCGTCGGTTAAACCGCCTAAACCTAATGAACTTAAAAATTTATCAGAATAGGTTTTATTATCTTCGCGTTTTTCAGAACTAATTAAAGTGGTAAACCCTAAATTTTTTGTCATAAAATCATAAGAACGGTTTACCGTTAATTCGTCTAAAATTCGTACGGCCGGAATGTTTCTGGATTTTTCCAGCGCCACACGGGCAGTAATGGGGCCTAAGAAATCACTATCCGCATTTTTAGGGGACCAATCACCAATGGTCAGCGGCGTATCGTCAACCATGGTGGCTGGGGTAATTAAACCATATTCAATAGAGGGGGCATATACAGACAAGGGTTTAATGGAAGAACCGGGTTGACGGAGAGTGGTGGTTCGGTTTAATACGCGATTGCCTGTTTTTTCACCCCGACCGCCCACAATGCCTTTGACATGACCGGTATAAGGATCAATAATAGCCATAGAAGCCTGGGGTTTATTTTCGCCAGAGCCGGGGAAGTTTTTATCATTTTCAAACACTTTTTCCATTGCGCTCTGCACTTTTGGGTCAATGTTGGCATAAATTTTAAGACCGCCTTTAAAAATGGCTTTTGTGGCTGCACTTTCGGTCATTTTATTCCGCGTCATCAAGTCGTTCATAACATCTTCGATGATTTTGTCAATATAATAAGACTGGGCAACGGTTTTATCAGTTTTAACAGTTCCTTTCACCAGCTTCAGCTCTTCGGCTACTGCCGCATCGTGCTCTTCTTGTGTTATATAGCCTAACTCCAGCATTTTACCCAGCACAAGTTCTTGTTTTTGTTTGTGAGCTTCGTAATTAAGTAAGGGGTCATATTTACTGGGATATTGTGTGATGCCGGCAATGGACGCACATTCTGCCAAAGATAATTCAGAAACATCTTTGCTGTAGTATATATTGGCGGCGGTTTGCACACCGTGGCAACCCTGTCCCAAATAAATGGTGTTCATATACATTTCCACAATCTGGTCTTTAGTCATTTTACGTTCTAAATTTAAAGCTCGAATAATTTCCTGAACTTTTCGAATGGGAGAGCGTTTGTTATCACCGGTAACATTTTTAATTAGCTGTTGGGTGATGGTAGAGCCGCCATAGGAATTGTTCCCTTTAAAAATAAAGCCTACAGTAGCACCTAAAGTTCGCTTCCAATCGACACCTTTGTGGCTTTCAAAACGTTCATCTTCAATAGCGATAAAGGCTTTTTTCAGCATGTCCGGCGTGTTTTCAAGATCAACCCAAACACGATTTTGTTCAGCATATAATCGCTCCAGTGCCACCGGCTGACCCGTTTCCTCATCCATATAATAAACGACAGAAGAAAAGTCCAGATTATATTCCTGAGCAATTAAATCGGTGCTGTTATCTATAAAACCAAGGGTAGCACCGGCAGCAATAGATGCAATTAGCACAAAAGCAATGCAACAAACTGTTAACCCCCGCTTAATTTTATGGATAGGGCTTTGCTTTGGTTTTTGTTTTGTTTGAACAACCTGTGTATCTTCTAAATTAGTTTTTTTATTTCGCACAAGGTCACTTCCTTTTCTGCAAGCTGATAAAAGATTGCATAGTGTAGGTGATGATAAATTATAACATTCCATTTTTATTATAATAAAAAAACTTTACAAAAGTATTACAAAACCTATTTTTTTATATTAAAAAGGAAAGACAAAATGAAACAATACAATTTTTTCTATTTCATTTAGTAAAAAAATTTTTTAAAGTTCAACAAAAAAGGTTGACAAACAAAATGTTTTATAGTAAAATAATGTATGTTGTTTATGGCGGCATAGCTCAGCTGGCTAGAGCAATCGGTTCATACCCGATAGGTCATGGGTTCAAGTCCAATTCCCGCTACCATTGGCCCGTTGGTCAAGCGGCTAAGACACCGCCCTTTCACGGCGGTAACAGCAAGTCGGAGGCCAAGCGGTCTTAG
>JAZODT010000004.1:0-26789 GCA_045597205.1 Clostridia bacterium
ACCTCAATTCTTTCCTTTGCACGCATTACATCGAGTGGTCCAATGGTTGCAGCGCAAGGCGGAACGTTAGCAATATCACCGGACTGACCGAAAGTACCGTTTAAAGAGTTCTGCATAATGGTCATCGGGTGCAGTTTAACAATCTGTGCCGGCTGGTTCAGCCATTCTTCAATATCACCACTGCCGATGAATTCCGGAATTGGATCAACGAATGCCATATGGCCTGCCCAACCCGGGGAGGTAGAAGCAATATCAGCACCAGTGCCTTCTGTAATATCATCAATAATCTTGGAATAATCCTTGATGTTTGCATTTGTCGGGAAGTGAACATTTTCCATAGGCATACGGAGTTTTTCATCAATCTGCATATAGAGATACTTAATCATAGAGTGTGCAAAACCTGCTTCGTATGTAATAGGAGCGATGTTACCTGCTTCATCTGCCCATTCATCTTCTGCAACCAAGTGAACCTTAGAACAGTCGATGCCGAAGTAATTGATAAGCTGTGCCAGCGGAATGTAAGTATCGGGTTCGGGGTTACCGAGAATCATGGTAAAGCTTTTGCCTGCTTCTGAAGCTGCTCTTAAACGCTCAAAGAGTGTTGCAATCAGAACGGGATGAGGGTTCATCATAACCTTTACATTGAATTCGGGATGCCACCAGGGTTCTCTTTTTTCAAGATCTTTGCCGCTGAGGCTACGAACATATTCGCAAACCTTCTTGTCCTTGAAAGGAACAAATTCATGAGGTTGGAAATCAAATTTCGTTGCCGGATCGGTGATAAAATTACTCATTGTTTTCTTCTCCTTTTATAATTTTTTATTATTACTTTAATGTATCTGCTCGCCACCGAGTATGATATGCTTTACATCTAATCGGTGATCGACCAATACAAGATCAGCACGCTTACCTTTTGCGATATCACCTCTATAGAGAAGTGAAAACAACTTTGCGGGGTTTAAGTAAGGCCCTTCCATTATAAACCCAAAATGTCGTGACTTTTTCCGGTTGCGATAGCATCCTTAAATTTTATAATAGCCTCTAAATGCTCTTCTTTGTTCATGCGGTAAAACACAGGATAAAAGTAAAAATTGTAAAAAATCTATAATCATTTATTATTATATCATAGTCCGAAATAGATTTCAATATGTTTCTGGTTTTTATTTGGATTTTCAGCCTTTTTTGTTAAGAAAATGCAATTGCCAAAATGAGAGAATACTCTTATGACAAACTTTTTTACATAAAAAATCGGAACAAGCGAAACTTGGTGCGCCCGGAGAGATACTCTGCGCCAGAGTGTTTTTGACCGCTCTTAGCGGTGCCCAAAAACACCAACTGTGCTCGAGCTTCGCAGTCCGAATCGCTTTGTTCTTCGGTTGCTACGACGAACTCCTCCGGTAGCACTCAATTCCCAGGAACATAAAACACCCCATGCCCTATTGGGCATGGGGTGTTTTGGTGCGCCCGGAGAGATTCGAACTCCCGACCTACTGGTTCGTAGCCAGGCACTCTATCCAGCTGAGCTACGGGCGCATGCTTATAATCACTATTGCATCAACGCAACAGTAACATTATAGCACATATAAATGCAAAATGCAAGCATTTTATCAAAAAAATGTTTAAAATCTTAAAACGCGTCTTCTGTTCCATACAGAAAGCACTAATCCAACGGCCAAAAAGTTAGTGACGGCACTGGAGCCTCCATAACTTAAAAACGGCAACGGAATACCGGTCACCGGCATTAAACCGATGCACATAAAAATGTTTTCAAAGGTGTGAAAAATGAACATTGAGGCAATGCCAATGCACATAAAATATCCCACTTCATCCTTAGCCCGCAAACCAATATAAATACAGCGAGAGATTAACACCACCAACAACAAAAGTACAATAACACAGCCAATAAAACCGAATTCTTCCCCAAACACGCCAAAAATGAAGTCTGTTTCTTTCTCCGGCAACATAGCCAGTTGATTTTGTGGTCCCTGCATATACCCTCTGCCTAAAAATTCCCCCGAGCCAATGGCAATTTTGGATTGCAAAACCTGATAACCGGAACCGGAGGCATCCCGTTCAGGATTAAAAAACACCAAAATACGCTCTCTCTGATAGGGCTTCATCAAAACAAAAAATGCAAGTGGCATAAACGCCAAAAGCGCCCCTACACCACCAAGAATATACTTATACGAAAGACCGGCGGCAAACAACATGCCTAAAAACATAAACAAAAATACCAAAGCTGTTCCCGTATCATTCTGTAAAATAACCAATCCCGCCAACACAATAAAATGCAGCGAAAGTTGCAACAACACTTTGGGGGAATTAATATTTTCTCTCACTTTGGCCAAGCGAACAGAAAAGGTAATACAAAAAGTTAGCTTCACCAATTCAGAGGGCTGAATACCAATACCACCAATGCGAATCCAGCTATTGGCACCGGTTTCTTCTTTGCCCTGTCCAAACAGTAGCACAAAAGTTAAAATTAAAATACTGCCAACATACAAATATTTAACCAAGTCCGAATATATTTCATAATCCATTGCCGCTACAATAAACATGAGCAATGCGCCGAGACCCACGGCCAGCGATTGTACCAAAATCTGTCGGCCACTCTCGACTGATTTCGTTGCGCTGACAATAATTAAAACACCCAGCAACGCAAGTGCTGCCACAATCGCTATCAAAACATAATCTAGTTGTTTGAAATAATCGCGCAAATCTTTCATATAATTTCTCCGTTACTGATTTAAAAGTGCGGCGAACATGCCACCTTCTTTTTGAGCCAGTTCATCATACGTACCCTCTTCTGCAACTTCACCTTTATCGAATACCATAATTCTGTCAACATTTTTAATAGTTGAAAGTCTATGAGCCACAATGATAACGGTATGGTCTTTCATCAATGTTTCCATCGCCTCCTGAATATGCCGTTCAGAAACATTGTCTAAAGCAGAGGTGGCTTCGTCAAAAATAAGAATATCAGGATTGCCCAAAACCGCACGCGCAATGGCAATTCGTTGTTTTTGTCCACCGGAAAGATTCAAGCCGCCATCACCGATAACGGTATGCCAGCCTTTAGGCAGTTCATTCACAAATTCATGCACATGGGCGATTTCCATTGCGTTAATAATATCTATATTTTCGCAATCCGGCCGGGCAATTTTAATGTTATCCATAATCGTGCCCTGAAAAATAAAGGGATTCTGCGGTACCACGCCAAAGGTCAAGCGAAGGTCATGCAGCTGATAATCCTTAACATTTCTGCCATGAATTTTTACCTCGCCCTGCTGTACATCATAAAGTCGCATAATCAGCTTGGTGAACGTGCTCTTGCCGCTACCGCTAGAGCCTACTAAACCAATACTTTCATTATACCCAATGCTGCAGGAAAGGTTTTTATAAACCGGCGAATCTGCATAAGCAAATTCTACATTGTTAAACTCTATACAGGGCTTGTTTTTTCTCTGCATTGCCTGTTTTTCAACGGTGGTATCCCGTCTTCTTTCCCCCGCAATCTCCGGGGTGGATGTTTCTGCATGCAAAACATCCATCACCTTTCGTAAACCACTCTCAGCACTTTGTTTAACAAGGACAATGTTAAGCCAGTTTGTCAGGGTGCTTAAAATAATAGACATGCTGGAAATAAATGCAAAAAGCACACCGGTGGAAACGCCTCTGTAAATACAGGAAAAAGCCCCGACAAAATAGATAAGTGCCGTACCTGTAAAGCTTGTCAACTCCGGCTTAACACTTGCCACATATTGAGAATAAGTTAGTCGCACGCCTTCATTACGAATGGTGGCCACATAATCTTTAAATTTGGTAAAAACATTATCTTCAATAGAATAAATTTTAATCGCATCCATACCATGCAACACATCGGTAATATATTTGCTGGTTTGTGTCTCTTTTTGAATATATTCACTAGATATTTTGCGGATTTTCTTTCGTGAAAGCCAGTTAAAAATCACCATCACAATGGCCACCAAAAGCAACACCAGTGTTAACAGCCAATCATAAGTAATAAGGGCAATCAAGGATATCACAAAAGATACACTTTCATAAGGTATATGTAAAATCACCTGTTGCAAATATGTTTTGACATTAGCAATAGGTGAGCCCATTAAACTGTTGTACAATTCCCCTGCCGATATTCTCTCATGAAAACGCATGCAAAGATGTTCCACATGATAAAAATACTGGGAGCGAATTTTAAAAATTGCGCCCTCTAACGCTTTTAACGTTTGTTTATAACCTATGGTCCAACAACCTATCCGAAAAAGAGAGGCAATAATATAAAGAATACAATAAGCGCCGACGATTTTAAGACGCACATCATTAGGCTTATCAAAGGCCGAAATCCCTTCATCTACAATATATCGAATGATCAGCGGCTGAACAGCAACAAAAACACCGGTGATAATAGAAAAAATAACCGCTACAATAATCCGTCTGCGTTCACCCTTGGCAAACTCCATGATCGTGGGCCAAAATTTTACTGTTTTTTCTTTCTGCTCTGTGTGATTGCTATTGACGTTTTTCGCACTTTTTTTCATGTTTAAAGTATCCTTTCGCAAAAGCATCCTTTTGAGTAAGTTTGATTGTATTATATTATCTTTAAAATTAGTTGTCAATAGACTTTTGGCAAAAAAATGAAACTAATTTTTTCAATTCATGTCCTCTTTAATTTTTTATTTTTGTATGGACTTTGTTCTTTTATTGTGTTACAATATTAAAAAACAGAATTCGTAAAAAACGGAAGGAGCACATAGGATGGAGGAACACCTGCCAAAAGCCTGGAACGATTTGGTTGACAAACTGTCTTTTATGCCAGCCACGGTGAAGGCTATTGAAAAAATTCACGATACCAGTTGGAGTATGAACCCCAACCGCCATGACCATTATGAGATGGTATATGTCAAAAAAGGAAATGCCACCTTTGTGGTTGATGGAATCGATATCAATATGGTCCCCAATTCTGTTATTATTATAAAGCCTCAAAAACTGCACAAATTTATTGTTAAATCTGAAAGTTGTGAACTGATTGTTCTTGATTTTCAATTAAAAAGCAAAAAAGACGGTAACCACGATTCGTTAACAGATTTTGTAGGTTATATTGAAGACGAGTCCAGCGGTTCGTACATTTATTTAAAATTAAGTAAAAAAAATGATATTATCTATGTTATGAATCGAATTTTAAGAGAACGAATGAAGTTTCAGGTCTGGGGTGACTTTTTAAGTTGTCTTTTGATTATGGAATTATTTGTTCTTTTATCCCGCACCTTAAAGCAAGAATGGGAACAAAGTGCAAAAAACCGCAATTTGAAATTACACGAACTGCTAAACATTGCCAAAGAATACATTGATAATAACTATGCAAAAGATTTAACGCTCTCTCAGGTTGCAAAATATATCTATTTGTCAGACAGTTATTTTGCCCATTCCTTTAAAGATAAATTCGGCATCAGTCCCAAAAGCTATATTTTAAAAATTCGTATTGAAGCCGCCGAAGAATTGTTGGAAAACACCGATTTTAAAATTTCTGATGTGGCGCTTTCTGTTGGTTTTTCAAGCCAACAACGGTTTAATGACATTTTTAGAAAGCATACGGATATGACGCCGCTTAAATTTAGACAAATGAAAAAACAAAACAAGTTGAATAAAGCATAAAAAAACGGGGTTTTAAAACCCCGTTTTTATGCTTTTAAAACTCTTAATATCTTCTCGGTACCATGCCGCCATAACTGGTCTGATTGTTATTACCGCCTTCATAACCCAAACGGTTCCCCCGATTTACACTGGGCGTTTGGCGGAAAAAGGTAACAAATTTAATCGAAAACAAATCACACACTATGTAACGGTCTGTCTCTTGCTCATAAAGAGTAACAAAGTTATTTCCAACAGCATATAAAATGCCTTCTTTTTCAGTTAAACCATTAGTGCCAATTAAAAATTCTATCACTACAAAATAACCTAAATTATTCTGCAGCGCTGCTTGAAAAGAACCTAAATAAGCTTCTTCGGTGGTCTGTGGATTCCCAACTGACATAGGGTTCTCCTCCGGTACGGGATTTGGTTGACCAACGCCATTTGCCTGTGGTGCTGAATAAAAATAACCCGGCACACTGCGTCCTCCTGTTTCCGGCGAGGTCCCCGTGGTATAATTCTGTTCTCTTTCCTCCTGCATGTATGGCATGTTTTCGTTTGCCATGCTTTCACATTCCTTTCTTAATAGAATTATGTCTGAAAATAAGCATCGGTCGGATTATAAAAACAATGATTAACCACCCGCGTTACAAAAACGCCTACCCGACTGGGGAAATTTTGCTGACAGGTTGGTCTGTAGGGATTAAAAAACCAAAGTGCCTGCCCCAAAGGGGATAACCGGTTGCCGGCAATGGCCCAATCCGCAATGGAAAAGTGAATAGCCTCCGGTCGCATATTGTAAATGTTTTGCGCATTATATTGTCCGGCAACCACCTCTTTGACACAAGTAAACTGCCCCGGCTGAAAAATTATGTTTCTTATACTTCCCTGGCCAATCCGTGCATATTCACCACCGGGTGCCCGAACACGATTCATCACCACACTGGCCACCGCCCGCATACCGCTATCTCCCTCGCCACCGGCTTCGCACTGAATCAATCTTGCCAGCAGTTCTCTGTCGGATAATGCCATTAATCTGTTCACAGCCTTTCCGCCCGTAGTCTGCTCATGGCTTTTCGTTTACCAAATCGGGCTCATAAATACTATATGCAAAAGGGTATAAAAAAGACCGCTATAAGCCGTCCCAAAATAAATCCTTTTTTATTGACGGCACCGCCCGGCTTGTGATACAATAAAGAAAAAATCCACAGAAACGAGGCAGAACCATGAAAACCGGCTGGCTGGTTGTCAATCATTTTTTGACAACAAATAAATTTAAAGAGCATTATGACTGGCTGAAAAAAGCTGCTGATAATGTCAACATTAAACTATTGTTGAAAACCGGTGTCGATTTATTAAACGAAATCGACTCTGCTCTTTTCGCACCTGAATCGCTACCGGATTTTGTGTTATTTTGGGATAAAGATATCCGTCTGGCAACGGCTTTGGAGAATATGGGCCTCAGGCTATTTAACAACGCCCGTGCCATCGCTCTTTGTGATGACAAAAGCCTAACGCACTTATCTTTGGCAGGTAGCATTCCCATGCCTAAAACCATTTGCGCCCCTATGACATACCCAAACATAGGCTATAATGACCTTTCTTTTGTAAAAAAAGCGGCCCACGCTTTAGGCTTTCCCATGGTGATAAAAGAATGCTTTGGTTCTTTTGGGGGGCAGGTGTATCTGGCAAACACTTTAAAAGAAGCAACCGAACGCATTGCCTCTTTGGCAGGCACACCCTTTATTATGCAGGAATTTATCCGTTCCAGTTTCGGTCGGGATATCCGTCTGCAGGTTGTGGGCGACAGGGTGGTGGCCGCCATGCTACGCTATAATGATGCCGGTGATTTTCGTGCCAACATCACAGCCGGAGGTAAAATGAAGCCCTATATGCCCTCCGATGAACAAACAAAATTAGCGCTTCTTGCCTGCCAAAAATTAGGTTTGGATTTTGCTGGCGTTGACTTTTTATTTGGGGAAAATGATGAACCCATTTTATGTGAAATTAATTCTAATGCTCATTTTAAAAATTTATATGATTGCACCGGCATTAACGTTGCTGAATCCATTCTTTGCTATATTGCAAAAGAATTAGACTGTAAAGGATGAACACCATGGAAGGCTACCTGATTTATCGAAGAAATGATGCTGAAAGAAACAAATATTATATTCCCTTTTACGAAAAGGCTTGTGCAAAACATGGCGCCACCATTACGCTGAAATATTTTGAAGACTTTTCTTTTTCCACCGCTCAGGAAAGTTTTTCTCTGTTATATCAGGGTGCTTCTCTTACCAAACCGGATTTCTTGATTATGCGTGCAGATGAACCTGCTTTTTCAGAGCGTTTAGAGCAGATGGGCTATCGCGTATTTAACAACGCCAGAGTATCAGCTATTGCCAATGACAAATTTAAAACCCTGCAACTTGCATCAACATTAAACATTCCCACCCCCATAACCCGTTTAGCGAACAAAGAAAACGCTTTACAAGGGAGTTTGATATTAGGCTATCCCTTAGTTATAAAACCCTGCGACGGTCACGGAGGGCAAGATGTGCTTTGGGTTGATAGCCAAGAAACCTTGCAAAAAATTTTGTCGAATTATCAGCACGAAACCTTTCTGCTGCAAAAGCCGGTTTCTGACTTAGGTAAAGATTTGAGAGTATATATTTTAGGCGGAAAGCCTATCGCCGCCATGCTCCGTTGTCGAGAGAATGATTTTCGCAGCAATTATTGCTTAGGCGGTTCTGCTCAAAAATATGAATTAACAGACCGCGAACTACGTATGATTAAAAAAATTACTGACGCTTTAGATATTGACTATGCCGGCATTGACTTTATGTTTCATGAAGGAAAGGCCGTTTTAAACGAAATGGAAGATGTGGTAGGTGCCCGCATGCTCTATCATTTAACCGATATTGATGTGGTTGATTTATACGTTAAACATATTGTAAAGATATTAAAAGAACAAGAGCCGTCCTAATTGACGGCTCTTGTTCTATATTGCAGGCAAGTAGCGGATGGCTGTCATAAAATCTGCCAATGTGTTGGCTTTTTTTATGGCTTTGGCCGTTTTTTTCTCTTCTGGAAACAACTGCAGCATATATGTCCATACTTCCTTTAATTTATGCAGCGTAAAGGTTTCTGACTGTAATTCTTCATAATAATTCGTAACAAGCTTTTTAGAAAAATCATAAAGTTCTTTGGTCTGCACCGCCATACCGCCCTTGATTTCTCTGAAAATAGCCGGATTTTGAACAGCTCCTCTGCCAATCATAACCCCTTCTAAAGCAGGATACGTTGTTACAATGCGGTGATAATCCTCTACCAAGAGCACATCACCATTATAACAAACGGGGTTTAAAGACTCATGATAAACCTTTTCAAAAACTTTCATATCCGGTACATTTTTATAAAAATCATTTCTCGTTCGGGGGTGAATTGTCAACTGGGCAATGGGGTATCGATTAAAAATTTCCAAAAGCCTCTCCATTTCATTTCCATTTGCAAAACCGATTCGGGTTTTTACTGTTATCTTCATATCGCATGCAGCGAAAATTTCTTCAAAAAAGGCATTGAGCGCCTCAGGCTCCTGCAAAAAGCCGGCACCTCTGCCTTTCCGTACCACTCGTTCAAAGGGGCAACCGATGTTTATATTCACCTCGTCGTAACCGGTTAATTTAACCTTTTGGGCAAATTTCAAAAAGGATTGCGCCTGATTGGTGAGCACCTGCACTTTGAGTCTTTGATTTAAGTTTCGCTCCGGCAATACATCATAAAGACCCTTTCGGCTGATTCTCTCATGATCACTGGGGGTAATAAATGGAGCATAATATGCATCCACACCGCCAAAATATTCGGCATGGGTATTTCTATAAACTGCTGTGGTAATCCCTTCTAAGGGCGCAAAATAAATATTCATAACATCCCTCATAACTCAAAAAAACAAACTATGTATTAGCATTTGTCTTCATGTTAAATTAAAAACTTAAAAGTAATCTTCTCAAAAAACCACCTGTTTTATTCTACTCTTTAAGGCAAAATAAGTCAATGGTTTTATGACTGCAAAGCAAAAACTTTACCTTTAAAATGGGGTATAGCATTTTGCTACACCCCGTTTAATCTCTTTAAATTATTCCCATTCAAAACATCCAGAAAGCAATGTAACATTTTCTTTTCCAACGGTTAAAATGCCACCCTCTGTCTGTCCCGCTTTTTCTTCACCGGATTCTAATTCAATCCGGCACTGCCCTTGTTGCACAGTGGTAACCAGCGGTGTGTGCCCCGCCATGATTGCTAAATCGCCCATGGCACCACGGAGACTGAGTTTAACCGCCGGTTCATGAAACATTTCCCCCTGGGGTGTGGACACAATCAGCATAAAGCTTTTCACCCGGCCACCTTCTTCCCTTTCTCCACTGCCTCATCTATTGTACCGACAAATAAGAAAGCTGATTCCGGCAAATCATCATGTTTGCCCTCAATAATCTCGCGAAAACCGCGGATTGTCTCACTAAGGGGCACAAACGCACCGGGAATGCCGGTAAACTTTTCTGAAACATCAAAAGGCTGGGATAAAAAGCGCTGAATTTTTCTGGCACGCTGTACCAAAAGCTTATCTTCATCCGAAAGTTCATCCATACCCATAATGGCGATAATATCCATTAATTCCTGATACCGTTGCAGAATTCTCTGCACCTCACGAGCCACAAAATAATGCTCCTCGCCCACCACATCCGGAGACAGAATACGGCTGGTGGATTCCAAAGGATCAACCGCCGGATAAATACCGGAAGAGGCAATATCACGAGAGAGAACTGTTGTGGCATCCAAATGGGCAAAGGTGGTTGCCGGTGCCGGGTCAGTTAAGTCATCCGCCGGTACATACACCGCCTGAATAGACGTAATGGAACCTTTTTTTGTAGAAGTGATTCGTTCCTGCAAATCACCCATTTCTGTTGCCAATGTGGGTTGATAACCAACGGCAGAGGGCATACGACCCAAAAGTGCCGAAACCTCACTGCCTGCCTGGGTAAAACGGAAAATATTATCAATAAACAAGAGCACATCCTGCCCCTCTTCATCCCTGAAATATTCTGCCATAGTGAGGCCGGATAATGCCACACGCATTCTGGCGCCTGGAGGCTCATTCATCTGGCCATACACTAACGTGGTGTTAGCCAAAACACCGGATTCTTTCATTTCGTTATATAAATCATTACCTTCACGGGTACGTTCGCCCACACCGGTGAAAACTGAAAGACCGCCACGTTGCTTGGCAATATTATTAATTAACTCCATAATTAAAACGGTTTTGCCAACGCCGGCACCGCCAAACAAACCGATTTTACCGCCCTTAGAATAAGGGCAAATCAAGTCAATAACCTTAATACCGGTCTCTAATATTTCCGCCCTGGTAGAAAGTTCGCTGTAACCCGGTGCCATGCGATGAATGTCCCATCGGGGAACATCATCTGTGAAAGGCTGATTATCCACCGTATCGCCTAACACGTTAAATATTCTGCCCAAGGTTTTTCGCCCTACAGGCACGCTGATGGCTTTGCCCGTATCGGTTACTCCAGTCCCACGCTTTAACCCATCAGTCGATGCCATGGCAATACACCGCACCACGTTATCACCTATATGCTGCGCCACCTCTACCGTCAGCGTTTTCTCTCCATTTTTCATGGTGAGCGCATTATGGATAGAGGGTAAATGCCCCTCGTTAAAGCAAACATCAACAACTGGTCCCATAACCTGTGCCACCTGACCTTTTGCTGTTTCCTGCATATAAAACGCCTCCTTATAAGCCGCTACCGGCTACAATTTCCGTAATTTCCTGCGTAATCGCACTCTGTCTTGCCCGATTATAGCGAAGACCCAAATCATCTAGCATTTGCTGCGCATTTTTGCCCGCAGAATCCATAGCTACGCGGCGGGCTGCCACCTCACAGGCAAAGCTTTCCTTTACTCTGGCAAAAATGATACCGCCCACATAAGCAGGTACAACAGTAGGCAATAAAGATTGGGCATCCGGCTCAAAAATCATGCCGTTATTTTCTTTTCCCACCGGTTTTTCCAAAGGCAACAACCACTCCACGTCCGTCTCGCGGGACATCATGGAAATATATGTGGTCGAAACAATGCCCAGCCGGTCAAAATCACCCCGTGCAAACTCTTCGCAAAGGGTTTTTGCCATTGCCTGTGCTTCCCGATAGTCAAAGGCTTCCGCCATGCGTAAGGTGCCGCCAAACCGGTCACAAGCACGCTTACCAATGGGAATCACTCTTGCTTCGGGATAGTCCTTCACAAAGCGAAAAACATTGGCATTATACCCGCCTGCCAATCCTCTGTCTCCGGCAATCACAATCAAACGGGTTTTTTCGCCGCTTCGCTTTGCCATAAATGGACTGGTTGCACATGCCCTGCAAGCTGCTAATTCTTCCACCGTTTTAAACACACTTTCGGCATATTCTCTGCCACGGTTCATACCTTCTATAGCACGGCGGATTTTGGAGGACGCCACAAGACCCATGGCTTTGGTTAAATGCAGCGTTGAACGCACGCTTTTGATACGGGTTCTTAACTTTTTAATATCTGCACCCATATCCTCACCTCTTCATTTCAGAAAGTGCCTGCTTAAGGTCTTCTATATCCTTATCCTCCCATGAGCCTGCCTCTACACGACTTAAAAAGTCGCTGTATTTATTTTGAAGCAGTTCATACAGCTGTTTTTCATACACTTTAACATCGCTCACCGCTATATCGTTTAAATAACCATTCACCACAGCATAAACAATCGCCACCTGGCAACCTACACGAATAGGCGTATTCCTGCCCTGCTTTAAAACCTCCACAATTCGCTCACCCAAGGCAAGTCGAGCTTTGGTATCAGCATCCAAGTCACTGCCGAACTGGGCAAACGCCTGCAGTTCTCTATACTGCGAATATAACAGTTTTAACTCACCGGCTACTTTTTTCATAGCCTTTTTCTGCGCCGAACCACCAACACGGCTAACAGAAATACCCGGATTAATAGCCGGCATAATACCGGCATGAAACAAGTCGGTTTCCAAAAATATCTGCCCATCGGTAATAGAAATTACATTAGTGGGAATATAGGCCGAAACATCGCCTGCCTGGGTTTCAATAATGGGTAAGGCAGTAATGGAACCACCGCCATAAGCCGGATCGACACAAGCCGCACGTTCCAATAAACGGGAATGGAGATAAAATACATCACCGGGATATGCTTCACGACCGGGTGGGCGACGAATTAATAACGATAGCGCACGGTATGCCACCGCATGCTTGGATAAATCATCATAAATAATTAAAACATCTTTACCCTGTTCTCTAAAATATTCTGCCATGGCACAACCGGCATAAGGCGCCACATATTGTAGCGGTGCCGTTTCAGATGCCGAGGCGGAGACAATAATGGTATATTCCATGGCACCTGCCTGGGTCAGTTCATTGGCAAGTTGCACCACTGAACTGTTTTTTTGACCAATTGCCACATAAATGCAAATAACATCCTCATTTTTTTGATTAATAATGGTATCAATGGCAATTTCGGTTTTTCCTGTCTGGCGGTCACCAATAATAAGCTCACGCTGTCCTCTGCCTATGGGAATCATACTGTCAATGGCTTTAATGCCCGTTTGCAAAGGAACAGAAACACTTTTTCTTTCAATAATACCGGGGGCTTCTGCTTCCACCGGACGGGTAGCCACCGCTTCAATGGGGCCTTTGCCATCAATGGGTTTACCTAAAGCATTCACAACACGGCCTAAAAACCCTTCGCCCACCGGCACCGATAAAACACGGCCGGTACGGCGTACCGAGGTGCCTTCATGTATATCATTCTCATTGGAAAGTAAAGCGACAGAAACGGTCTCACTCTCTAAATTCTGTGCCATACCATAACTGCCATCCTCAAATTCAAGCAGCTCACCGGACATACATTCTGTCAATCCGTAAACACGGGCAATGCCGTCACCCACCAAAATAACTGTACCTACTTCTTTCATTTCCAGGCGGGACTGGTAGTTTTTTATCTGTTCTTTTATAACCTGGCTGATTTCCTCCGGACCTCTATTCATTGACTCATCACTTCCTTTATATCACGCAAACGGCGTTTTAAAGTGCCGTCTAACACCTTGCCGTCAATTTCAACCAAAAGACCGCCCAACAAGGTTTCATCAATATTACACTCTAAAATTATCTCTTTATGATACTGTGCGGCGAGTTTTTTACCCAGTTGTTCTTTTTCCTGTTCATTAAGCTCAACCGCACTGGTTACCTTAGCAGTTACCACCTGTTCTGATGCATCTAACAATGCCTGATAGGCTTCTGCTGATTCATAAAAGCAGCTGAGCCTTCCTTTTTCGCATAAAAGCTTAAGGTATGAAACCACATCTGGCGGCAACGCATCAGAAAAACCCTGGTCAATAACAGCCAACCGCTCTTTAAGCGATATGCTGGGGGATGTTAACAAAGTAAGATACGCAGGCATTTCTTCAAAAACTGCTTTCGCATCAGATAACGCCTTGCCATATTCTTTTGCTGCATTTTTTTCACAAGCCAGCATAAACAACGCCGTACCATATTCTTTACTGATTTCCGTCATCGCTTTCACCTATTTCTTCAATAAAAGAATCTATCAGCTTTCGATGATCCTCTGTATTCATTTCACGCTCCAGCATTTTTTCAGCCAATGCGCCGGATACTTCTATAATTTCCCGTTTAATGCCTTCCTCCGCTTTTTTGCGGGTCAGCTCTGCCTCTGTCTCTGCCTGACGGATAATCCCCTCGGCCCGTTTTTTAGCATCACTAACAATCGTGTCTTCACGGTAGCGTGCATTTTCCGTAGCACTCGAAATAATGGCATCTGCTTCCTCACGGGCACCCTGTAATTTTTTTGTCCATGCGGTTTGGCTTTCTAAAGCTGCTTCTTCAGCCTGCTGTGCCGCCGCATATCGCTCCGCAATTTCACTGTCTCGCTTTGCTAACGTCTTTTTAACCTGTCCATACAAAAACTTTTTGATAATTAAAAATAAAATCAAAAGGTTAAAAAGAGAAATCAATATCAGCCACAGATTGACAGATATAACTCCTAATGATTGCAGCATAATCCCGACTCCTTTTAACCAATTGCTTTCAGTAAAATATTGACTAACAGATTAGGGGCAACAAAAATCAACAAAATAGCAATAACCAAAGCATAAAGACCCGTTGTTTCTGCAATGGCACAACCCATGAGCATGGTGCTGGTCACATCGCCCTTACTCTCCGGCTGACGGCCAATGGCTTCACAAGCTTTTGCCACCGCATTACCTTCACCAATACCGGGACCGATACCGGCAATCATTGCTGTTCCTGCACCCAGTGCACAGCCACCTAAAATAATACCAATTGCAAGTTCTAACATCACACATTACCTCCTGAAAGTTGTTTTTTATGTTTTTTTTGTAAATAAAGTTCCAGCGGAAACCCACCGGAAATATACATCATAGTCAGCATTGCAAAAATATAGGCCTGCAAAAGACCGCTAAACACATCAAAATAAATAGATAAAATGGCGGGAATACCAATTTGCAAAATAGAAAGCTCTCCCAAAATGGGTATCCACCCTAACAAAAGCCGTGAAAGTCCCTGCAGCCCTGTTGCCACCAAAACAGAAATAACGGTGCCGGACAGCACATTGCCATAGTGACGAAAAGCCATGGACACCGGTGTGGCCACCTCACTAATAATGTTTAAAGGAGCTAAAAACGGCACTGGCTCAGCAAAACTTTTTACATATTGCAACGGACCGCATTTGCTCTTATAATAAGTAATCAAAATAAAAACCAACACTGCCCAACCGGCTACAACATTTAAATCAGACGTAGGCGGATAAAGCCCTACCAATGATAGCAAACTGGAAAAAGCGGAAAGACCTAAAATTGCCATAACAAAAGGTGTAAACCCTGCAAAATATTCTCCCATACTGCCTTTCACCAATTTGTCTGCCGTTTCCACCAGCCATTCCGCCAAATGTTGCCGTTTTAAAATGTTTTTTGTGGTTAATCCATGGGTTAAATATAGGCACAAGCCGAAAAGCGAAATCATGACCAGCCAGGAATTTATCTGTGCCTCTGTAATTAATAGTTCCTGCACAGGCATGGGAATACGCATAAAAATACGGGCGCCGGTAATCTGTATGCCCGTATTTACTGGTGCTGTTAGCACTTTAAGTGTTATGCCCGCTACAATAGGCAACACCATTACGGCAATATATAGTATATCCAACAAACGAAAGAGACGGCTTTTACGTTTCATCTTGACCTCATCTCCAAAATATGCAAAGTTAATTTTATTTTTTATCAAACATGGGGCGAAAACTCACTGCTATTCTAGGAAAGAACAGAGGAATCACCACCGCCCATAAATGAAAATACGGCACTACGGCACCAATAATAACAGCCACAGCCAATAAAAACATGCGATAAAGCTGAGAAACTTTCACGGCTGTTTTAGCGGAAGCCGCTTCTTTTTTAAGTGCCTTTTGCACCGTAAGCCCCATTAGAAAAAAATTTAAAACACCTGCTATAGCACTTAACAAATTGCCTGTTAAAACGGTTATGTTCCACTGCCCCATAATTAAAAAAATTGCCTGCAGCAACACACTCAACACCAAAACCCAACAAGCAATATATTTTGTTTCTTTTAGCACAATAGGGTCAATATTTTTCATGTTATCACCTTGCCTTTGCTGTCAAAAAATGTGACACATTTTCTATCATCTTTCCCATTATAAACGCAAATATGTTTATTTCTTTATTTAAATAAAATTATACCAAAATTTAACGTGTTTGTAAACCTTTTCATAATTTATTTATAAATATCTGTTCTATAAATGTAACGGTTTTAAGCTAAATTTTACATATTTGTGCAAAGCGAAATTATTGCTTCGCAATAGCGAAATTAAATTTGCCAAAAGCGTGCGAAGCACATTTAGGTGCCGTAGGCAATTTAGCTAAAAAAAGACATTATTCATTTGAATAATGTCTTTTTTGGCTTTCACGTACATAATAGATGCAGGTGATTTTTGCTGTTTATGGCAAGTTTTATCGGTGCCAGTATTGGTGCCAAAATCGGTGCCATTTAAGCAAATAAACTATTTGAAATTAGTCCTGTTTTGATTTACACAAAAACAAAAATGTCGCGCAAAATATTCCATTGATACACTTCTGCCACTTACAATAATTAGAGCAAATTGCATAACACGGTCAATTTCCTTATGAGTAACATCCAAAAACAAAAGTGTCGTTCTTAGTAGTTGTCCGAATTTTATTGGGACAATTAATGGGACAATTAATGGGACATTTATTGGGACTTTTTGGTGCTGTATACATATCGAAAGTTTGCTTTAAAATCTCCGTCGATATAACAAACTACTGTTCGCTAGATAAACTAAAAATTTTATAAAGTATTTAATTTTAGGGTTCATTTTGGGGTCCAGATTGGGGTTCACACATGTCTAATCAGATTTTTTCCGCACCGTATTTATCTGTCACCTTTTCTATCACCCTAAAGGTGACAGTTCTTTTATTGGTGACATTATCGGTGACATTTCTATAAATAGTTAGTAAATAACCCGACATAGTCATCATGGAGAGGCATGTCGGGTTTTGTTAATATTAACTTATGTATTGGTTTATTCCATTTGTAAAAATTATATACTTACTTTAGAACAGATTGATAGCCATAGTTTAATGATTGCACCTCGTAAACCTCCGTCTTGGTGCACTTAAATAGCTTCTCATTAAATATCGCATAATTAGTTCCAGCATTTAGCATCGTACTTTTATACTCTATACCTGAAAATCCTTCGCTCTTAATATAATCACATATATACTGCGTAGGCAAATAATCTAAAGAACTATCATATCTTCTTAATGGCTTAGCTATGTTTTGTCCGATCTTAATTAAATGAGGAATGTTCGCAGCAATCAAGCTAATATCTAAATCTTTGAATGGACTTATCTTATCTATGTCTGCTAAATTAACAACTTCTATATCTTTTTGTAAAACAAACCTACCAACAGTTACATAATCGTATATACCAGCTCTGATTTCGTGCAAGGTTGTGTCAATAGAATCAGCCAAATACAAACAACTAATTCCTTCAGGGTTTGCTCTTCCACTAGAGGCCATTTGTGGCGGTGGTGCCCACATCTCATTTTTGGTATACCCTCTCTCATCCTGACAAGTTCTTGCTCTATAAAATATAGTTCCCTTTTTATATACCTTAAATGAGGCTTGTAAAACTTTTGATAAAACATCCTTATTTATTATATTGGTATGGAATCTATTTTTCTCTTTTATTTCGGTAACAAAATCTTCCCATTGATATTTTCCTAGAATTGAATACTCTCCCAAATAGTCATCATTAATCTCTTCAAATATACCTACTGGATTGTCAAAAATTTCAGGTTGTTCCATATATCTTTCCGGAAGAAGCGTTGTCAAAAATCTATATATAGCATCTGGTTGTAAATTAAAAATATTCCATTTATATGCCAGAATATTTTTTAACAAATCCATTTTTTCTTTTGGAAATGCCTCTGGTCTACTACTTTCCGATGAATAGACATCTATTAGGCGTTCAAAGTTTTCTTTAATTTCTAAGCACTCTGAAACATCTGAAATATATGTATTTTTACTCCCACAAAAATCACAATTCCCTTTTTTTTGCTTCTTTATGAGGGCTTTAATTTCAATATCCTTAAAACACTTTTCACAACAATTCATCATTTCACCCCATCAAGAAGTTTGCTTAATAATTCTATGTGGTGCATTAACGACAATTTCTTAACACTTCCTAATCCTGGATATGTTTGATTATGATACCCTTTGTTGTTTCTATGTTGTTATCGTTAAGCCATTTCCTAATTCCGCCTATGGAATTTCCCTCCAAGTACATATGAAAGATTTTGCGAACGATTGCTGCCTGTTCTGGAATTATAACAGGTGTTTTTCCATCCCCTCTGTCATATCCATATAAGAATGAGGGGAAAGCAAACTTTCCTTCCTTATATCCCATTCTTTTACCTCTGGTTACATTTTGACTAAGCGATTCACTTTCCGCCTGAGCAAAAGCACTAAACCATGTTAGAAATGTTTCACTTACAGCATCAAGTGTGTTTATTCCTTCCTTTTCAAAAATGACTCCTATATTGTTCGCCTTTAGTTTTCTTACATGCGTTAAACAGTCAACCGTATTCCGTGCAAACCTCGAAATAGATTTTGTAATAATCAAATCAATTTTTCCTTTATCACACATCTCAAGCATTCTCTGAAATTCAATTCTGTTTGTATCATTCATTCCACTTATTCCGAAATCAGCAAAAATATCAACCAAAGTCCAATTAGGCGTACTCTCAATTTTATTCTTGTAATAAGTAATTTGATTTTCCAGGCTATTCTCTTGTTCTTCTTTATCTGTACTAACCCTACAGTATGCTGCTACTCTATACTGACTATGTATATCTGTCGGCTGTTTGAAAATTGTAGCTGGAATCTCAATTATCTTTCTCATCATTCATTACCTCCAAGTATTTTTTTATAACATTTAGCATCATTTCTGCAGATAGCCAACACATAAAATGCATCGCTATTTCTTTATGTGCATATGTCCCTCCATTCTTTCCCTGCCTTGATACAATTCCGATAGAATTTGTTTCTTTTATCCACAATTTCGGTGTTAAAGTGTTTAATTCTACCGAAATAGGAAGAAATTTTTCATTGTACTTATTCTCCCACAAAGAAAGAAAATCAACGGTTCCACTATCTCTTAACCACATTTGAATAGTGTAACCTGTTGATTTTTGTGGTTTACTTCTTGCTAATTCTGTTAAAGAAATATATCCTGGATTTCGCTCCAATAAATCGTTTCTTGTCTCTCTTTTCGTCTTTCTAAATTCAACACTTGGATTTTGAATTCTGCTATACCTCCAGACCTCAAATTCATCATACAGATTTACTAATACTTCGTTATACACCTCTTCAGTTATAATTTCATTTTCCAGTAGCGGCTTCATATACTGCTCTTTTGCAATGATATACCTTAGCTGATTTTGAATTGCTGATTTGTCCATATCCAATTCTCCTTTCACTTTAATAATAGAATTATATAACAAATCAGCAATTCTGTCCCCAGGCTAACTTCTGATGTATCTGCAACGAGATTCTTTTTCGATAGATGCTTCAACGAAATTTTCGAATGAAATAATATAAGCTAAATACTTTTTGTTATTTATAGTTTTATCAATAACGTCCCTTGTCCACTTATCTTTACCTGATGGTGATTTAACCCCACGGTTATACAATTCTGCCTGAATATTCTGCAAACTGTGACCATTAATAGCCATGTCATAAATCATTCTAACCACATTAGCTTCATCATCTTTGATGTAAACATATCCGTCTTCATCTCTACCAAACCCGTAACAAATTCTACCAAACAATCTTGATTCATACAAATCCAATTTCATCATTTTATCTTCCTCCTTAAGTTTGATGTTTTTTGTAGTTCTAATTTCGCTATTTGTCATTGTAAGTTTCCTCCTTTGTACTTTTAAAATAAAAAAAGCACATCTTGATTTCACTCAAAATGCGCTCAAAATTTGTAATATCCAATTTTAAAACATCATCATAGTAATGTTTTATTCATTAAATTTTGTTCATCTACCTAAATTTTCCTAAGCAATTCTGCTAATTCATATTCTCCTTTTATGTTAAATTTGCATAGAAAAAGAGACAAACATCATTATAACTATGTTATAAAAAGCGTTTGTCTCTTTTGGTACGCCTGATAGGAATCGAACCTACGCACCCGGCTCCGGAGGCCGGTGCTCTATCCACTGAGCTACAGGCGCATATAAAGGAGATTGTATCAATCCCCATTTTTTTGGTTTTCTGTAATTTTATACGAAAGAGTCATTAAACTGTCACTTAAATGGACATTTTCTACCGATACATTATCCGGCACAGCAATATCGGTATAAGAGAAATTCAAAAGTCCTTTAATGCCCAATTTAACCAACTGGGGCACCACCATTTCAATGGCAAGTTTCGGCAATGCCAAGATGGCAATATCCACACGGTTTTCTGCACAAAAGCTTTCTAAATTATCCATGGTCTGAACCGGCAACCCTTGAATAATCTGACCGGCAAGCTCTGGGTCTTTATCAAAAATGCCAACCAATTCAAAACCTCGTTTTGCAAAATTAGAATGATTTGCCAAAGCATGCCCCAAGTGGCCCGCACCAACAATAATGGTTTTATAGCCCTGAGATAAGCCTAAAATGGTTCCAATTTCTTTATGCAGTTTTTCAACACTATATCCATATCCCTGCTGACCGAAACCACCAAAGCAGTTAAAATCCTGCCGGATTTGAGAGGCTGTAACGCCCATTTTTTTACCCAAATCTCCGGAGGAAACACGGGCGACACCTTTTTTTAGTAATTCACCTAAATAACGGTAATAGCGTGGAAGGCGTTTCACAACAACAACCGGAACATCTCTGTTCACACTTTTCATTTACTTACATCCTTTTTTATAAAGACGCAATGGTCTCCATTACATATTCAGCGAATTCTTCGCCGGTAGCACCAGTATCACGACCGGTAATCACCAATTTCTTTTCCTGATACATGCAAATATCCAAAGCCTTTTCCAGTTTATCTGCTTCTTTTTGATAACCGATGTGGGATAAAAGCATCACACCTGCACGGATAATGCTGCAGGGGTCTGCATATTTATCACGACCCTCTGCCACCATACGAGGTGCAGAACCGTGAATGGCTTCAAACATTGCATAACGCTTACCTAAGTTTGAACTGCCAGCTGTGCCCACACCGCCCTGAAATTCTGCAGCTTCATCAGTGATAATATCGCCATAAAGATTGGGCAGAACCACAACCTGGAACTGGGTTCTTCTCTTTTCGTCCACCAGCTTCGCCGTCATAATATCAATGTACCAGTCATCAAACTCAATGTCGGGATATTCTTTGGCAACCTCTTTGCAGATGTTTAAGAACTTGCCATCGGTTGTTTTAATAACGTTTGCTTTGGTAACCGCCGTTACTCGGGTTTTGCCGTTCTTCTTAGCAAACTCAAAAGCTGCACGGGCAATACGCTCACTGCCCTCCTGGGTAGTTACCGTAAAGTCAATAGCTAAATCATCATTAAAATGAATACCCTGACTGCCTAAAGCATAACCGCCTTCTGTGTTTTCTCTAAAGAAAGTCCAGTCAATACCCTGTTCAGGTACTTTAACGGGGCGCACATTTGCAAACAAATCAAGCTCTTTGCGCATAGCCACATTGGCACTTTCAATGTTGGGCCATGGGTCACCGGCACGGGGTGTTGTGGTTGGGCCTTTTAAAATAACATGACAAGCCTTTAATTCTTCCAAAACATCATCAGGAATGGCTTTGCCGGCTTTTACACGGTTTTCAATGGTGAGCCCATCAATGTTACGAAACTCAACCTTACCCTTTGCCACTTCATCTTTTAATAAGTATTCCAAAATACGCTGTGCTACTTTGGTGATGGCAGGACCAATGCCATCACCGCCACAAACACCAATAATAATGGTGTCAAGCGTACTATAATCAATAAAATCCTTTTGCGCTTTCATTTTTTCCACACGCGCAAGTTGCTGTTCGATAATGGCAGCAAACTTTTCTGCTGCACTCTGAATGGTCTCTGCCATAATTAATATCCCCTTTTTATATGCAAAAATTACTGATTCTGCATCTTAATAAAATTAATCAAACCGCCGGCATAAAGCATTTCTTTCTGGCGGTCAGATGCAGTAAGAATTGTAACATACTTCCTACCCTTTGTCAAGTTTTCCACTATAATTTCTTCCCCTGCCGCAATCTGTGCAGGCGCATTATGGATCACCAATTCATCGCCCATATCAATGTCATCATATCCGGCTTCATTTTTAAATACCAAGGGCAAAATACCGGAATTAATCAGGTTCGCCATGTGGATTCTGGCAAAGGATTTTGCCAACACACCTTTAATGCCTAAATATAAAGGTGCCAGTGCCGCATGTTCGCGGGAAGAGCCCTGACCGTAGTTCACACCGCCGATGATAAATCCGCCGCCGTTAGCTTTGGCACGGGCAGGGAATTCCGGGTCACAGGGGGTTAAACAGAATTCTGCTAAATGTGGAATGTTGGAACGGAACGGCAACAGTTTCGCATTAGAAGGCATAATATGGTCTGTTGTAATGTTATCTTCCACTTTAATCAGGCTCTTACCTGTAACTGTTTCCGGCATTTTGGTGTTTAAGGGGAATGGCTTAATGTTAGGTCCTCTCACCACTTCAACCTCAGCACCGTTTTCAGCCGGTGCCACCACCATGTTATCGTTCGCCAAGAATGTTTCCGGCATGGTCACGGTGGGTGCTTCGCCCAGTTCTCTTGGGTCTGTTAAAACGCCTGTGATAGCAGATGCTGCCGCCACTTCGGGGCTAACCAGATATACCTGAGCAGAAACCGTTCCGCTTCTGCCTTCAAAGTTACGGTTAAAGGTTCTCAAAGAGATAGCATTGGTCTTGGGAGATTGACCCATACCAATACAAGGTCCGCAGGCAGACTCTAAAATACGAGCACCCGCAGCAACCATATCAGCTAAAGCTCCATTCTGTGCCAACATCGTGAGCACCTGCTTGGAACCGGGGGCAATCACCAGGCTCACATCAGGATGAACAGTTTTGCCTTTCAGCACTGCTGCCACCTTCATCATATCAGCATAAGAAGAGTTAGTGCAACTGCCAATCGCCACCTGGTCCACCTTAATTTTACCGATTTTGCTGACCTCCAGCACGTTATCCGGACTGTGAGGCTGCGCCGCCAGCGGCTCAATATCAGAAAGATTGACGGTAATTTCTTCATCATATACACAATCGCTATCTGCCGAAAGGGGTGTGTAGTCCTGTTCACGACCCTGGGCTTTCAAGAATGCCAAAGTAGTTTCATCACTGGGGAAAATAGAGGTGGTTGCACCCAACTCAGCACCCATATTGGTGATGGTGGCACGTTCCGGCACAGAAAGAGTTTTAACACCCTCACCGGTATATTCTAAAATTTTGCCTACGCCGCCTTTAACAGAAAGCATTCTCAAAACGGTTAAAATAACGTCTTTTGCTGTTACCCAAGGGCGCAATTTGCCGGTTAATTTAACATTTAAAATTTTGGGCATGGTGATGTAATAAGCACCGCCGCCCATAGCAACAGCCACATCCAAACCGCCGGCACCAATCGCCAGCATACCTAAACCGCCACCGGTGGGTGTATGGCTGTCAGAACCCAACAGGGTCATGCCCGGCACACCAAAGCGCTCTAACTGCACCTGATGGCAAATACCGTTACCGGGACGGGAAAAATAAATACCATGTTTGTTAGTAACTGTTTGAATATATTTATGGTCGTCCGCATTTTCAAAACCAGACTGAATGGTGTTATGGTCAATATATGCCACCGATTTTTTCGTTTTAACCTTATCAATGCCCATAGCTTCAAACTGAAGATATGCCATAGTACCGGTGGAATCCTGCGTCAGTGTCTGGTCAATCCGGATAGAAATTTCATTGCCGGCTTTCATCTCTCCACTAACTAAATGCTCTTTAATAATCTTTTGCGCTAATGTGTATGCCATTATGATGACCTCCTAAAAACCTAATGAAAATATTATATCTTTTTTTTAACAAAATGTCAATAAATCTTCACACGGCTTATAACCATATTTTCATATAAATATAAAAAATGCGGCATCGCTGCCGCATTTAATAATCTCTATTTACACGTTAAAGCGGAAGAGCACAACATCTCCGTCTGCCATCACATATTCCTTGCCTTCAGAGCGCACCAAGCCTTTTTCTTTGGCCGCTGTCATGCCGCCACATTCCATCAGGTCATTATATGCCACAACCTCAGCTCGAATAAAGCCTTTTTCAAAGTCGGTATGGATTTTTCCGGCTGCACCCGGTGCCTTAGTGCCCTGTGTAATGGTCCAGGCACGAACCTCCGGCTCACCGGCAGTTAAATAGCTGATTAAGCCCAACAGTTTGTAGCTTTTCTTCACCAAACGGTCAAGACCTGATTCTTTAATCCCCAACTCTTGTAAAAACTCCATTTTTTCTTCCGGCTCCAATGCCGAAACATCTTCCTCGATTTTCGCAGAAATGGGCATCACCTCTGAACCTTCTTTTTCTGCCATTTCCGTCAGTTCTTTCACCATTTGATTATCTTCAATACCATTAATGAAATCATCTTCCGAAACATTCGCTGCATAGAGCACCGGTTTTAAGGTAAGTAAGGGTAAATCCTTAATGAGCTCCGCCTCTTCTTCAGAAAATTCACGAGCTCTTGCAGGACTGCCACTTTCTAAAAGCACTTTCATTTCTTCTAATAAGTTCAGTTCCTGCTGATATTTCTTCTCGCCGGATTTCATCATTTTCTTCGTTCTGTCAATGCGTTTTTCCAGCATTTCAAGGTCAGCAAAAATCAATTCCAGTTGAATGGTTTCCACATCACGCAAAGGAGAAACAGAGCCCTCCACATGCACAATGTTTGCATCTTCAAAACAACGGACAACGTGCACAATGGCATCCACCTCACGAATGTGAGATAAAAACTTATTGCCCAAGCCTTCACCGCGGCTGGCACCTTTAACGAGACCTGCAATATCCACAAATTCAATCACCGCATGGGTCACTTTCTGAGGATTATACATTTCAGCTAGCTTATCCAATCGCTCGTCCGGCACCGGCACCACGCCCACATTAGGCTCAATGGTACAAAAAGGATAGTTGGCAGATTCAGCACCTGCCTGCGTAATCGCATTAAACAATGTTGACTTACCCACATTAGGCAAACCCACTATACCTAATTTCATTATATATCACATCTCCTTGATTTATCTTATGTTTAAGCAGTTAATATATAGTTACTTCGCCTTTTTTACACCATTTTTAAAATTTTGTATGTGTAAATTAGCCTGTGCAACATTTGGTATTATATCACATTGCCATAATTTTTTCAATAGCTATATACCAAATTACAAGATTCGGACAGACAAATTATTCTAAGAATATTATATATTTCTAATATATTCAATATTCATGATGATTTTCTAACAAAACACTTGATTGATTTAAGAAAATGCTTGTTTTTTTGAATGAAAATACAATTTATGTTGAATTTGTATTTTTGTCACAGTACTCTTTCTCTTAAATTAATAAATTTATAATAGTTCTTTTCTTTTTTACGGCATAGTCATAGGCAACAGCAGTTCCGCTTTTAGGTTGATAATCAAACAAATCCCGTCTGCTGTTTTTTCGTCTTGAGGGAAGATAGTTTTCATCGTAATGAACAACGCAGTATTTGCTTTTGTTAATCATTTCCTGATTGCGTTCCACATAGGATGCTTTGCCCGCTTTTTCCATATGTTCAGGGAAGTATGTACTTTCATAATGTTTTAGCAGACTATCTTCATACCAATCGGGAATATGTTGAAATGCCGACCTGACATATATCCGTTTGATGCGAGGATATTTTTCTTTCAGCTCGGTAACGATTTTATGGCATAAGTCATCAAATTCACTTTTACTGCCGAAACGGAAAGTATCAACTTTTTCATTTACAATCAAATTCTCAATAATTCCATATAGGTTAGCTTTTAAATCTTCTGTTTCATCAATCTTTCTGTGACCGAAGAAACAAGCAGTATAATGTTCCACAATCAATCACTTCCTAAAAAATAATTGCTTGCAAATATTATACTACACTATTCGTATTAAATCAACACCATTAGTTATTGTATCTTCCGTTTGGTTTGTTTATATAATTGAGTTATTCATCTATACTAATAGTGATAGAAGTTGACTATCAGGAGGTAGTGAGATGAAATTAGAAACCATCGGTAAAAACATTAGAAAATACAGAAACCAACGAAAGTTAAGACAAGATCAGTTGGCTGAGAAAACAGATTTAAGTACAAACTATATTGGAATGGTTGAGAGAGGAGAAAAAATACCGGCACTCGAAACCTTTCTTAAAATAGCAAATGCTCT
>JAZODT010000005.1:0-2577 GCA_045597205.1 Clostridia bacterium
AGAAAAAAAACGAAAAAAAGCAACTATAAGTTGCGAAAAAATCAAACTCTGGTTGGTTGCGCTGAATGGTTAAATTTGGTATTATTTAAATATAATGATTATGAATGATATAACATACAAGATAAGGAGTTGTGAAAAACATGACAATAGGCGAAAAAATTACACAATTGCGCATGGCTGCGGACATTTCTCAAGAGCAACTGGCAGAAAAAATATTTGTTTCTCGTCAATCTGTTTCCAAGTGGGAGATGGACCAAGCGTTGCCGCAGATTGATAAGGTTTTGCAATTATGTACATTGTTTGGTATTACCGCAGATGAACTGTTACAAGACACAAAAACCATTGACCATAAATTATCGGGCACAAGACCTAAAAACAAATATTTTGGAACCGATGGTTTCAGAGGCGAGGCCAACAGAAACCTGACATCTATGCATGCCTATCAGGTTGGACGTTTTTTGGGATGGTATTTTTCTTCACCCCTTTCCGGTTGTCAAAAAGTGGGTTACCGTCCTCGTATTATCATTGGTAAAGATACCCGACGTTCTAGCTATATGTTGGAATATTCCATTGCAGCAGGCATTACGGCTTCTGGTGCAGATGCTTATATGTTGCATGTTACCACAACCCCCAGTGTTTCTTATGTCACAAGACAGGATGAGTTTGATTGCGGTATTATGATTACGGCTTCACACAATCCTTTTCATGATAATGGTATTAAGGTTATTAATCGCTATGGTGAAAAATTAGATGATGCCACAACATCCTATATTGAGGCTTATTTGGATGGGGATCTTTTATCTTTAGGTGTAACCGGTGAAGATTTGCCTTTAGCAACAAGAGAACGCATTGGTTGTATTGTGGATTATGTATCCGGCAGAAATCGTTATGTTGGTTATTTAATTTCATTAGCATCACATTCTTATAAGAATTTAAAAATTGGTTTAGACTGTGCGAACGGTGCATCCTGGATGATTGCGAAGTCCGTTTTTGGTGCATTGGGCGCTCAAACCGTGGTATTAGGTGCTGAGCCTAACGGGTTGAATGTGAATGAAGGCTGCGGATCAACGCACATTGAAAATTTATGCAAATTGGTGAAAGAACAACATTTGGATGTGGGCTTTGCTTTTGACGGTGATGCCGACCGTTGTATTGCTGTGGATGAAAACGGTAAAGTGGTTGACGGCGACAGTATGATGTATATTTTAGGTAAGCGTTTGCAATCCTTAGGCGTTTTAAATGATGACACTGTGGTGGCTACCATTATGTCAAACAGCGGTTTAATTAATAGTCTAAAAGAAATCGGCATAAAATGCGTACAGACGAATGTGGGCGACCGTTTTGTGTATGAATGTATGCAAAAAAATGATTACAGCTTAGGTGGTGAACAATCCGGTCATATTATTTTAAAAAAATATGCTACAACTGGTGACGGATTGTTAACTGCTATTATGATGGCAGAAGAAATTTGTGATTCTAAGCGGAAGCTTTCTGAACTGTGTGAGAACATTCAGTTATATCCCCAGTATATGATTAATGTTAGGGTTAAAGACAAGCAGGCTGTTTTAGATGACGAAGCAGTAAAAGCAGCGGTTTTGGAAGTTGAAAAACTGATTGATAACAAGGGCAGAGTGTTATTGCGCCAAAGCGGAACAGAACCCATGATTCGCGTCATGATTGAAAGTGAAACAGAAGAAAAATGTCGTGCCTATGCTGAAAAAATTGCTGATGTTATTAGCGAAAGGGGTCATTGCCATGCATAAGCAAGTTAAAACAAGTGAATTATTTCATTGTGTTACGCCGTATTTAGCAGAATGGTTTAACAGTTTTACTTATCCATGGGAGATGCTTTCTGCCATTGGCGATTTTGTAAAGGAACTGATTGCAAAAGGCATCCCCGGCTATACCTTGATTGCAGAAGATGTGCTGGTAGGGGAAAATGTTAAAATTTATCCTACGGCAACCATTGAAGGACCTGCCATTTTAGGCAGCGGAACAGAAGTAAGACCGGGTGCTTTTATTCGCGGTAAAGTCATAACCGGTGAAAACTGTGTAATCGGTAACTCAACAGAATTAAAAAACTGTGTGCTTTTAAACAAGGTGCAGGTGCCGCATTATAATTATGTGGGCGATTCTGTTTTGGGAAATCATGCCCATATGGGCGCCGGTTCTATTTGCTCTAACCTGAAGGCAGATGGCAAATCGGTTGTTATTCGCGGGGATGAGAATTATGAAACAGGATTGCGCAAAATTGGTGGTATTTTAGGTGATAATGCAGATATTGGTTGTGGCTCGGTGCTTAATCCCGGAACGATTGTGGGACAGTCAACCTCTGTTTACCCCTTAACTTCTTTGCGTGGTGTTTTTCCTGCCGGTTGCATTGTAAAAGATAAGGATACGGTTGTTAAGAGAAACGTTTAAAATATGGGTGCTGCAAAACAAAATTCATGCAGCACCCTTTTTGTATAACGAAAACCACGCTAAGCCTGCGTGGTTCAAAAAAGGTTAACCGGTGAACGGAAAACAAATTAGATGTAATTTATAAATTAAAAAATTCTTCGAATATGAAATCTTTTA
>JAZODT010000006.1:0-5238 GCA_045597205.1 Clostridia bacterium
TGTACAGCTTCGGGACTCAGTTTGTCCAATCTGCGATATTTGCGTCCACCCAAAAGGAGCTGTAGCATTTTGCTACAGCCCCTTTGCGCTTATTCTTTTTTATTTAATCATCAATTGAAGCGTCTGTCGCTTTATCATAAAGTGCTAAAATTTCAGCGGAAGGCTTTTTATCAATCAAGGTTACAACCACTGCTGCAATAGCGCCAATGATGAAGCCGGGAACAATTTCATATACCCCTGTGGTACTGTATAATAACCACAGAATATCAACAACGGCACCCACTACGATACCGGCAATAGCGCCTTTATAGGTAAAACGCTTCCAGAACAGAGAGAAAATAATTGTGGGGCCAAAAGCCGCACCAAAGAGACCCCAAGCATTGCCAACCATATTCATAATGGCCTGTGCACCATCACTTTTGCTGCTGGCAATAAAGTAAGCAACAATAGAAACGATAACAACCACCAAACGGCCAACCCATAACAGTTCTTTATCGGAAGCCTGTTTTCTGATAAAAGGCTTATAAATATCACTGGTGAAAGATGAAGAGGCAACCAAAAGCTGAGAATCAGCAGTGGACATTGAAGCTGCAATGATAGCCGCCAATAAAAGACCGGCAATAAAGGCAGGGAAGATAACTCTGGAAAGCTGAATGAAGATGGTTTCCTGCATGCCGTTTTCTAAAAGATACTGTGCAAAAGGCACTTCTGCGCCAGGGAAGTTGCCAACAAACATTCTTCCTAAATAAGCAATCAAAACCGCAGCACCCAAAGAAAGAACTACCCAAATGATAGCAACTGTTGCTGATTTTTTCACCATGCTGGGCTTTTCAATAGACATAAAGCGCACCAAAATGTGAGGCATACCAAAATAACCAAGACCCCAACCCAAACCGGATACAATGTCCTGCCAGCTGGCATTAAAGAAATTAGCTACAAAGCTATATTCCACGCCCTTTGCATCAACAATTGTATTCTGCAACAGTGCGGGGTTAATGTCCTTAAACGCAACAAGAACAATAGGCACTGCCAAAAGCGCTACCAGCATTAAAAGGCCCTGGAAAAAGTCGGTCCAACAAACAGCTTTAAAACCACCCAAAAAGGTATAAACCAACAAGATGGCTACGAAAATAATCATTTCCAGTTCATAAGAGAGCTGAGGAATTAACTGGTGGAACACGGTTGCACCGGCAGAAAAAGCCGACGCAACATATAAGGTGAAACTCACCATAAATACAACCGCACAAATAATCTTCAGTGCGGGATTTGCCGTTAAGAAACGATTGGATAGATATTGAGGCATGGTGATAGCATCACCGGAAGCCTTTGAAAACTTACGCAAACGTTTTGCAACCAAAATCCAGTTCAGCGCCGTACCAATGGCTAAACCAATACCAATCCAGGCCTGACCGAAACCAAAAGCCAAAATACTACCGGGCAATCCCATTAAGAGCCAGGCACTCATGTCCGAAGCCTGTGCGCTCATAGCCGTAACCCACGGGCCCATTTGACGACCACCTAAAAAGTAATCCTTTTCACCACCACGATTTTTTGACTTTGCAAAAAACACGACACCGATGGTCAGCATAGCTACAAAATAAAGAGCAAATGCAAATAATTCCATTATGTAATCCCTCCAAAAATTTTATCCGCGGTAAAACCGCTTTTTACCGGTCATTATGCCGGCAAAGCATAAAACAATATTGCAAAATATTGTAAAACACTGCCTAAAAGCACAAACAGATGCCAAATGCCATGCATAAACGGCACATTTTTCATGGCATAAAAGATAATGCCAACGGTATAAGCCACACCGCCCAACAGCAATAACAGCATACCGGGGATGAAACCGATAACATCCATCATGGGCTTAAACGCAATAATAATCAACCAACCCATAACAATATAGCATATCATAGAAAAAACCTTAAATTTTTCAATACTAATGGCGTTAAACACAACGCCAAGCACTGTCATGCCCCAAATGATGCCAAAAATTGTCCAGCCAAAAGCGCCACGCAAGGGTCCTAAAACAAAGGGTGTATAGGTGCCGGCAATAAGCAAAAAGATGGAACAATGGTCAAAAACCCTGAAAACCTTTTTGGCTGTTTCGTTGGTGAACGCATGATATAGGGTGGACATAGTATATAAAATAATGAGCATAGCACCGTAAACCGATGCAGCCACCACGCTATAACCATCCCCATAAAGCGCTGCCCAAACAATGGCAACGACTGTGCCGGCAACACCCAGCACAGCCCCTAAGCCATGAGTAATTGAATTGATGAGTTCTTCTTTTAACGATAATTTATTCATGCCTTAATCCTCAAAATCAAATTCATCCTGCATACGGCTTTTAAATTCTTCAAAAGCCATATCCAGCTCTGCTTCATCCTCTACAAAAAGAAGTGCTTCATTGCCTTCTTCATCAGTATGCAGCGTGAAAATCAATACTTCATCTGCTTCTCCGGCGGCCACTTCTTCCTCCGTGGGAATCAGCACCACATAGGTTTCGCCATTAAAGGGGAAAGAATCGACATGTTCAAAGGCATGTTCATTTCCCTCTTCGTCCAGTAATGTTACAATTGAAACTTCCTCTGCCTCATCAGGCAGATTGTTTTTAATATCGCTCATTTTAATTCCTTTCCGGCATGGCATTTGCCATGCCTATTCGGCTTAACCGAACATTTTTAAGCTTTCTTCAACTTTGGCAAGCATTTCACGGTATTTTTCTTCTTTTTTCCGTTCTTCTTCCACAACCTGCGCCGGTGCTTTTGCTACAAAGCCCTGATTGTTCAGTTTGCCTTCTACACGCTTAATTTCAGATAATAAACGTTCTTTTTCTTTGGTTAAGCGTTCTAATTCTTTTTCTTTATCCACCAAATCATCCAGCGGCATAAAGATGTGAGCGTCCTCTACAACACAAGACACTGCGTTTTCAGGTGCCACAAAGTCACTGCTGACGACAGTAGCCTCAGATGCACTGGCCAGCTTTTCAAAGAACATTGTACCTTGTGCAAATACATCCGCTTTTTCAGTCTTGATCAATACTTTCGCTTTTTTAGAAGGCGGAATATTCATTTCGCTGCGCTGATTGCGAACAGCCTTTAAGGCGCTCTTAATCAGTTCCATGTCTTCTGCTTCTTTAGCAAAATCCAAAGCGGTATTATATTTAGGCCAAGCTGCAATCACAATGCTTTCGCCCTCGTGAGGCAGTTTTTGCCAGATTTCTTCTGTAATAAACGGCATAAAGGGATGGAGTAATTCCAATGCACCGGAAAGCACATAAGAAAGAGTATATTGTGCCGCTTTGTTAGAGGGACAATCCTCATCGTAAAGACGGGGTTTAATCAATTCAATATACCAGTCACAGAACTCATCCCAAATAAAGTCATAGAGCTTACCGACGGCAATGCCCAGCTCAAAACGGTCTAAGTTTTCTGTAACAGCCTGCACCAGTTGATTATACTTGTGCAGAATCCATTTATCCTCTAACTGCATTTCGGATACATCCGGCAGTTTACGGTCTGTAACCGTCAAGTTCATCAACACAAAACGGGATGCATTCCAGATTTTATTGGCAAAGTTACGGCTGGCTTCAACGCCGGGCGCACCAACAATCTTATTCACCTTTTCGTTGGGATTTTTACCCGGTTCTACCGGCGGCTCATAGGTTACAGGGAAACGCATATCGTTACCGGGGGCAACACCGGTTACAAGAGTAAATCTCAGTGCATCTGCTCCGTACATGTCGATAATCTGCAGGGGATCAACACCGTTACCCTTTGATTTTGACATTTTTTCACCCCGACCGTCACGCACAAGACCGTGAATGAATACGTGCTTGAACGGCGCCTGACCTGTATGCTCACAAGCCGAGAAAATCATTCTCGATACCCAGAAGAAAATAATATCATATCCTGTTACAAGAACATTTGTGGGATAGAAATATTCAAAGTCTTTGGTCTTTTCAGGCCAACCAAGTGTTGAGAATGGCCATAATGCTGAGGAGAACCATGTATCAAGCACGTCCTCTTCCTGTCTTACGCTGCCACCACACTTAGGACAAGTTGTAATATCCTCTTTTGAAACCGTCATCTCTCCGCAGCTATCACAGTAGAACGCAGGGATTCTGTGTCCCCACCAGAGCTGACGGGAGATACACCAATCATATACATTTTCCATCCAGTTCATATATATCTTTGAGAATCTTTCCGGAATGAACTCGGTGTGTTTTTCATCTACAGCTTTGATAGCAGCTTCAGCTAAAGGCTGCATTTTAACAAACCACTGGTCTGAAACAATGGGCTCAATGGTGGTACCGCAACGGTAACACTGGCCTACGTTATGTGCATGGTCTTCAACCTTAACCAAAAGATCCATTTCTTCAAGGTCTTTTATCATTGCCTTACGACATTCATAACGATCCATGCCCTCGTATTTGCCGGCGTATGCATTCATTGTGGCATCATCATTCATGACCTTGATAATTTCAAGGTCATGGCGTTTGCCTACCTCAAAGTCATTGGGATCGTGAGCAGGCGTAATTTTAACACAACCAGTTCCAAACTCCTTATCAACATATTCATCAGCAATAATAGGAATCTCCCTGTCGGTAAGGGGCAGGCATAAGGTTTTTCCAACGATGGCACTGTATCTTTCATCCTCAGGATTAACAGCAACGGCAGTATCACCAAATAAAGTTTCGGGTCGCGTAGTTGCAATGACTACATAATCATCCGTACCTTTTATCTGATATTTGATATGCCAAAAATGCCCTGCCTGTTCAGTATGTTCAACTTCTTCGTTAGAAAGAGCCGTAATACAATGGGGACACCAGTTAATAATTCTCGGACCGCGATAGATAAGACCTTTATCATAAAGGTTTACAAAAACCTCTCTTACAGCCTTGGAACAACCTTCGTCCATGGTGAAGCGTTCACGGCTCCAGTCACAGGAAGAACCAATCTTTTTAAGCTGATTGATGATACGGCTACCGTACTTTTCTTTCCAGTCCCATACTCGTTTTAAAAACTCGTCACGTCCTAGGTCATACCGTGTGAGACCCTCCTCCTCACGAAGCTGCGCCTCAACCTTTATCTGTGTTGCAATACCGGCATGGTCGGTTCCAGGAACCCACAGGGTTGAAAAACCGGACATACGTTTATAACGGATTAAAATATCCTGCAGGGTTTCATCGAATGCGTGTCCCATGTGCAGCTGCCCCGTTACGTTCGG
>JAZODT010000007.1:0-5704 GCA_045597205.1 Clostridia bacterium
TGTAAAAGTAATATAAATGATACGCTATAGAAATACATTATATAAATGCGTTTGATATAATGAAAACAGACCATAAAAAAGGAGATGACAACAATGACAACAATTCAAAAAGTTTTAAGAAAAACAACAGCTCTTTTATTGGTGGTAATGCTTTTGTCTACCCTGACACCTGTTATGGTTGGTGTGGCTGAAACGGCAGAGGCAGAACAGTTGATTGTGGAAAATGATGCAGCAATGGTGTCAGAGGAAAGTAATTCTCCTGAACCTTCACAGGAGCCGGAAGTTACACCCCAGGCAACGGCAGAGCCTACGGCATCACCGGAAGTAACTGCGGCACCGGAGCCAACGCCGGAGGCTACAGCTTCACCGGAACCAACAGCAGTTCCTACAATAACTCCCAGACCCAGTGCAACCCCCAGACCAACCGCAACCCCCACACCCAACAATCAAAATACAGAGACGGCCAAACGGCCGGGTTTGCCTGCGTCCTTTTCAAATTACGACCCGGTGGCAGGCACCATTCAATACCGCAGAGATACCGAACCGATGCCCTATCAATTAATAGATAGGTTAAGCTTTGATTTAACCTTAGATACCTCATACAGAGGAACGGACATCTGGAATATTTCTAACATCAGGAGCGAAGTGCATTGTACGCTGACGCACATTTGGAAAAATTATCAGATTTTTATTCTGACGCTGGAAGGTGTGGGCGGTAAGCTGGAATATTATTACATTTATGATAGCGGATTCACTTCCTTTGCAGAAAAACACAGCTTTATGGATTTTTTTACGATTAATCCTATTATAGATGGGGATTTTTATCAAATACTGAATTACTATAGTAATAATCCTCTTGGTGTTTTTAAAATATATGGACAGGGTGACGGAAAAACCTTTACCGATGTACAGTTTAGTTTTGAAAAAAATGGCATACAGTCAAAACGCATAGATGCAGAAAAGGTGAAATATGAAATCATTACCAATGACCCGGATGACCTTTCCAGCACAATTTATGCCTATTTAACCAATGAAAAGCCAAAGGTTACTCTAAATCAGGAAACGGAGAAAGAGGAACAAAAAGAACAGGCAGAGCCGCAACCGGTGGAGGCTTTGGGAAATAATCTGTATCAGACTAAGCTTCGCAAAAAGACGGCAGATACAGATTTGGATTTTTATATTGACCTTGTGACACGCTTTACTTTGAATACCTCAGACCTGCAGGCGACGGATTGGATGGAGGAGCTGGGGGCGGAAAAATCAGCAGAGGTGACATTTATTAACATTGTGACCACCCATGACGGGAAGGATAATTTGAATTATCCCATGGTGAAAATTAAAGGGCATAAGGGAGAGCGTTGGTTCCGCTTATCCTCTGTTATGTTTCAGGATGAAGAGGGAATTATTATACAGGGGACAAAACCGGTTGGTGAAAATGCCGTTAGAATGTACTTAAACTCTTGCGTATCCTTTGACGGACTGACGATTATCAGCAATGATAAGGAGTATGAGACAATTTCGGTCCGGCTTGTGTATACTGATGAAAATAAGCGTGAGCTAAAGGCGATGGAAGTGGATTTTGATGATACGCAAACACTTATCCAAAGTAGTGAAAACATGAATCATATCGGTGACAGTCAGCAAGTTTTTGAAAGATGGAGCAAGGGAGGAATATAATGATGAAAAAAATCATAACATTTTGCCTTTGTCTGTGCTTTGTGTGTTTTTCTTGCGGTGCATATGCAGCGGAGCATCAGCAAAAAGCCGAAGCGCTATATGCATTAGGGTTATTTCGAGGAACTGATAAAGGTTATGAACTGGAATCGCCTTTAACACGTGTGCAGGCTGCTGCGATGCTGGTGAGGGTTTTAGGTGCGGAAGAGGAAGCTTTGGAAAATGCAAAAAGCAGTATATTTCATGATGTTCCTGATGAACATTGGGGGGCACCCTATGTGATGTATTGCTTTGAAGAAAATATTACCAAAGGCACCTCATCTGATTCGTTCACACCGGACAGGAGAATTTCTGCTGAAGAGTTTACAACATTGATACTCCGTTTGATGGGTTTTGAAGCAGAACCGGAAACAGCATTTGAAAAGGCAATAGATTATCGGTTATTTGGAACAGAAAAGAGCCGGCAAATGAGTGATGTGGGTGAGTTTCTGCGTGATGATATGGTGTTTGTTGTCTTTCGTGCTTTACAAACACCCTGTGCTGATGGAAAAACGTTGTCTGAGAAGCTGGTTGATGCCGGAGTGATTCAGGAGACGGTAGCAGAACAATATGGTGCCGTTAATCCACATCGAAATGATGATATTAATAGTATTATTGATGCATTACTGAATTGACTTAAAAAAGATAAAGAGGTTGTCGCATAAGCGACAACCTCTGATTGTTTACAGTAATGTCATTTGCTCTCCTGGAGCATCCTCCGGTTTTAAATATGCGCCACGGGCAGGCAGATTGCGGGTTCTGTAATAGTCGAAATCCGTAATGGTGACCTCGTCTAATGCGCTGATTTTTGCTAAAATGCTGCCTTTTTTCGGTGTCAGCACCTGTACGCCCTGAGAACTTCTGGTGGATTTAACCGGGATTTTTGAGGTATCAAACACCAGCACCTTGTTAATATCACTCATGGCAATTAACTCGGTATCCTGCATTAAGAAACGGATGTCTGTCACCGGCACTTTTTCATAGAAGGCATTCGCCAGTTTTTTGCGGTTGGTTTTGGTCTCGTAGCTGGAAAGGGGCACTTTGGCGATTTTGCCGTTTTCAAAAGCAAAGAGCATAAAGCCTTCATATTTTTCAGTAACAACCATATACAGTATTTTTTCATCCTGCTCCATACCTAATAAGTTGGGCAGATATTCGCCTAATGCACTGGCTTTGGTATCCGGCAGGTCATACATCTTCATTTTATAGCAATTTTGCTTGCTGCTGAAGAACAGTACCTCGTTTTTATTAGAGCCTTCCCATTCGCAGAGCATCTTGTCATCTTCTTTTAGTTTCTGGTCAGAGCTTGCACGCAGAGATACCAACGTAATTTTCTTCACATAGCCCTGCTCGGTTAAGAAGACCTTAACGTTATAATCTTCAATAAAGCTTTCCACTTCGGGCAGAGCAGCTTCTTCGCCCTGGATAATTTCTGTCCGGCGGTCCTTGCCGTATTTTTTCATTAAAGCCGTTAACTCAGAAATAATTAGTTTTTTCATAGCTAAGTTGCTGGCTAAAGTGGATTGAATATCTGTAATTTCAGATTTTAACTGGTCAATATCGGCCAGACGTTTTAAGATGTATTCTTTATTTAAATGACGCAACTTAATTTCAGCGATAAACTCAGCCTGAATGCTGTCAATCATAAAACCAGCCATTAAGTTGGGAACTACTTGACTCTCGGCTTCAGTATCCTTGATGATTTTGATGGCTTTATCAATATCCAGCAGGATTTTTTCAAGACCTAATAACAAATGGAGACGATGGGATTTTTTATCCAAATCAAACTCCAGACGACGCTTGATGCAGGAAAGGCGGAAGTTTGTCCATTCCTTTAAAATTTCACGAATGCCCATTACACGAGGTTTGCCGTCAATTAAAATATTAAAGTTACAGCTGAAAGAATCCTCCAATGGTGTTTGGCGGAAGAGACGAAGCATCAACTTTTCGGGGTCAGTTCCGCGTTTTAAATCAATGGTCAATTTCAGACCGGATAAATCCGTTTCGTCACGCAAGTCTGCAATTTCACGAATTTTACCCTGTTTCACCAATTCGATAATTTTATCCATAATGGCCTCAACAGCGGTAGTGTAAGGGATTTCATAAATTTCAATACAGTTATTTTTTTTATCGTACCTATATTTTGAGCGAACTTTAAAACTGCCACGACCGGTACGGTAAATTTCATCCATTTCTTCTTGGTTATAAACCAACTGACCGCCAGTGGAGAAGTCTGGAGCAATTAACGTTTTGGAAAGGTCACATTCGGCATCTTTTAAGTAAGCGATGGTAGTCTGGCACACTTCATTTAAATTAAAGGAACAAATGTTAGAGGCCATACCAACGGCAATCCCCTGATTGGGGTTAATCAAAATATTGGGAAATGCGGTGGGGAGCAGGGTGGGTTCCTGTAACTCACCATCGTAGTTATCAACAAAATCTACAGTATTTTTATCAATGTCACCGAAAATATCATTACAAATGGGGTCTAATTTAACTTCTGTATAGCGGGCAGCGGCAAAAGCCATGTCCCGCGATTCCTGCATACCAAAGTTACCCTTTGAATCTACAAAGGGATGCAAAAGGGCACCGTTACCTTTCGTTAAACGCACCATGGTTTCGTAAATGGCCATGTCACCATGGGGGTTTAATTTCATGGTTTGCCCCACAACATTGGAAGATTTGGTTCTGGAACCGTTAATCAGGTTCATTTTATACATGGTGTATAAAAGCTTTCTGTGTGCCGGTTTAAAACCATCAATCTCAGGGATAGCACGGGAAATAATAACGCTCATAGCATAGGGCATATAATTGGTTTCCAATGCCTGGGTTATATTTTGTTCAATATAATTTTCCTGATTCATGGATTTCTCCTTCGTCATGATATTTATTACATATTATAATTGTCCGGTTAAATCACGCACCACATGAGAGGCAATTAAAAGCCCCGCCACAGACGGAACAAAAGCAGTGCTACCGGGTGTTCGCTCATCTTCTTGAAAAGCAGGATTCGGCTTTAACGGTTTTTCGCGGGAGTAAACCACCGTCAGTTTTTGGCAACCTCGTTTTTTTAATTCTGTCCGCATCACACGGCACAGGGGACAAACAGAAGTCTCATATAAATCGGTTATTTCTAACAGCTCCGGTCTTAATTTGTTGCCAGTGCCCATACAGCTGATGATGGGAATGTTTAAAGCCTGGGCTTTTAACACAATATCAATTTTTGCTGTTACGGTATCAATGGCATCAATTATATAATCGTAGTTATCCAAACTAATGTCGTTAGATTCGGGGAGATAAAAAACATCATATAATATAAGTTTACAATCCGGATTAATGGAAGCGATTCTTTTCTGCATGGCTTCGGTTTTTTTTATGCCAATTGTTTCTTCTGTGGCAATAATTTGGCGGTTAATGTTAGAGATGTGAACTGTGTCAGCATCCACTAAAGTCATTGCACCAACACCTGAACGGGCTAATGCTTCGGCTACATAACCCCCAACACCGCCTAAACCAAACAAAAGGATTCGGGCATTTTTCAATCGCTCCATTCCATCGCTATTTAACAACATATAGGTCCTGGAAAAACGGTCAATCACAATATATCGCCCTTCCATTTAAATATTAATGTAAATCTATCTTATCATATTGTAACCTTGATTTTCAAATTTGTCAAACGATATTTTAAAAAGTGAGAAAAACGGAGATTTTTTATTAAAAATTAAAGAAAAAACGAGTAATTTAAGAATAAATTTAAATAATGGATGGATTTAAGGTTTTTTGCAGTTGCAAATGATGTCGAATGGTCGTATAATAAACAAGTCGCCTCGAGAAACAGAGAGTTTTGCGAAGCGCAGCGAACCTTGAAAATTGAACAGAGCAGGCTCTTATAAATTCATTTGAGTAATTTTGGATGATAACATTTATTTTAGTCAGTTTTTGACTGGCTGGGAGATTTTAAGTTCCCATTAGGGGAGTTTAAGATACAAAC
>JAZODT010000008.1:0-23476 GCA_045597205.1 Clostridia bacterium
GCTGAACTGCATGAAAGTGGAGGGAAAAATTAAGGATGGTAAAGTAACGGTTCCGCCTATGTCTGCATCTTATATTGAAGTTCTTCCAAGCCCTGGCCTTTCGCGCAATAAACAGAACACTAAAAAAGAAAAAAGAATGAAAATAACATTATTGGGCGATTCTATCCGGATGATTGGTTACGGGAAATTAGTTCCCAAACTTTTGGGAGATGAATTTGAAGTCTTTCAGCCGGAGGATAATTGCCGTTTTTCAAAATATACGCTTCGAGGCATCTTTGACAGTTGGGCAAACGATATGGAAGGAAGCAGAATTATTCATTGGAATAATGGTTTGTGGGATATTAGCAATTTGTTTGGCTATGGTCCGTTCTCGACTGAAGAGGAGTACACAACCACTATGCTTCGCATTGCGGATTTTCTCCTTTCAAAGTATGACAAAGTAATATTTGCCACAACAACGCCTGTTACTGAGCAAAACAAGTATGATGATAATTCAGTGATTGAAAGATATAACCAGATGATTGTGCCTTTGCTTGAAGAAAAGGGCGTTATTATCAATGACCTACACGCTATTGTATCAAAAGACATAGACCATTATATAAGACAGGATGATAATGTTCACTTGACTGATGCGGGAGCAGAAGTTTGTGCAAAACAGGTTGTTGAGGTTATTAAAAATGTAGCCAAAACATTGAAGGCTTAAAAGCACAATTGTATTGGTGAACCTAAAAGAAGTTTTTTCATGAACGTAAAGTATAAACCGGAGGCTATATATTATATTGGATTTATCAAAAATTGATAAAAATTTTACAGTAAAAACAAGCATAGAAAAAGAAGATACTAAGTTTTATAATATTGACGAGGTCCCGTTTAAGATACATGGCATTTTTAAAGAAGACGGAAAGTATCGCAGAATGCCGGAAAGTGTAGCCGAAAAAGTCAACGCGAGCGTGCATGCGTTGCACGCCAAAACAACAGGCGGCAGAGTTAGATTTAAAACCAATAGTCAATACATTGCAATTCATGCTGAAATGGAGAATTTAATTAAGCGTCCGCACTGTCCCTTTACCTCAAGTTTGGGTTTTGATATCTATTGTGACAATAATTACATCAAAACATTTGTGCCTCCGGTTGAAATTGAGGATGGTTATGAAAGCGTAGTGGATTTTGAGAATAATGAATTGCGTGAAGTTACCATTAATTTTCCTCTGCATAGTGATGTGACCAATTTATATATTGGGGTTCAAGAAACAGCGGTTATTACGGAAACGTCACCCTATCTTAATACAAAACCGATTGTATATTATGGTTCTTCTATTACGCATGGTGGATGCGCATCAAGACCGGGTATGAGTTATCAGAACATTCTGTCACGCCGGTTTAATTACAATTATGTGAATCTTGTTTTTCAGGCAGTGCTCATGCAGAAGATAAGATTGCTGAATATGTAAAAAAACTTGACATGTCAGTTTTTGTATATGATTACGATCATAATGCACCGACGGCAGAATATCTTGAAAAAACTCATGAGAAAATGTTCCAGTCAATACGCAAAGAAAATCCGGACATTCCTATTATCATAATGTCCAGACCGAAAGTTGATCTTACAGATGACGAAATTAAACGGAGAAGCATTATAGAAAATACATATAAAAATGCAATCGCAAATGGCGACAATAATGTATATTTCCTTGATGATCAGGCTTTAACGGCACTTTGCAAGGATGAAGGAACGGTGGATGGCTGCCATCCTTCAGATTTTGGGTTTGACTCCATGGCAAAAGCATTGGAGGATGTTTTTATTCACAACAACCTCCAAATCGTTTAGTTATTTTAAGCTAGCAATGACGGCTATACAAGGGAGTCTTTCGTGAGTGCAATCATTTTTTTGGTTTAACTTTTATGAACCGATCATCATATTGTTAAAGATATTTTGTGTGAAAACTGCGTAATAAAGTTATCTATTTTTAGGCTTTATCTAGAATATTATTTAAAAAATTGGGGGAACCATATGGCATTTTTACTGATTGTTTTATGTGGTCTTTTGTCTTGTACGAAGGTGACTATACAAGGCCAATTGGCCAAAGGGAGCATTGAAAACACAGCCGATTCCGCTTTGGCCAATTGTTTGGTTTTTTTCTTTACTTCCGTTTTGTTTTCTTTATCTTTGGGGAGCAGAATCGATTTAGGCATGATTTGGTATGCTGTGCTGTTTGGACTTTTTAGTGCTTCGTTTCAAATTTTTTATGCGCTGGCGCTAAAAAGCGGACCCTTTTCTGCAACCTGTATGCTGGTTAATTTGGGCATGGTTATCCCTGTTGTCTTTTCGTTTATCGTTTTTAATGAACAAATAACGGTTATAAAAGCTATAGGTGTTATTTTGTGCCTGCTGGCCTTGTTTTTAAATACAAAAAGCGATGGCAAAAAAATTAATTTTAAATGGATTATTTATGTGGCGTTAGCCTTTTGTTCAACCGGTGGCGTATCGGTTATGCAAAAAGCTTTTGCAAAATCACAATTTGCAGGTTTTTTGGAAACGTTTATCTTTTTAGGCTATACAGTTGCCTTTTTAATCACCTTTTTTATGGTTTCTGTTCAACGGGCAACAGGGCAAAAAAGAAATTTTAAAATTAACAAAAAAACCTTGACATTTGTTATTTTGATTGCGTCTTGTCTGGGCGCTTTTCAATATATAAGTACGTTTGCTAATTCGTTTATAGATGCCATTGTGTTAAACCCTTCTATTGGCGGTTTGGCAACCATATTCCAGATGTTTTCGGGTAGAATTATTTTTAAGGAAAAGTTTACGGTTAAGCAAATTTTCTCTATTTGTACTGGTATAGTTGCTATTTTGCTGATTAGTTTATAAGTAAATTATGATTTTAATTTAAAGAGGATGGCCATGATGCAACCAAGAGAGCTTGCGTTAACAATTTTATATGATATTGAAAAGCATCAGGCGTACTTAAACATCAGCTTTCAGAACCACATTGAAAAAGCAGAACTTTGTGGCAGAGATGTGGCTTTTGTTAAAGAACTGTGTTATGGTGTACAGCAATGGAAGCTTCGTTTAGATGCCACAATTAGTCGTTTTTCTTCTGTTAAACTGAAGAAACTGTCCCCTTATGTGCTTTCTATTTTGCGGTTGGGATTGTATCAATTGTTTTTTATGGATAAAATTCCGGAAAGTGCGGCGGTGAATGAATCTGTTAAACTGGCAGGACGCTATGCCAAACCATCCCGTGGGTTTATTAATGCTGTTTTGCGGCGGGCAGCGCGGGAGGGGGAGCAGTTGCCCCAAGGCGAAAGTGATGAAGCGCTATCTGTTCGTTATTCACATCCTGCCGTATTGGTTCGTTGGATGCGCAAGCAGTTTGGAAATGAAAAAGCAAAAGAAATTTTAGAAGAAAATAATCAGCCATCCCCACTATTTGCACGGGTCAATACATTAAAAACCACCCGAGAGGCGTTGCTTTGCAATTTAGAACAAGCAGGGGTGTTGGTGGGTGCAGGACCCTGGTCAGATTCTTCTATTGTATTTGAAAGTGGTAGTGTCAGCCAATTGGCGGCCTATCAAGAGGGAATGTTTACGGTGCAAGACCAAAGTGCACAACTGGCAGCTTTAGTGCTTTCGCCCAAACCGGGACAAAGGGTGTTTGATGTATGTGCAGCACCCGGTGGCAAAACCACTCATTTGGCAGAATTAATGCAAAACAAGGGTACCATATTGGCTTTGGATATTTATGAAAAGCGATTAGCCACCGTAACGGAGCATGCCAACCGTTTAGGCCTTTCCATTATCACCACGAAAGTTGCCGATGCAGGAGAATTTGCTATTGATGGACAGGCGGACAAAATTTTAGTAGATGCACCATGTTCCGGCTTGGGCGTTATTCGTCGCCGACCGGATTTGAAATATAAAAATGAGTTAACAGATTTTGAAGCATTACAAGAAACGCAGCTTAGGATTCTCTCTCATTGTGCGGACCTGTTAAAGCCGGGCGGTGAAATGGTTTATAGCACTTGTACCATCAACCCCGGAGAAAATGAGAATCTTGTGCAGAGATTTTTAAAACAACATAAGAATTTTTCGCTAATGCCGGTGCAAAACCAAAGCTTGACGGGAAAAGCGGCAGAACTCTTGTCCGGCGGGATGGCTACGTTTTATCCCCAGCAGGCAGGCGGCGACGGATTTTTTATTGCAAAGCTTATAAAGGAGCAGGCGTAACAGTGCTTTATGATTTATATTCTTTAACAAAACAAGAACTGGCAGAGCTGGTCACTAAACTAGGCGAGAAGCCATATCGTGGTAAACAGATTTTTACATGGCTTTATCGGGGTGTCAAAAGTTTTGATGACATGACGGATTTATCCAAAACTTTTCGTGCTAAACTGGCCGATGTCAGCACCATGACCTTGCCGGTTATTGCGCGCAAACAAATATCGGTTGATGGCACGGTGAAATATGCCTTTCGGCTTATTGACGGTGAAGTGATTGAAAGTGTTGTGATGGCATACCATCACGGTCACACCATTTGTCTCTCAACGCAAGCAGGCTGTAATATGGGTTGCCGATTTTGTGCGACAGCAGTGGGCGGCAAAACAAGGGATTTATCTGCCGGGGAAATTCTTGGTCAAATCTTGGTGGCGCAAGAGGATTTATCCTGCCGAATCGGCAATGTGGTGCTGATGGGCATGGGCGAACCCCTTGATAATTTAGTTCAAGTGTTAAAATTTATGGAAATTGCCAATGATGCCGACGGAATGAATATAGGTTATCGACATTTTACCTTGTCAACTTGTGGATTATGTGATAAAATTAATGTATTAGCAGAAAAAAAACTGCCCATAACTCTTTCGGTGTCTGTGCATTCCCCTTTTGACGCGGAACGGAGTGAGATGATGCCGGTGAATAAAAAATATCCTTTATCGGTGTTGGTAGCAACCTTGAAACAGTATCAAAAATTGACAGGACGGCGGATTAGTATTGAATATGCTTTAATCCGGAATAAAAATGATAGCGCTTTGCATGCGGAGGCGTTGATGAAACTGTTTGAAGGCATGCAATATCACGTGAATGTGATTCCGGTTAATCCGGCACGGGAGGGTTTTAAAAAAAGCAGTCGGGAAAATGTCCGGCGGTTTTTGGAGTGTTTTAGTCAAAAAGGGATTCCGGCAACGATGCGACGGGAGTTGGGCGCTGATATCAGTGCGGCCTGCGGTCAGTTGCGGCATGAAGTACAAGCTTGAAAATAAAGTTGAGGTGATACCGTGTTACGATGTGGAGGCTATACAGATTTGGGGCAAACCCGCCCGATTAATGAGGATAGTTATTATTTATCCCAGTACAATGAAGCGTTAGATGCACTTTATGTGATGGTGGCAGATGGGATGGGTGGCCACCAGGCAGGTGAGGTGGCCAGCGCCGCGGCCGTTCGGCAAATAAGCGAAACAGTGAACGAGTATTTTGCACAAGATATGTCGATTGGCGAAATAAAAGAACTATTGGTGCAGGCGGTTAAGAAGGCCAATAAAGCTATTTATGAACAAGGCTCGGGGGATGAAGCCTGTCACGGTATGGGCACAACCTTAACCCTTTGTTTGGTGATTGGTGAAACGGCGTTGGTGATTCATGTGGGAGATTCCAGGGCCTATCTTTTAAGGCAGGAGGCATGGCACCAGATTACCATGGACCATTCTTTAGTGCAAGAGCTTTTGCGTAACGGGCAGATCACAGAGGAAGAAGCGTTGCATCATCCACAAAAAAATGTTATTACAAGAGCCATCGGCACACAACCCGGTGTGGAGATTGATGTATATGAATTTACAGTTTGCGATGGTGATTTGTTGCTTTTGTGTACGGATGGGTTATCCAACATGCTGTCGGATGATAAACTGAAAGAAATTTTAATAGATGGCTATGGAAGCTCTCTTGACCGCTTATCAGAACAATTGGTTTTTGCAGCGAATGAGCAAGGCGGTTATGATAATATAACAGCAGTACTTTTGTCTAAAGAATCTGGCTTGTGCTGAAAGGATTGAGAGATATGATAAACGGTAATATAATCGGTAATCGATATGAAATAATTGAAACCATCGGCAAAGGTGGCATGGCGATTGTTTATAAGGCAAAATGCCAGATGTTAAACCGCTATGTTGCATTAAAAGTTTTGCGCCCTGAATACAGGGAGGATAAAGCTTTTATTAGCCGCTTTAAAGTGGAAGCACAATCGGCAGGCAGCTTGTCACACCCAAATATTGTTTCGATTTATGATGTTGTGCATGATGGGGAACAGGACTATATTGTTATGGAATATGTAGAAGGTGTTACCCTAAAGCAATATCTGGAAGCAAAAGGTACCATTCCCTGGCGGGAAGCGGTAGATTATGCTGCACAGATTTGTGCAGGGCTTGACCATGCCCACAAAAAAGGGATTATACATAAGGATATTAAGCCTCATAATGTGATTATTACCCGTGAGGGCACAATCAAAATTACAGACTTTGGCATTGCTAAGGTGATGAGTTCCAGCACGATTACAACGGGCAACACCACCATGGGTAGCGTTCATTATTTTTCACCGGAGCAAGCCCGTGGCGGTTATCTTGATTATAAAACGGATATTTATTCTTTAGGCGTGGTTTTATATGAAATGGTAACGAGCAAACTGCCGTTTGATGGCGATACGGCTATTGCTGTTGCTATGCAGCATATTGAAAAAGAGCCGGTGATGCCTACCGTTTTAAATCCTGAAATTCCAAAGGCTTTAGAAAATGTGATTCGCCGTGCTATGAGCAAAGAGCAAATGGTGCGCTATGATTCTGTTGGTCAGATGTTGGTGGATTTAAAAAAGGTTTATACCGGCAATGATGTGCAGTTTAATGATGAACCAAAACCGGGAACAGAATCCGCCCGGCCGGAAAACAAAAAAGAGCCGAAAGAGTTTGTTATTCCAGGAATAGAGGATAAAATAAAAAAGAAGAATAAAAAGTCTGGTGGCGACCGAAAAAAAGATGTACTGGGTATTTTGGCAGGCACCATAACGGGCTTGGCATTGGTGGTTATTTTATTCCTTGTGGGTTATCATTTTTTAGGTAAACCGGCTGTGGCGGAAATTGAGTTACCGAATTTTGAAAATATGACGGTAGAAGAAGCTGAGAACATGGTGGTAAACACCAAGCTGGTTATTGAAGTAGAAAAAGAAGAAAAAAGCAACACAGTAAGTCCGGGACACATTATTTCACAAAGTCCCGCTGCCGGCAAAATGGTGAAGGAAAATGCCACGATTAAAGTGGTTGTCAGCGAAGGGGAAAGTGATTTTCCTATGCCGGATTTAACAGGGAAACATAAAGATGAGGCCGAGAAGATTTTAAAAGAAAAAGGTTTAATTTATTCTTTTATAGGCGAACCGAATGAAGATGCCCTTGAAGATTATGTTACAAGACAAACACCGGAGGCAGGCATTTATGTTGATAAAGCGACTTCAGTAACGGTTTACATCAGCACAGGTAAAGAAAACAAAACGGTTAAAGTACCGAATTTGTTAGGTCTCACGGAAGAAGAAGCGAAAGTAGCATTGTTAGAAGCCGGCCTCAGCATTGGCCAGGTGGTGGAATCAAGCAGCACAAAAGCAAAAGGGACGGTTATCTCACAGTCCATTCGTGCCGATATAGAGGTTAAAGAAAAAACCAGTATTGATTTGCGGGTGTCTTCGGGCAAAAACGCAACGCAAGCCCCACAAGCGTCATCCACAGCACCACCGGAAGCAGAGACAACACAACCAACAGAAAAACCTGGTATTGTTATTGGACCGCCGAATGCATCGGCGTGAGATAGGTGAATTATGCTGACAGGAACCATTATTAAAGGAATTGGCGGCTTTTATTATGTACAAACAGCAGAAGGCTTAATAGAATGCCGCGCCAGAGGCCGCTTTAGAAAAGATGGCGAAAAGCCCATGATTGGTGATTTGGTGCAGATTCAATTGACGGTAGAGGATGGCACAAAAGGCAGTGTGGAAGAAATTTTGCCACGCAGAAATGTCTTTATACGACCGCCGGTTGCAAATATTGACCAACTGATTATTACCGTGGCGGCTACTAATCCCGAGCCGAATCTTCTTTTGGTGGACCAATTGACAGTTGTGGCAGAAGCGGCAGGCGTTTGTCCGCTTATCTGTGTCAATAAGTTGGACTTAGATGAGAAAAACGCTCAACACATAAAAGAAATTTATGAAAAAGCAGGCTATTCTGTTGTTTTAGTTAGTGCAAAGTTTAACATGGGAACAGAAGAACTGCAGACAGTTTTAAAAGATAAAATAACGGCCTTTGCCGGTAACTCCGGCGTAGGAAAATCCAGTTTGTTAAACCGCTTGTGCAACACATTCAGTTTAAAAACAGGAGATGTGAGTGAAAAAACACAAAGGGGTCGTCACACCACCAGGCACACAGAATTATTTGAATTGCCATTTGGTGGGTATGTGTTTGATACGCCCGGTTTTTCCTCTTATGAAACGGAGGATATTGCGCCGGAAGCACTGGCAGCCTTATTCCCTGAAATACAGGCAGCCGAAGGGCGTTGCCGGTTTGCCGGTTGTGCCCATGTGAAAGAGCCGGAGTGTTCGGTGAAAGAAGCCCTAAGGGAAGGGAAAATTGCGACGTCCCGCTATGAAAATTATTGTGTTATTTATCAAGAGTTAAAAAATCATAAAATTTGGAAATAGACAGAAAGGAACGAAACAACATGGCCATTAAATTAGCGCCGTCGCTTTTAGCGGCAGATTTTTCAAAGCTAGGAGAAGAGGTTTTAAACATTGAGAAAGCCGGCGCAGATTATCTGCATTTAGATGTTATGGATGGACACTTGGTACCAAACCTCTCTTTTGGCGTACCGGTTCTAGCCAGCTTGCGCAAAAAGAGCAATTTGGTGTTTGACGCCCACCTGATGATTAGCGAACCCCATAAATATATTGAATCCTTTGCTAAAGCAGGGGCAGATATTATTACCATTCATGTGGAATGTGACAGTAATATCGATGAAACGCTGGATTTAATTCATTCATTAGGGAAACGGGCCGGGCTGGCACTTAATCCCGATGCAGATTTATCTCGCGCAAAGCCTTATTTTGATAAAATTGATATGCTTTTAATTATGAGTGTTTATGCCGGTTTTGGCGGTCAAAGCTATATACCGGATGTGAACGCAAAAATTACGGAAGCTCGCCGTTTGCTGGGCCCTGATTTTGACATTCAGGTTGATGGTGGCGTTTATTTACACAATTTGCAGGTGCCTGTTGAAGCCGGTGCCAACGTTATTGTTGCCGGTAGTGCTGTTTTTGGTAGCGAAGATCCTGCACAGGCTGTTAGGGACTTTAAATCGGCATATTAATTAGGAAGGAAGCATTGCGATGAGAGCCATTGTGATAGCGGGCGGAACAATAGAAACGCCCGCTTTTTACAAGTTGATGATTGCGCCGGAGGATTATATTCTTTGTGCAGATAGCGGTTATCATAATGCTGAAAAAATCGGGGTTGTACCTAATTTGGTGATTGGCGATTTTGATTCATCTAAAAAAAGCGGTGTGCCAACCGGCGTGCCGGTAATGGTTTTGCCTGTTGAAAAGGATAGAACGGATTTGCATGAATGCATTGTTTGCGCCATGGAAAAAGGTGCAACAGAGATTTTGCTTTTTGGCGCCCGTGGCAGTCGGCTAGACCATAGTCTGGCGGCGATTTCTCTTTTATACATGGGGCTGGAGCAAGGGGTGCACATTCGACTGATAGATGAGCATAATGAAATATTTATGTTTGAAAAGCATATAGAAATTAAAAAAAGAGAAGGCTATAAACTGTCCCTTTTGCCGCTAACGGCGGCGAGGGGAATTTGCACCAAAGGACTTTATTACGGCCTACATGATGCCTCTATGTTTTGGGGCAATCCTTATGGTGTTAGTAATGAGTTTATAGCGGACGAAGCAAGTGTTACGGTAGAATCGGGTGTTATGATGGTAGTTTTGAGCCGCGATTAATGGTAAGGAGTTAATATGAATATTAAATTGATTGCCTTTGATATGGATTATACCCTTTTGCGGACAGGCGGTGCTCTTTCGGAGTTTACAGCCCAAACCCTGCAGGAAGTCCAACAAAAAGGCATTATAACAGTACCGGTAACCGGTCGGAATTTAGAAGAATTACAAGAACTGTTGCCCCGTCTTGGTCACATTCCTTATGCCGTTACGGTCAACGGCTGTGTGGTTTGGAATTTGCAAAACAAACAAAGGATATATCGTGAAACGGCAGACCAAAAAGAAATGCTGAAAATGCTAAAAACAGCTATTTCGATGGATATTTATACAGAGGTTTATAGCGGCTCAGTATATACTAACCCATATTGTTATGACAATATGGAAGCCTTAGGGATGCCGCCGGACCAGGTGCGGATGTTCAAGGCAACACGTACAGTGGTGCCGAATTTATATGAAACTATGGATTCTTTGGGTGCAATGGAAAAAATGCATTTAGTGTTTCATGATGTGCCGGATAAGGAAAAAAGGGAGGGTGTTTTTTTAGGTCATCCTGACTTTTCTTATACAGCAGCGTATATCAACAATTTAGAGATTTGTTCTGCCAAAGTCAATAAAGCCAACGGCTTATCTGCCTTGGCAAAACATTTAGGCATTTCGCCGGATGAAGTTATGGCCTTGGGCGACGGTGCCAATGATGCCTGCATGCTTAGTTGGGCAGGGCTGGGTGTTGCCATGGAAAATGCTGTGCCATTAGCAAAGGAAGCAGCAGATGTACTGACGGCATCCAATGATGAAGATGGAGCCGCCAAGGCGATTCGAAAATATTGTTTATAAACAGGGGGTAGCAAAATGCGCATACAACTCTGCGCTATTTTTGTCCACTTAAAAGGGGCTGTAGCATTTTGCTACAGCCCTTTTTTAAAATTAAATGTTACCATCCAAACCAGGAGAAGGGGAAGGGAATTTGCTGTTGATATTGTTGGGGTAATTGTTGTTGCTGCTGTTGTTCCGCCGGTTCTTCGTTGGGTTTCTCTTCCTGTAGGGTAACGGAAAAGTTTAGCTTTTGACCATTGCGATCCACGAGGATAGACATGGTTTCGCCTACTTTGTGCGTATCACGGATTTTATTAATTTCATCAATGGTTGTTACCTTTTGATTATCACAGGAGAGAATCACATCACCGGTGCGCAAACCAGCTTTTTCAGCCGCGCTACTGGCAACAATGCCTTTAATATACACACCTATAGGTAGATTGTTGGCTTTAGCAATAGCTTCTGTAATGCTTTGCCCCTGCACACCAATTACCACGCGGCCGGTTACATAACCATGTTTTATAATGGATTCAATAATGGGTCTGGCTTCATTTGCAGGAATGGCAAAACCTAACCCTTCTACATCGTAACCGGTGGATTTGGCTGTGTTAATACCAATGACCTGCCCTTTCATATTTAAAAGAGCACCGCCAGAGTTCCCAGGGTTAATAGCAGCATCGGTCTGAATCATGGTCATTTGCTTGCCGTCGATTAACATAGAACGGTTAATGGCACTAATGTAACCAACGGTTAAGGTACCGGCCAGCTCTTCGCGAAGAGGGTTGCCAATGGCCAGTGCCATTTCTCCTACACGGATTTGAGAAGAGTCGCCCAATTCGGCAAAAGGCAGGGGTGTGTCACTTTTAATTTTCAAAACAGCTAAATCTGTTCGTGAATCTTTGCCCACAACGGTTGCCTCAATATTTTGCCCAGCAATGGTGGTTACCGTAATTTCTGCGGCCCCGTCGATGACGTGGTTGTTGGTAACAATATAACCATCCTGACGCAAAATGATGCCGGAACCGCTGGATAACTTAGATTGCACATATCCATTGGCGCTTGATTTGCACAGTATGCTGACGACTGCCGGTGAAACCGCATCATAAATTTCGGGGATGCCGTCTGCCTTTGAAGTATCTGTTGCCAATTGTTGAACGCGATAACCGCCTAAATTTGAAGAAATACTACCGGTTGGCGGTAACACAGAGCCAGCTGAACGCTCCGGTTTATATACCGCTGCAAAGAGTGTGAAACACAAAATGCAAGTGACAACAGAGCTGATAACCGCAGCCACCACCGGTCTATTAAAGAAACGAAGCCGTTTTTTCTCTTTGGGGCGGTAAACAATTAAAGAACGGTGATGAGGCGTTGTCTTTTTAAATTGATTTTCAAAATCATCTGTAAACCAATCTGTTTTATTGGAAACTGTTTCAACAGGGTTAGTTATTGATTCCGTTTCATGATTTAAAAAATTCTGACTCTCCATTTTAAAACCTCCCATGCATATAAGCATAAATACCATAATTTAATCATAATATATTTTTTGAACGGATGTGTGAACAAAGTGTAAATTTCGAAGGGAAAAATGCAACTTTCGTCGTTTTTTAACGAAAAATGATAGAAAATTAGTATTTTTAATACGGAAAGTTCTAATTTTTGATGTTTAAAAAAGATAAAAAACCCATTGAAAAGTGATAAAAACAGTTTACAAATTGAGCTTTTCCATTTATAATAGTATTGGGGAGTGATTATATGCCAGTTGTTGGAGAGACAGTTAAGAAAAATTATAAAGTGTGGATTATTGTTTGTGCTGTTGCAAGTGTTATGCTTGCAGCAGTGTTGCTTGCTGTTTTGTTATTATATAACTGCATAAATGATCCTAAATTGTGTGTGGGCATTCAAATTGGTGAGGTTGATGTTGGCGGCATGACAACAGAGGAGGCCTATGATGCTGTTTTAAAGCGGTATCAGCAGGCACTGGCGCAAACCATAACCTTGCGTTGTGAGGATGTGGAAGAGGTTATCTCTTTAACAGATCTGGCTGCCGAAATAGATAAAGAAAAAACGGTGAATGTTGCTTTTCAAGCCCTGCGGGAAGGAAGCTTTTTTAACCGCGTGCAAAGAATGTTTACAATTAGAAAAGATGGGTTATTGTTGCCACCGGCCATTTGCTTTGACGAGGAGTTATTAAGAGAGGCATGGCAACGCATAAAAGAACAGGTTGATGAACCCGGGCAGGAAATGCAGTTGTCTCTTGGTGAAACAGAGTTGACAATAACAAAAGGCTTTGCCGGCCTTTGCCTAAATCAGAAGGTTGCGGTAGAAACCTTTAAAAATAGCGTTCTGACTTTAACGGACGGTGTTTTGACGCTTGAACGTGAAACTGTGCCGACCCGCGTTCCGGTAGCCAAGGAACTCTATGAGGAACTTTGCGGTGAACCTGCGGATGCTACTTATACCATAGAAAACTATAAACTGAATATGACAGAACACAAAGACGGTGTGCATTTTGATGTGGAAGAAGCACAAAGACTGATTGACCAGGCAACGGGCGATGTAATTGTGATTCCGGTTGTTATAACACCGGCAAATGTAACTACAGAGAAGTTGAATAGTAGCTTGTTTTCTGATGTTTTAGGCAGTTACAGCACTCGTTATAATGCCGGAGATACGGCTCGTTCTCATAATGTAAGCCTTGCTTCTCAAAAAATTAATGAAATTGTTTTGGCACCGGGAGCAGTTTTTTCATATAACGATATTGTAGGTCCCCGCACCACAGCCCATGGCTTCCGTGTAGCAAATGTGTATGTAGGGAATAAGGTGGAACCCGGTGTGGGTGGCGGTATTTGTCAAGTGTCATCCACCTTGTTTAATGCAGCGGTATTGGCCGATTTGAAAATTGAGCAAAGAGTGAACCATTCATTGCCTGTATCTTATGTGCCGCTGGGGCGGGATGCTACCGTATCTTACGGCAGTATTGATTTTAAATTTTCAAACAACACACAACATCCTGTTAAAATTGTGGCATCCGCATCCGGGGGTGTGAATTATGTTGCTGTGTATGGTGTGAAAGAAAATAAAAATAGAACAATTGCAATTTCTACTGAGTGTATTGCAACTCGACCGGCCACATTGGTCCAAAAAGAAGATGCTAATCTGCCGGAGGGAACTGTTAAGGTTGAGCAGGCAGGCACTACAGGTAGCACCTATAATACATATAAAATCATAAAAGAAAACGGTCAGGTTGTCAAAACAGAGTTTTTAACAAAAAGTACCTATGTTCCGGGGGAAAGAATTGAAATTATCGGCACAGGGCCTGCGCCTTCTGCCGAACCTGTCAGTGGCGAAGTAGTGCCGGAACAATCGGAAGAATCGGGTGCAATTGAGGCACCGGGAGAAGAAACAGTGCCACTGCCGGAAGAAACAGAAACGCCCTTACCGGTGGCGACAGACAAGCCCGCTCTTTCTGATATGATTTCTAATCCGGCGGCATAAAATTTTGACTAATTGTGAGGAAAAAACCGTGAAAGTTAAAACAAAGTATGTTTGTACCGCCTGCGGCTATGAAACGGCTAAATGGATGGGGAAATGTCCCGGTTGCGATGGTTGGAATACGTTGGAAGAAGAAATGATACGGAATGAAAAGACGGCATCCCGTTCTTTTTCGGCAAATATGGCAGCAAAACCAACGCCTTTAAACGAAGTGGATGTGGCAGATTATCAACGCTTTCCCTGTGGTATCTGCGAATTGGACAGGGTGTTGGGCGGCGGTGTTGTCCGTGGTTCACTTATTTTAGTTGGGGGCGATCCGGGCATCGGTAAATCCACCTTACTTTTACAATTAGCAGGCCACTTGGACAAGCAGGCAACGCTGTTTTATATTTCCGGTGAAGAATCTGAAAAGCAGTTAAAAATGCGGTCAGATCGTCTGCGAAAAGAATCGCCCTCCTTTTTAGTGTTAACAGAAACGGATATTACGGTGATTCGGGCATCCCTTGACAATGTGCGGCCTGATGTGCTGATTATAGATTCTATACAAACCATGTATCATCCAGAAATATCTTCGGCTCCGGGGAGTATTAGTCAAGTACGGGAGGCTACGCTGACTTTTATGCGCTATGCTAAAGAAACCGGAACGGCTGTGTTTATTGTGGGTCATGTAACTAAAGATGGTGCCATTGCCGGACCAAAAGTATTAGAGCATATGGTGGATTGTGTTCTCTATTTTGAGGGGGAACGCAACCATAGCTACAGAGTGCTTCGTGCAGTGAAAAATCGCTTTGGCTCAACGAACGAAATTGGCGTTTTTGAGATGACCGATGCCGGGCTTTGCGAGGTGGAAAATCCGTCTATGATGCTTTTAGAGGGTCGTCCTGAAAAGGCGGCTGGCTCTGCGGTTGTTTGTACCATGGAGGGCACACGCCCTATGCTGACAGAAATTCAGGCGCTTATTTGTCCAACGGCGTTTGGTATGCCGCGTCGCATGGCAACCGGCATTGATTACAATCGGGTGAACCTGATGATTGCTGTTTTGGAAAAACGTGTGGGACTCAATTTGCAAAATCAAGATGCTTATGTTAACATAGTAGGGGGCATCCGTTTAGATGAACCGGCGGTGGATTTGGCCCTGGCTCTAGCCATTGCCTCAGCTTTTCGCAATACCCCCATTGATAACGGAGTGGTAGCCATTGGCGAAGTGGGATTAACTGGCGAATTGCGTGGGGTTAGCCAAATGGAACGGCGATTGGCAGAAGTGCTAAAATTAGGCTTTAAAGCCTGTGTGATACCGCAAGCGAATGTTAAAAATCTGCATGTGCCGGAGGGTTTAAAGGTTTTGCCAGCCAAAACACTGACCGAGGCATTGGGATTTGTACTATAAACAAACGAAAAATAACCAACAGGAGCGTTATTATGACAAGAAAAGAAGCCCGTGAGGCAGGATTTATTATTATTTTTGAAAGTGAATTTCAAAAACTGGATGCAGACCAGCTATTAGAACTGTATTATACCTATCGCAACGAGGTAGAGGGTCAGCAGGAATATTTAGAAAATTTAGTGAGGACAACCTTAGAGCACTTGTCGGAGATTGATAAGCTGATTGAAGAACATGCCCAGGGATGGAGTCTTGCTCGTTTATCCAAGGTGAGCCTGGCGGCTTTGCGCATTGGCATTTGTGAACTTTTATATGATGATGCCATTGCAGACAGTATTGCCATTAATGAAGCTGTACAGCTTGCAAAAGAGTATGAAACACAGAAAACCGGTGCCTTTGTGAACGGGATTCTTTCTACGGTGTTTAAAAATAAAACAAACAATTAAAAAAGGCGCGTTATAGTAAACGCGTCTTTCTTTTACACAAGGAGAAGGTTATGGAACAAGAAGTTATGACGGTCAGCGTGTCGCAACTGAATCATTATATTTGCCGTGTGATTGAACATAACAGTTATTTAAAAGATATTTGTATAAAGGGTGAAATCTCCAATTTTAAGCGGCATCCATCCGGTCATATTTACCTGACGTTAAAGGATGAAACCTCTACGCTGCGCACAGTTATGTTCCGTTCAGCGGCAACGAATTTGCGCTTTCAGCCGGAGGATGGCATGCGCGTGATTGCCCGTGGCCGCGTTTCTGTATATGAAGCCGGCGGTACGTATCAATTATATATCGAAAGCATGGAGCCGGATGGAGAAGGGGTATTGTATCTTGCCTATGAAAAGTTGAAAAAATCCTTAGAGGCAGAGGGTTTGTTTGACCCCGGTTTTAAAAAACCATTGCCGGCCTATCCTCAGACCGTCAGCGTGGTCACTGCTTCTTCCGGTGCGGCAGTCCGGGATATTTTACATATTTTAAAACGACGCTATCCCATTGCCAAAGTGAAACTTTTTCCTGTTATGGTGCAAGGGGAAGGCTCTGCTAAACAAATTGCCGATGCTATTCATCTTTTGAACGAAAAAGAAATTGGCGATGTGATGATTGTGGGACGTGGCGGCGGCTCTATAGAAGATTTATGGTCCTTTAATGAGGAAATTGTGGCAAGAGCAATTTTTACTTCGAAAATTCCCGTCATTTCTGCCGTTGGACACGAAACCGATTTTACCATAGCTGATTTTGTAGCTGATATGAGAGCGCCCACCCCCTCTGCCGCAGCAGAACTGGCTGTGCCGGATATGGCAGAGCTGGCGCAAAAAATAGCCGGAGCCAAAGCATCGCTATTTGCTGAAATCCGGCATCGTTTACTTTTTTCTCAAAAAAAATTAGATAATTTGGCGCAAAGTCCGGCACTCACTGGTTTTTCGGGTCGCATTGCAGAAAAACGGATGATAACAGATCAACTGGTTAAAGACAGCCAGAAAGCTTTAAATATTTATTTAGAACAACGGCGGCATGCTTTTTCTGTTTGTGCCGGCAAACTAAACGCGTTGAGTCCTTTAGCCGCTTTAAGTCGAGGGTATGCTTATGCTAGCCTGCCGGAGGGTAGGACGATTTATTCTGCCGGTCAACTGGAGGCAGGGGAACATTTTAATCTGCGCTTTGCTGATGGCACAGCCCATTGCATAACTGAGCAAGTGGAATTAAATCGCTGATTTGCAATATATGCCTGTGGGTTTTGGTTGAAAAAAACACCGGAATATAGTATAATTAATATATATTTGTTTTCGACAGGAAGAACATATAAATTGTGTAGAGTTTTTAACGAATATTTTGTTGAATGTTGTCGAAAGGGGTTGTTTGGTAATGAAGAAAAGAATAAGTATTATTATTCTGTGGATAGTTACAATAGCTCTTGCATTTTATGTGGGGACTAAAATGGATAATCCTTCTAATAATATTGAATTAACAAACAATACAAATGATACTATAACAGAAAAAGAACAGTCGTTTGATAATATAATAGTAGAAATTCCAATTTCGGATGTTGAATCAATAGCTGCAGCACAGAAAAATGGAATCACGCAGCAAGAAGCGGAATTACTATGCCGAGAGGTTTTAGGTGATAAAGCAGAAGAAAATGGTTTTCCAATTTCATATAGATGCATAAGTGCGGTTTCAACTAATGATAAGTTATATTATGTAATGCATATCACTTGGTTGGTAGATAACAATCATTGGTCATATATAGGTAATTGCTATGTTTCATCTGACGGACAAGAAATATACGACGGAATCGTTTCACAGGGAAAATATAAGATGACAGAATTACGTTGGAAAAAATAATTTTTTGGCTGGTCTTGACATGAACATATAAAGAAAAAACAATTTAGATACAAAAGAGATTTCCCAGTGTTTATAAGGGCTTGAGGCAAACTTTAGAAAATTTAAAAAGGTAATTAAAAGTAGATGCAAAGGGTGTCCTGACCAAGAGGAACAAAAAATCGGCGGTTTTAACCGATTTAGAACCGATAAAAGAATATATTAACCTATCGTTAGCTTAAAGAGAATATAATTTTATTCCCCGGGAGAGGCTTATATAGATATTGGAAAAACGAGAAAAAGAACGATGATTTATTATTTTTATAAGAGAGGGATGCAATATGAATTTTGAAAAACTTGAAAAACTTATGAATCGATTTGTAGAGGAGGATTATGCTCCGGGCAACACCATTAAGGTTTATCTGGGCAAGGACAAGGTTTTTGACTATTCTTGCGGATATGCCGATAAGGATAAGAAAACGAAGATGATAGGGGATGAATATTTTAACATATATTCATGCTCTAAAATCGCTACTGTAACAGCGGCGCTGCAACTTGTTGAAAAAGGAATTATTTTGCTGAATGACCCGCTTTATGAGTACATTCCGGAATATAAGAACATGTTTATCGAAACACCGGAGGGCAACATTGTTCCTGCAAAAAAAGAGATTACCATTTTGAACTTATTTAACATGACAGCAGGCCTTACCTATAACACGAATTCAGAAGCAATCAGCAAGGCGCGCGCGTTGACAAATGGAAAAATGGAAACAGACGTTGTCATCAGGTGCCTTGCAAGTGACCCGTTGATCTTTGAGCCGGGGACGTGTTTTAACTATAGCTTGTGCCATGATGTATTGGCAGGATTAGTTTCTATTGTGACGGGAAAAAAATTCAGAGATTATGTAAAAGAAAATATTTTTGCACCTTTAGGCATGGATGCTTCTTCTTATCATTTAACACCTGAAAGCAAACAACATATGGCAACACAATATAGATTTGTTTCTGAGGGTGAAAGCGGCACAATGGATGTTGTGGCAAAGCAGCAATATGGAAATGCTAAACAAGGATTTTTTGAGAAAATAGGTATTGAAAACGAGTATGTATTTGGGGAAGAATATGATAGCGGCGGTGCCGGCATTGTTACAACGGTAGATGACTATGTTAAATTTGCGGTCGCTTTGGCCAATTATGGGTTGGGGCTCACAGGAGAAAGAATTTTATCACCTGCTACTGTGGAACTGATGCGGCAGAATACTTTGGATGAAAACCAAATTAAAACCTTTAACTGGAAACAGTTAGATGGTTATGGATATGGTTTGGGCGTTCGTACCATGATGGACAGAGTAAAAGGTGGGTCGTTAAGTAATATCAAAGAGTTTGGCTGGGGCGGTGCCGCAGGGACTTCGGTTTATATCGACCCTCAAATTGGTCTTGCTGCTGTTTATGCTAAGCACACCTTAAATCCCCGTGAAGAATATTATCAGCCGAGAGTGAGAAATGTTTTATATTCTTGCTTATAATGGCGGAATTAAAAAGATTAAAAAAGAGTCTGCAGCAAAAAGAGTATATTTTGCTGCAGACTCTTTAAATTTTAAAGAACAATTAATTGACTATTTCTATAATCCACAGTCAGTTTTGTGCCGGGTAAAAGATCGGATTCGATGATTTTCCGAGCCAGCAGTGTTTCTACTTTGCTTTGCAGCAATCGACGCAAGGGACGGGCGCCGTAGATAGGGTCATAGCCCGTCTCAATAATGTAGGTTATGGCAGCCTCTGTTAGCTCTAACTTAAGTTGCTTGTCAGCCAGACGACGTTCCAGATCCCGAACCATTAATTTTACAATAGCGGTAATTTCTGTTTTGGTCAGGGGTTTATAGAAGATAATTTCATCTAAACGGTTTAAAAACTCAGGACGGAAGCTGTGTTTTAACAGTTCGCTGATTTGCTGACGTGCGGTTTCAGAAATGGTGCCTTTTTCATCAATACCCTCTAAAATATATTCTGAACCCAAATTAGAGGTTAAAATAATGACTGTGTTTTTAAAATCTACCGTTCGTCCCTGAGAGTCGGTGATGTGACCGTCGTCAAGCACCTGTAACAAAAGGTTAAACACATCCGGATGTGCTTTTTCCACCTCATCAAACAACACAACAGAATAGGGCTTGCGACGCACGGCTTCTGTTAACTGACCGCCCTCTTCATATCCCACATATCCCGGCGGTGCACCGATTAAGCGGGAAACCGAATATTTTTCCATATATTCGGTCATATCAATGCGCACTAAGTTATGCTCGTCGTCGAACATGGCTTCGGCCAGGGTTTTGGCAAGCTCGGTTTTGCCCACACCTGTGGGACCTAAAAAGAGGAAAGAACCAATGGGGCGGTTGGGGTCCTGGATGCCGGCGCGGGAACGCAGAATGGCATTGGCTACTAGTTGAACGGCCTCATCCTGCCCAATAACCCGTTCATGTAAGGTGGCATCTAACTGCAATAATTTTTGTCGCTCACTTTCCATGAGACGTGCCACTGGGATGCCGGTCCAACGCCCGATAATGCGGGCAATTTCTTCTTCGGTCACTTTATCACGCAAGAGTTTTTGTGCCGTTTGATTTTGTTCGTTTTCTGCCTCGGCGGCGGACAGTTCCTGCTGTTTTTGTGGCAGGGTGCCATATTTAAGTTCGGCGGCTTTGTTTAAATCATAATTTCGCTGGGCACGCTCAATTTCGGCGTTTAACTGTTCAATTTCACCTCGGAGTTTTTGCACTTTTAAAATGGCTTGTTTTTCGTTTTCTAATTTGGCTTTCATTTCTTTAAATGCTGACCGTAATTCTGCCAAAGATTTTTGAATGTTGTGCAAACGGTCTTGCGAGAGGGCATCCGTTTCTTTTTTTAAGGCTGCTTCTTCAATTTCAAGCTGCATAATTTTGCGGGCAATATCATCAAGCTCAGTGGGCATGGAGTCAATTTCTGTTCGCACCATGGCACAGGCTTCATCCACCAAATCAATGGCTTTATCCGGCAAGAAACGGTCGGAAATATAGCGGTTGGAAAGGATGGCAGCAGAGATGAGGGCCTGGTCCTGAATTTTAACGCCATGAAAGACTTCATAACGCTCTTTTAAACCGCGAAGAATGGTAATCGTATCCTCCACGGTAGGCTCATCCACTAAAACCGGTTGAAAACGGCGCTCTAAAGCGGCATCTTTTTCAATATACTGACGATATTCGGTTAGTGCGGTGGCACCAATACAATGGAGTTCGCCACGGGCCAACAGCGGTTTTAGCAGGTTGCCAGCATCCATGGCGCCGTCTGTTTTGCCGGCGCCGACAATGGTGTGCAATTCATCAATAAAGAGGATAATTTTTCCTTCACTTTTCTTAATTTCTTCTAAAACGGCTTTTAAACGCTCCTCAAATTCACCCCGAAATTTAGCACCCGCAATTAAAGCACCCATATCCAAATTAAAAATTTTCCGTTCTTTTAAGCCCTCAGGCACGTCACCACGGACAATGCGCAGGGCAAGCCCCTCGGCAATGGCGGTTTTACCCACACCCGGTTCGCCGATTAAGACGGGGTTATTTTTAGTCTTTCGGGAGAGAATACGGATGACATTGCGTATTTCCTGGTCGCGACCAATCACAGGATCCAGTTTATTGTTTTTGGCCAGTTCAACTAAGTCAGACCCATATTTTTTCAGCACATCATAAGTAGATTCGGGGGCGTCGGAGGTGACTCTTGTGTTGCCACGGACGCTTTGCAAAGCGTTCATAAAATCGTTTTTCTTAAGAACTATGTGGTTAAACAGTTCTTTTAAAGAGCCGGGGCGGTCTAATAGTGCCAACATAATATGCTCAACAGATACGTATTCATCTTTCATACGTGCAGCCTGACGCTCGGCTTCTGTCAATGCCTTATCTACCTCTGAAGAAACATAAACCTTTCCGGCTTCGCGACCGCTACCGGTCACTTTGGGCAAACGATTGATGCCTGCCTCAGCTTCTTGTTTTGCTGTGGATACGCTAATGTTCATGTTTTGTAAAAGCTGGGGAATTAATCCTTCCTTATCGGAGAACAAGGCATACAAAATGTGTATGGTTTCAATTTGCTGATTTTGATATTCAGTAGCCAAATTCTGCGCTTCGTTAATGGCCATAATGGATTTTTGTGTAAATTTTTGTGGATTCATCTTCATCCTTCCTTTCTATAGAATCAATTGATTTTTTTGTACATAAGATGAGAGAATGGCGTAAATGTGTTTAACAGCACTATGTCGCTCGGGCAATAACTCAAAATATAATTTAATGGCTTTATCAAAGCTTTGAATGTAACAACCGATGGCTGTGCCCAGTTGTGCTTCTGTGTAATTCCAGCTGGCGTCTGGGAGCAATAGCCCGCGGTTGAGCTTGCCTTCTGCCAAAGTGTAGGGTCGGGGACCTAAGAGTTCTTGCTCAGTTTTAATCCACAATGCGTAAAAGTGTTCTAATTCTGTCATCAGTTGAACGCTTTGGGTGCGGGATTGAATTTTTAATTCGCCCAAAAGACCGTTGCGGTTTTGCCGATAAAGCTCTATACTAAAGCGCAGAGTAGGTTTATATTTATATTTAATGACGCTGAATAATGACAGCATGCTGTCAGAACCCCGGTTTTGCATCCTGAAAACTTGGTCAGATTGCATTCTTTCTTCTAAAGAGAGAAAAATATCCCGCATGCGCATTTCCGTAGTCATACAGGAAAGGCTTTGTGCCAGAATTTCATCAATTAATGCCGAACGGCTCACGCCTTTTTGATATGCTAGGCGGTCTGCTGCATCCACAACGGCATCTGTCAGGACCAAACTATATACACTTTTTTTCAAAATGATACTCCCTTTCATTTTTAACTGCCTATTGACATTTTATTCCTATGCTTAAAATTTGTCAACTGAATTATATAAAATGTTTAACGATTTAATAAAATGTTCACATTTTTTTTGCTTTACAACAGACCAAAAGTGTTGAAAACAGCGGATTTTTAACACATGAGACAGTTTTTTTAAAAAAAATTAAAAAATTTAAAATTTACTATTGACAAACGGTTTTGATTCGTGTATAATACTATCTGTCGCTAAGCGATGGATGACAAATGGGCGCATAGCTCAGCTGGGAGAGCATCTGCCTTACAAGCAGAGGGTCACAGGTTCGAGCCCTGTTGCGCCCACCATTAACCATCCTGGGTGATTGGCCCGATAGTTCAGTTGGTTAGAATGCCAGCCTGTCACGCTGGAGGTCGGGGGTTCGAGCCCCCCTCGGGTCGCCATTTGCCTCTGTAGCTCAGTCGGTAGAGCAAAGGACTGAAAATCCTTGTGTCGGCGGTTCGATTCCACCCGGAGGCACCAACTTCATGCTTGGTTATTATGCGGGAGTGGCTTAGTGGTAGAGCGTCACCTAGCAAAGGTGAACGTCGCG
>JAZODT010000009.1:0-39877 GCA_045597205.1 Clostridia bacterium
GGTAGCAAGTAATAGTTGCATGGCTGGCAGGCCAATAAAAAGCGCACTTGTGCGCAGCCAGTAAAGGGTAGGGCTATGCCCGAAAATGAAAAACCACCCGCTATATGCGGGTGGATATTTATTTTATATTTTCTTTAAATAAACGGTTAAATTGCCGTTATCTGTGTATAAAACAGCATAGGATGTAACAGGATAGGCAAGAGCGCCGGGGTTAATCACCTGTATTTCGTTCGTGGTTGTATTTAATGGTCTGTGGGTATGTCCGTGTAAGGCAATGGTGCAATTTTGCATTTTAGCGGCTCTTATGAGCCTGTCTAGGTCTGTTTTGACTTTTTCGCGGTGACCATGGGTAATATAGAAACGGATACCGTCAATTTCCTGCACCATGGAATAGGGTCTTTCAGAATGCCAATCGTTATTCCCACGAACAGCTAAAAAAGCCACATCTGCAGGTATGGTTTTGCGAATATAATCACAATCTGCGTCTATATCGCCGCAATGAATAATTAAATCCGGCTTGCCCACTTCTTTTAAAACTTCGTCAATACGTAATAAATCTCCATGGGTATCACTCAGCAATAAAATTTTCATGCCTGTTCTCCTGCGGCAAAATTTTTCAACATTAAAAGTCCGGTGCTGCTGCTTTTTTCAGGATGAAACTGGGTGAGATGAATATTTTCAGTTTCTACAAGCACATCAGCCACTGCCCCGTAGGTTACGGTGGCAGCCACCGTGCTTTTATCTGCTGCATCCACATAATAAGAATGAACAAAATAAACAAATGGTGATGTTTCAGCACCCCTTAGCAGACAAGAGTCTTTTTTAATTTCTAAACGATTCCAGCCAATTTGAGGAATTTTAAGACCGGATTCTTTTGGAAAACGCTTAACAGAACCTTTCAAAATCCCTAATCCTTCTGCCTCACCCTCTTCGCTGTATTCATACATAAGCTGCATGCCTAAACAAATGCCTAAAAAGGGCGTTTTTTTTTCAATAACTTCTTTCACAACGCTAACCAAATCTGCGTTTTTAAGTTTATCCATAGCATCACGAAAGGCACCCACCCCAGGGAGCACCACACGGTCTGCTGATAAAATTTCTTTAGGGTCGGCGGTAACAGTTACGTTTTCGCCCAAATATAAAAATGCTTTTTCCACGCTGCGCAAGTTGCCGGCGTCATAATTTATAATTGCAATCATCTATGTACCTCACTGTGCCAAAAGAGTTTTAACGGTATTAACCAAATTCAAAATTCGTTCTGATTCCATTTTCATACTAACGCGGTTGACCACCAGACGGGCAGATAAATCGCAAACCTCTTCCAACACCTCTAAGCCATTTTCCTTTAAGGTTTTACCGCTTTCCACAATATCCACAATCACTTCAGAAAGGCCAACTAACGGAGCAAGCTCTACAGAACCATGGAGTTTAATAATTTCAACAGACTGCTTTTTAACATGGTGATAGTAATTTTTTGCAATTTGTGTATATTTTGTGGCAACACGCATATTGTGAATTTCGTCTAAATGACCGGCCAGTTCTTTTGGTCCGGCTACGCACATACGGCAGGCACCAAAGCCTAGGTTAATCATTTCGTACATATCTTTGCTGGCTTCTAAAAGGGTATCACGCCCCACAACGCCAATATCGGCAGCACCATATTCCACATAGGTGGGCACATCGCTGGCTTTTACCAAAATAAACTTAAACTTGTTTTTTTCATCGGTAAAAATCAATTTACGGGATTTTTCACGTAATTCATGAACATCCAGTCCTGCTTGTTCTAAAAGGTCAACCGTTAGCTCGGCCAGGCGACCTTTTGCTAAAGCAATTGTAATATATTCCATGGCATTTCAGTCCTTTCCGTTGCATTCATCACAGTGGCAGTCATCATCGTGGCAATGGCAATCATCATGAGATAGCAATTCGTTTAAATCAACTTCTGTTGTTTCGTTTAATTCTAAATTGTAAATGGTTGCGGAATGGAAATCTTTCACCATTAAAATACCCTGAATATTGTTAGCCTTTGCATAATCTTTTAAATCTTTTTCAGATTCACAGCCAAGGGCCTGCTGTGCACGATAGCCACAATCGCGAAGGGCAGTGGCAACCTGATAGGTTAAAGTCGTATCGGTACCTGTTACTAAAAATTCAGAACCGGATGCCGGCTCTAACAAATTTTGTCTGGATAAAACGGTTAATAAACGATCTGTTCCAATGGCCATACCAACGGCGCTTAAGCTGGTGCCGAAATCGCCGGTTAAACCATCATACCGACCGCCGGCACAAACAGAATAACCAATGCCATGGGTAATGCCTTTAAAAATAATGCCTGTGTAGCGGTTAATACCTTGGACAAGGGAAAGGTCAATGGAAATGTAGTCTTCATAACCATAGCTGCATAAAAGAGCATAAACATTTTTTAAGTTATCTAAAGCATTTATTGCCTGTTCATTTAATAACGAGCGGTCTAAATGGTTTAGCACATCAATGCCGCCAAAGAGGGTAGGCAGTTCTTCTAATAGTTGTGCCAAACCTTTTTCCATATTTTTATTCTTTACAAATTCGTTAATGGCTAAGGCATCTTTTTTATCAATTAAAGCACGGAGTGTTTCTGCTTCTTCTTCGTTTAAGCCGGCCTGAGAAACCACGGCTTTATAAAATTCAACCTGACCGATTTCAATTTGAAACCGCTCTAAACCGGTAGCGAAAAGAGATTCAATGGCACAGGCAATCACCTCAGCATCGGCCACGTCGCCTTTGGCACCAAAAAGCTCAATGCCAGCCTGACAAAATTCACGCTGACCGGAGGCAAATTCATCAATAAAACGAAACACTTTGCCACAATAATATAAACGTTTGGGATACACACCATCATCTAATTTAGAAGCAACCATACGGGCAAGGCAGGTTGTAATATCCGGTCTAAGCACTAAAATACGACCTTGTGCATCGAAAAATTTAAACATCATTTCCTGCTGAATTTTGCCGCTTTGGGTATCAAACGCATCATAAAACTGCAGGACAGGTGTTTCTACCACCTCATAACCAAACCCTTCAAATACCTCGCTGATGGCGGATTCTATTTTCATTTTATCTGCACATTGGCGGGGCAAAACATCTTGTGTACCCTCCGGTGTGTAAAGTTTCCAATCTGCCATGTTAGCCTCCTGTAAAAAATAATTAACTATTTTATTATACATTAGGTTTTATAAATATTCAATATCAAATTCAAGAAAACTTTATAATTTACCATAAAAAACAGGCGATAACCATTGGTTAGCGCCTGTTTGTAAACATCATTATGCAAGTGGGGCAATATCAATGCAGTCAAAGCCAGATAAAAAGCCTTTTAAGAAAGCATAAATAGCATCTAAAGAAGCCTGACTGTCACACTGAATATCCAAAGGCATTAAGGGGTCGTGCAGAGACAAACGCAACAAGAACCAGCCGTCCCCTAAGTTAACACGAACACCTTCATAGTTGGGTTCTTCTAAAGACATATCAGAAGAAGCTAAAACAGCCTTTTTCAGTTCGTCCAGAATCTTCTGGCCGTCTGCTTTAAAGTCCTCGCCGGTTAAGTTCAAACGATGACCGGCAGCGAGTGCCGGCTCTTTTAAGTTGGCAATCAGCTCCGTGAGCTTGCGACCTTCAGCACGCATTTTAACAGCCTTAATAAGTAATTTTGTAACTAAATATGCGCCATCATCTAAAAAATAGTTTTCTAACAATGCCGCATGACCACTGGTTTCAATAGCTAAGGGGCTGTAAGCACCTTCGGCATTTAAACGCTTGGCTTCGTTAATAACATTTTTATAACCACGTTTAAAACGATGATGCACACCACCTAATTCATCATTAATAAAGGTAGCAAGGCCGGTAGAGGTAACAGAGTCGGTTACAATAGTGCCTTTCTTTTCTTCTAACAGTACAGCAGAAATTAAGGCAATTAGTTTATTTTTATTAATTTCACGACCGGTATCGTCAACAATAGCAGCACGGTCAACGTCAGTATCAAAAATAACGCCTAAGTCAGAACCGGAATCTAAAACGGCTTTAGAAATAGCGGCCATAGCATCCTTATCTTCAGGATTGGGGATGTGGTTGGGGAAGGTACCATCTGGCTCTAAGAAACAACTGCCGGAAACATCGGCACCCAAAGTAGCCAGTACTTTTTCTGCATAAAAGCCACCGGCGCCGTTACCGGCATCCACAGCAATTTTCATGCCGTTAAAGGGCATAGAAAGACCGGTTTCTTTCTGAATGATTTCAGCAATATGCTTAGCATAGCGGGAAAGATATTCAAAAGTTGTAACTTCACCGAATTTAGTAGCAGAAGTCATTTTGCCGTCCTGTGCATAAGCTAAAATTTCAGCAATGTCGCTGCCTTCTAAGCCGCCCTCACGGGTAAAGAATTTCATACCGTTGCGGTTAAAGGGCAGGTGGCTGGCGGTGAGCATGATGGAAGCGAACACGTTTAATTCTTCATCTACTGTGCTCATAAACATAGCCGGTGTGGTACACAAACCAAAATCAATGACATTAGCACCGCTTTCGGTGATGGCCTTAATGCAGGCATTTTTAATACGCCGGGCGGAAATGCGGCTATCATGACCGATGGAAATGGTCACATCTTCCGGTTTTATATTATTTTTAGCAGTTAAAAAAACAACAAAGCCTTTGGCAATGGCTGAAACAGCCTCGTCTGTTAAATTGATGGCGGCGCCGGGAATTCCCTCGCTGGCAACACCGCGGATATCGCTACCATTTTTTAAAGCAGCCCATTCTTTTGAAAGCATTTTCATCCGTCCTTTTTTATCATAATATATAAACAGTATACCAAAATCTGCATATATTTGCAAGAGAAAGACGCTATTTTTGTAAAAAAACAGAGTGGTCTTTAGGTTTAAAATTGGTTAGCTTTGGGTCTTTTAACATGAGTGCCCGTTTAATAGTGTGATTGCCGAATTTTCCCCGTATTTCTTCTAATGTATTTTCTAGTGCTTCTATTTTAATATTATCCGTATCAAAAAGAGAAAGCTGACGGTTGCGGGCCTGCGACAGCTGACACCCACGCAGGCCTAAGGCACGGATGGGGGCATGATCTCTGTTTTGCTGCAGCAATCCCCACCCTGCATTAAACAACTCGGCAATACTTTGGGTGGGGGAGGATAGTCGCAGTTGGCGTTCATAGGTGGAAAGGTTTCCCCGGCGGATGCTGATTTGCACCGTTGAACAAAGCAGACCATGTATTTTCAAACGGTGAGACACCATTTCTGCCAGTGCATACAAAACAATTTTACAATCTGAATCCGTTGTTAAATCCCGATAGGCGGTGGTGCTGTTGCCAATGCTTTTAATGGGAATATCATCCGTTATTTCAGCCACCGGGGCATCATCTAAACCATTGGCAAACTGCCAGAGCATAGTGCCGGACTTACCGAGAATATGTCGTAAAAAATCGGGATTTGCTTTAGCTAAATCCCCAATGGTCATCAGCCCACATTGATGAAGCCGGTTGCGGGTAGAATGCCCCACATACAAAAGGGCCTCTGCAGGCAAAGGCCACACAATATCCTGAAAATCGTCTTTAGCAATGATGGTTGTGGCATTGGGCTTTTTCATATCCGAACCCAACTTGGCAAAGACCTTGTTAAAGCTGACGCCCACACTGACGGTGAGCCCTAACTCTTCATAAATCTTTTTCCGCAGAGTGTTGGCAATCATTTCCCCGTTGCCGAACAGAGAGGCACTGGCGGTTACATCCATCCAACATTCATCAGGGCCAAAACTCTCCACCTGGCTGGTATAACTCTGACAGATTTCGCGGGTTAGCCCTGAATATTTCATATATAAATCGTAGTGGGGTGGCACACAAATCAAATCAGGGCAAAGCCTTAACGCTTGCCAAAGAGGCATGGCGGTTTTAATGCCAAATTTTTTGGCAGGCTCGTTTTTTGCCAAGATAATACCGTGCCTAGCTTCAGCATCACCTGCCACAGCCAAGGGTTTGTTTTGCCACTCTGTGTGTGTTAAACATTCAACAGAAGCAAAAAAGTTATTTAAATCTGCATGTAAAATAGTTCGTTCCATAGTAACCTCAAAAAAAGAACAAATGTTCGATTGTGTTTTTATTATACTATAGAACAAGAGAAGATGCAAGAGGAAATTTTTGTTCTCTTACCGAATATAATTAAACAAAAAAACAGACCTGTTATAAAAACAGGTCTGTTTAAAAGCTTGTGAATTATTCTTCAGTTGCTTCAACTTCTACGCCTACAGCATCGCCAATGGTGTCAGAAACTTCTTCTTTATAAGAAGTGGGTTCTGCATCGGCTTCTTCAGCGGGAACTTCTACCGGCGCCGGAGCTTCCTCAACGGGGAGCAGAGCACGGATGCTTAAAGCAATCTTTTTGTTTTCCCAATCAATTTCAACAATTTTAGCATCAACTTCCTGGCCAATGGACAGTTCATCCTGGGGCTTTTCAATGCGCTTATTGGCAATTTGAGAAATGTGAATCAAACCATCAACGGTGGGCAGGATTTCAGCAAATGCGCCAAAAGGCAGCATGCGAACAATTTTAACCTTAACCACATCATCAACATTTAACTTATTTTTTGCAATTTCCCAAGGATTTTCCAAAGGATTTTTATAACCTAAAGAAATCTTCTTGGCTTCAGCATTCATGTCTTTAATATAAACCTCAATAGAATCGCCAACGCTGACAACGTCTGACGGATGCTTAATTCTAGACCAGCTCAGCTCAGAAATGTGCACTAAACCGTCAACACCGCCAATATCAACAAATACACCAAAGCTTGTTAAGGATTTTACAATACCGGTATATTTTTTGCCAACTTCAGCTTCTGCCCAGAAAGCGCTTTCCAGCTCTTGCTTTTGTGCAGTTAAAACAGTTTTGATGTTACCCACAATCCGTCTTCTTCTTTCATTGATATCAATGATTTTAAAGGGGACAATTTTGCCAACCAGCTCATTTAAGTCAGACAGATAACGGTCGTTGGCTAAAGAAGCGGGAACAAATACGCGGAAACTCTTATATGTAACGATTACGCCGCCGTTTACAACGCCGTCCACTTTCCCTTCCAGAATGTCGCCGTTTTTAGAAGCTGTTACGATAGCGTCCCATGTTTTATAGGAATCCAGCTTCTTTTTGGAAAGTGTAATTTTTCCTTCCACGTCATTAACACGGACAACGAAACCCTGAATTTCATCTCCTACTTTAACAATATCTTCCGGGGTTAAGTTGGGGTCATCTGAAATTTCAGATGCGGGGATGATACCGTCTTGTTTTACGCCTAAGTCCACAATTACTTCTGTAGGACCTACTTCGATTACGGTACCGGTTACAACATCACCAGTGTGAATCGCTTTTAGAGATTCTTCTAAGAGTGTTGCAAAGTCTTTCTCTTGGTTTTCCATTTTGTTGATAGCCTCCTTGATTATAACCGCCGGTGTAGAAGCACCGGCAGTAATTCCGACTTTTTTATTTTGAAAGGGCGAAAGGTCACCCAGCGCATCAATGGACTCTGCGCAATAGGCTTCCGGACAAACGCTCTTACAAATCTGATACAGCTTTTGTGTATTTGAGCTGTTTTGCCCTCCCAATACCAGCATTACATCAACAGTTTGTGCCAGCGTTCGGGATTCAGCTTGTCTTTCTTCAGTCGCACTACATATTGTATCAAATATAGTATGGTTTTGGCAAGTTTTTTTTAAAAAAAATATTATTTTTTTATAAATATTTTGATTAAATGTGGTTTGCGCCACAATACACACCTTATTTTCTATGGATAAAAGGGCTTCAGCCTGTTCTAAATTTTCAATAATAAGAGCAGAATTGTTACACCAGCCGTTAATTCCAATAACCTCCGGATGTGTTTTATCGCCTATAATGATAATCTGGTAGCCCTCCTTATAATGCTTGCTTACCAGATTATGAATTTTTTTCACAAAAGGGCAGGTTAAATCAAGATATGGAATTTGTTGATTCTCCATTTCATGATAAATCTGTTCCGGCACACCATGTGTGCGGATAATAACGGTGGCGTCCTTTGGCAACTGGTCTAAAGTTGCAATTGCTTCAATGCCCTTTTCTTTTAAATCATCTACCACCTGTGTATTATGAATAATGGGACCTAAGGTACAATATTTTTTATCGCCTTTTTCAGCACACTGATAAGCACTGTCAACCGCACGAGCAACACCAAAACAAAAACCGGCTGTTTTAGCTACTTTTATGTCCATGTGGTATTCTCCTTTACAATGGGCACCGTTTCTTCGCCTGCCATGTGCAGAATGTTTGCCATTAAATCTTCGCTTATTTTTTGCAGCTCTTCGCCGGTTAATTTACTGCCATCTTCTGAATGGACAGAAACAGGCTTACCGATATATACATCGATTCGGGCAAATAACCGATACCGTCCGGCAATGGCAACCGGCACAACGGGGGCGCCGGTTTTTTCAGCAATCATGGCAACGCCGGCTTTAACGCTTCGTTTTTCCCCTTGGTGTACGCGGCGTCCCTCCGGGAACATGGCTAAAGCATTACCGGCACGGAGCAGAGCCAACGATGTTTTAATGGCACTTAAATCTGAAGTACCTCTTGAAACGGGAAAAGCCCCTGCCCATTTTAAAATAGCGCCGAAAGGTTTAAACGTAAATAATTCTTTTTTTGCCATAAAGTGCAAGCGGCGGGGCAGCAGGGTTATACCTAAAACCGCATCCCATGCACTTTTATGATTTAAAGCAACAATTAAAGCACCCTCTCTTGGCATATTCTCCTTGCCATGAACATGGATGCGGAAAATTAAACTGATAAACCCTTGTACTAAAATTAGCAAACAGCGAAGCAGCATGTTATCATAACCTTTCCTGAATAATTTCATAAAGACGGCCAAAGGATTGGTCAAAATCAAGCTCGGTAGTATCGACAATAATGCTGTCTTCTGCCGGTTTTAAGGGGGCAAAGGCACGGGTAGAATCGTTATGGTCACGCACTTTTAAATCTTCTAACACAGCTTCAAATTGGCAATTCTCGCCCCGTTCTTTTAGTTCGTCAAAACGGCGACGGGCACGTTCTTCTGTGCTGGCTGTGAGAAAAATTTTAATGAGCGCATCCGGCAGAACATAGGTACCAATGTCGCGGCCATCCATAATCACGTCGCGAGTTTTTGCCAGCTTTCGTTGTAGCTCTACCAATTGCAGACGAACAGCGGGAATGGCAGAAACATCGGATGCGGCCATAGAAACCTCTGGCGTGCGAATCAAACCGGTTACATCCTCACCGTTTAAAAAAATGCGCTGTCCTTCTTCGGTAATCGCTAAATCAATATCTGTTTTTTTTACCAAATTAGAGGCTTTTTCCTGCTCTTGGCGAATAATGATGCCTTGTCGCAGACAGGCTAAGCCTGCTGCACGATACATAGCACCAGTATCAATATAAACAAAACCCAACTGTTTTGCCAATGCTTTAGAGAGTGTGCTTTTTCCGGCACCGCCGGGACCATCAATTGCAATTTGCATAACGATTCTTACCTTTCTTTCTAATTATTTTAAGAAATTCAAAAGAATATTCTGATTATACATGGTTGAAACATAGCGGGATTTTAGCACCAACTCAATGGGCTTGTTAAAGGTTTTTAAGGTGGTGGTGAAGGTGAGCAGTGCCAGCAATAAATAAACAATTAAAATACCATAGCAGCAACCCATCACACCGCCCAGCAACTTGTTCATGCTATGGATTACTGGCAGTTTGGTTATTAGATTCAGCAGGGCGGATATAATCCATAAAATTACTTTTACAAGAACAAAAACAACTAAAATGGAAAGCAGTTTAATGGCAAGACCTGCCACCGTTTCGGCCACCGTCTCCGTTATGGCGTTTGTGTTTTTTTCAATAGCATCAGCCAATGTTTTTTCAATAGATTGAGGCAAATTAAGGGTTTGGCGGGCAACGTTGGGCTCATCAGCTTCTTGTGTTTCAAACACTTTATACACATTAATGTGAACGTAGTCCCCCACCACACTTTCACTTAAAAAATCTGATATAGCAGGATATAAGGTCAGGGCTAAAATCAGCGAAAGAATGAGAGAACCTAAACTAAGGACCGCTTTCGCCATGCCCTTTTTAATACCCCAAAAAATCATTAAAACAACGATAATAATAGCAATAATATCTGCAAGATTCAAATTAATTCCTCCTCAATCAGCCACCTAAATGTATCAGTTCAGCACCGGTAGCTGTAATGCCGATTCCTTTGTTCTGCCCAACAAAAAAAACAAAGTCACGTAGGTCAAAACCTAAATTGAGTTGCCGTTTTTCGCGACAATGGTTGTTTAATACAGAAATAGTTCTGCCGTTATTTACCACAATGGTATTTCCCTCGGCATCCATAAAGTCAAAGGCTTGCGCACAGGAAAAAGAACCGGTTTCTTCCCCTTTATGGTTAAAGGTTTTAATTTCGGCCACGGAACTGGGTGTGGTGGAAGAACCGGAAAAGGCCAGCACCAGTAAATCCTCTGAAATATCATACCGTAGAATTTTTCTTTCGGCATATTGGGCGACTCCCACACACTTTCCATAACCGTTATAAATGCGGGTTTCGGTACTGCCAATGCAATAAATATAGCCGCCGCTGTAACGAATAACAGAATACAAATTGCCTTCGTATATGTCATTGGTAAAAGGTTTTTCTTTAGCAATGTTAAACATGATAATGTGCGTTTTAATAGTGCCTTCATCTGTATTTAAAGCAGAAACAGTAATATCTTTATTATTATCTCCAATATCGGCTCCAACCACAGAGAGATTGCCGGAGTTCCATTTAAAAATTTCTTCACCATCGGGCGTATAAACACTAACGGCACATTTGTGTTGACTGCCTTCTGTCACCATCACCACATAACCGTTTTGATTAACAGATGCTAAAATAATATTTTCTTCTAACGTTACATTAGCAATCTGCTTAGTTTTGTTAAAGGTGGCATAACTGCGGTTGCCACGGTCGAAAAACAGGGTATAGTTTCCTGCAGATGTGGCAGTGGGTCGCCCCATTTTTAAAGAAATTTCTTCTTTTAACTTGCCGTTGGCATCAAGAATCTTAACGTTTTCAGCACTATAGAAAAACAGAGCACTGTTGCTGGCAACGGTTTCGTAATGAACGCCGGGGTCTGGTTTAAAATCTAAGTGTGTTACAGTGGGGTCGTTGTTGATGGGAACCTGCGCCTCGTAATCATAATATTGCCGGGCCAGAAAAATAGCCAGGCCTATAATGAGCAGCGCCATAACGGTAATCCCTAATGCCCAAAGCACACGTTTTAAAATACTGGGTTTATAAAACATTGGCGAACGCATATGGTTGACTCCTTTAATGGTTTAGTTGTTATATTGGGCACCCATCAGCATTAATCCTTTGGCGGGTGCCGTCATACCGGCTTGAGTACGGTCTTTTGAGGCAATGATAGCCGGCAAATTTTCGGCCTTTATTTTGCCTTTGCCCACCCAGACTAAAGTACCGGCAATAATTCTCACCATGTTATATAAAAATCCGTTGCCGGAAATTTTAAATTCCAGCAAATCACCATGTTTGGTAATAACGGATTCCATAATTTCGCGGGTAAAGGTTTTTGCGCTGCCACCCTGCGCCATAAAACCGGAGAAATCATGACTGCCTAAAAAGTAAGAAGCAGCTTTTTGCATAGCTTCAATATCTAAATTGGAGGGATTGTGCCAGGCAAAGTTCCGGTAAAAAGGATTGCCGCAAGGGGAACAGTCCATTCTATATATGTATGTTTTTTTTATAGCATCAAACCGAGAACTGAAATTTTCATCGCACAAAGAGGCTTCTTTTACACGAATATCCGGCGGCAATAAAGCATTAACACCCCTGCAAATTTTATAGGGTTCGTGCTGGTTTTCAGAATGAAAATTAGCAGTAAAATCAGCGGCATGAACGCCGGCATCGGTACGGCTGACACCGACTAACGTGATGGGCTCACGCAAAATAACAGCCAGCGCATTTTCTAACTCGCCCTGAACGGTTTTGGCATTATTTTGTCGTTGCCAACCGGCATAATGAGTGCCTTCATACATAAGGCGAAGTTTATAATTCATAACGTAACGCAGCCTTTCTGCCTTCAAAATATTACTCGCAAGAAAATCATCGCAATGAAAAATACGGCAAATACCACCGTGGCAAGAAAATCAATGGCGGAAAAATGAATTTCTTTTAAGCGGGTACGATGTTCGCCCCCCTGATAACAACGGCTCTCCATGGCAACAGCCAATTCATCGGCACGGCGAAAAGCGCTGATAAACAAGGGAACCAGCATGGGGGCTAATGCCTTAACCCGCTTAATCAAAGACCCCGTTTCAAAATCAGCACCACGGGCTTGCTGTGCCTTAACAATTTTTTCGGTTTCTTCAATTAAGGTAGGAATAAACCGAATAGCGATGCTCATCATCATGGCTAATTCATAAGTGGGAACACCTAAACGGGATAAAGGCTTTAACAGTTTTTCAATTCCATCTGTCAGTACAATGGGGGAGGTAGTATAGGTTAGTGCAGAACTAACCATAATTAATAAAACCAGTCTAAGCGCCATTTTACCGGCTAAAAATAAGCCTTCCCAAGTGGCAGGCAAACCATATCCCCATACATAAATTTTAGTGCCCGGCGTGAGAAAAATATTCAACACAGCGGTAAAAACAATGACAAATAGAATTGGTTTTAAACTCTTTATATACATTTTGACAGGCACCTTAGAAAGGAGCATAATGAGCAGAGTAAAAGTGGCGGATAAAACATAGCTCACAGGATTGTTTGCCAAAAAAATGGTTACAATCATAAAAATTAATAACACAATTTTTGTACGGGGGTCCATTTTGTGCAGGGGAGAGTTGATAGGGAAATATTGCCCTAAAGTAATGTCCTTTAGCATGTCTTTTCCCCCTGTTCCTGTTTTTCTTTTTGTGCCAGTAACATTAAAAGAGTTGCCTTGGCACGCTCTAAAGTATAAATACTGTTATCAATATTTAGTCCGCGGGCGCGCAATTCATCAATCAGACGGGTAATTTGGGGTACATCCAATCCCATTTCGCGCAATTCTTTTGCACGGGAAAAAATTTCGGCAGGGTTGCCGTCCATAGCAACAGTACCTTTGTTCATCACAATAATACGGCTGGCAGCCCGCGCCACATCTTCCATAGAGTGAGAAACAAATAAAACCGTCATTTTTTGTTTTAAATAAAGAGCACGAATCTGGGTTAAAATTTCTTCACGGCCGGCAGGGTCTAAGCCGGCAGCCGGTTCATCTAAAATCAAAACATCGGGGCGCATGGCTAAAACACCGGCAATGGCTACTCGACGCTTTTGACCACCGGATAGTTCAAAGGGTGAACGGTTCATATATTTTTCAGAAAGACCCACATAATTCATAGCTTCCCGTACACGTTCATCAATTTCTTCTTGAGAAAGGCCCATGTTTTTAGGACCATATGCAATATCCTTATAAACAGTTTCTTCAAATAACTGATGTTCAGGATATTGAAAAACCAACCCTACTTGACGGCGCAGGGCCTTCATATCAGCACCTTTTTCGGTAATGTTTATACCATTTACGATTATACTGCCTGAAGAAGGCTTTATTAATCCGTTTAAATGCTGAATTAATGTGGATTTACCAGAACCGGTATGACCGATAATACCAATAAATTCACCGTCAGAAATGGTTAGGTTAACATCCTTAAGGGCATGCTTTTCAAAAGGGCTACCCTCCATATATACATAATTTAAACCGGCAATTTCAATTGACATGATTTTTGCTCCATTCCAAAATAAAAGCTTAGAAAAGCTTCATAATCGCGTCGGCACATTCGTCAACGGTTAATAAATCCTGGGGCAGGGGTATGCCCGCTTTTGCAAGTAGGTAACAAAGCTCTGTGACCTGAGGCACATCCAGCCCTAAACCTTTTAAAAATTTAACCTCTGAAAAAATGTTTTTAGGGGTATCATCACGAAGAATTTTTCCTTTATCCATCACAACCACACGGTCGGCTTTAACAGCCTCTTCCATATAGTGTGTAATTAACACAACGGTCATATTCTTTTCATTTTTAAGTTTTAAAAGTGTATCAATAACCTCCTGCCGGCCTTTAGGGTCTAGCATGGCGGTGGGTTCATCAAATACTATGCACTGGGGTTCCATGGCAATGGCGCCGGCAATGGCAACACGTTGTTTTTGACCGCCGGATAAGAGGTGAGGCGCGTGATGACGCATTTCGTACATATCCACTGTTTTTAAAGCTTCATCCACACGGCGGCGAATTTCTTCAGAGGGAACACCCACATTTTCCGGTGCAAAGGCAACATCTTCTTCTACAACCGTGGCAACAATCTGATTGTCAGGATTTTGAAAAACCATGCCAACATTTTGGCGGATTGTCTGATAATATTCTTCCTGTTTTGTGTCCATGCCGTCAACATAAACGGTGCCGCCAACAGGGAGTAAGAGTCCGTTTAAATGCTTGGCAAGAGTAGATTTTCCGCAACCATTGTGCCCTAAAACGGCAACAAATTCACCTTTTGTTACTGTAAAATCCACATCGTCTAATACAAATTTAATGTTATCCTCGGTTTCCGTATTGTAGGCATACCGCAAATGCTCCGTTTTAATCATGTTTTTCATCCTTTTTGGTTATCTGATTTGACCATTTCCATAAATAATATGCTTTGTAGAGGTCAACTGCTTTAACCCCATGGGTCCGCGGGCATGCAGTTTTTGGGTGCTGATGCCAATTTCAGCACCATAACCGAACTCATTACCATCGGTAAATCGGGTGGAGGCGTTGACATAAACGGCAGCTGCATCAATTTCATCCAAAAAGCGGTTCGCTATGTTATAATTGGTGGTTACAATCGCTTCTGAATGGCGTGTGCCGTGTTCGTTAATATGCCGGATGGCTTCGTCGGTGCCGGACACAACCTTAACTGATAGAATATAATCATTATATTCTGTATAAAAATCTTCTTCGTTGGCAGGAATCGCCTCATTTAAAATCGAACAGGTTTTTTCGCAACCGCGAATTTCAACATTAAACGGCTTTAAGGCTAAAGCAATGGCAGGGAGCATGTTTTGTGCCACCTCTTCATCAATCAAAAGGGATTCTGCTGCATTGCAAACAGCGGGGCGGCTGGTCTTTGCATTTACGGTGATGGCGGTTGCCATAGAAGGTTCAGCCGATTTTTCAATGTAAATATGGCAGTTACCAGTACCGGTTTCGATAACCGGCACAGTGGCATTTTCCACTACGGTAGAGATTAAGCCTTTACCGCCTCGGGGAATTAAAACATCCAAATAAGCAGAAAGGCGCATAAGATTGCGGGCAGTTTCTCTTGAAGTGTCCCGCACCAGTTGCAATGCACCAATGGGAAAGCCTGCTGTTTCTAATGCTTCTGTCATAATATCTACCAAAACAGAATTTGAGTAAATGGCTTCACTTCCGCCACGCAAGATACAGGCATTAGAGGTCTTTAAGCACAACACAGCAGCATCTACCGTTACGTTAGGACGTGCCTCATAGATGATGCCAATGACACCTAAGGGCACACGTTTTGTGCCGATAACCAAACCGTTTGGCCGCTTTACCATACCGGTCACCTCACCGACGGGGTCGGGGAGAGATTCCACGGTTTCTACGCCTTTTGCCATATCTTCTATTCGTTCTTTTGTCAGGGTTAAACGGTCAATCAAAGCTTTTGTGCCGCCTTTTTCCAAAAGAGCATCCACATCTTTTTTGTTTTCGGCTAAAATTCGGTCTGTTTCAGCACGCAAAGCATCTGCAACAGCGAGTAAACCCTTTGATTTGATGGCAGGGCTAATATTCATTAAGGCAAAACTTGCCTGTTTTGCCTTTTTTCCTAATTCGTTTAGCATAATTTCACCTCAATTGGCATCAGACATCCGGCCTTTAAAAAGTGTTCCGGTTTGCTTACCTGCTAAAATATCGTAAATAATGGAGGGGTCCTGTCCATTGGCGATGACCATGTTAATGCCTGCCTCGGTAGCGCGTTTGGCCGCAATTAACTTGGTGGTCATACCGCCGGTGCCACGATTTGTGCCGGCAGAACCTGCAATTTCAAATAAATCGTCGGTCACTTCATCTATTTCTGAAATTAAATAAGCATCTTCAGACTTGTGAGGGTCAGCGCTGTAAAGACCGTCAATATCTGAAAGGATGATTAACAAATCCGCATCAATCAGCGTGGCAACCATAGCAGAAAGTGTGTCATTATCGCCAAATTCAATTTCTTCTGTGGAAATAGCATCGTTTTCATTAACAATGGGTATGATGCCCCATTCTAATAAAGTATTAAAGGTTGTAATAGCATTATTTTTGCGTTGCTCGTCTTCAATAACATTTTTTGTTAATAAAATCTGTGCCACATCACAACCGTATTCACCAAAAAGTTTACCATAGATACTCATTAATTCACTTTGACCTATAGCAGAGGTTGCCTGTTTTTCACGGGTGGTTTTTGGTTTTTCGGAAAGACCTATTTTGCTCATGCCAACCCCAACAGCACCGCTGGTTACCAGAATAATTTCACGCCCTTCATGACATAAATCAGCTAAGGTGCGGGTTAACAATTCAATGTGGCGTAAATGAATTCTACCGGTGCTATAAGTTAGAGTAGAGGTGCCTACCTTTACAACAATACGTTTAGCATTTTTTAATTTTGCAATGGCTGTCTGCATAATCATCACTCACCTGATACGATATTTATATTTTCAATAATTGGCATTGTTTGAATTTTGGGTGTTTTAATTTCAAAAGAAGAGTTATACACCAGTTGAATGTTATCAGATGTGAAATAACCATTTTCCAAACGCTTGCCGGGAACACGAACCACCACGATAGCATCTAAACGTTCCGGTGTTTCTGCATAAATGGCATTGCCTTTTAAATCGTGAATTAACGTGGTTGCAGGTTCAGTGGTCACTTCCATAATTTCGCCTAAATATTTACCGGTGTCTTTCATAAATACTTCATCACCAATAGTTAAAGCATCCACCGTCATTTGACGAACGCCTTTTAAACGCATAGAAACATCCAAAGAATCTAAAGCACTGTGTTGAACCAGGCTTTTATTCTCAGTTAAAACAGTGTTATTGTTAATTTTTTGCCAAGCTACAAAAGCACCGGCAATCATAACAAAAACAATGCACACAATTAAAATATCTACAATGCTGATCTTACCGAACAGCTTTCCTTTTTTATCTAGCATTATTTTACCTCCTCAAGCTGTTCTGCGTCGTAATCAATGGCAACAATAAAGCCGTGCATTGCAACGCTCTCAGAACGCAGTGCCACTTCCTTGCCGATTTTAATGGTTTGACCATCCAATAAAATATCAGGATAAGCCACATCGGCCTCAGCTTCAATTTGAATTAAACCATCAAACCGGCCTTGGGGATTGGATAATACTAAGGTATCATTTTTTTGTGAAATAATTTTTGCCGGTTCTGTTGAAACAGCAGCAATTTTACCCATTGCGCCTTTTGTCACACCATCCATGACCTGTTCGCCTGGGATGACATGGTTAAAATAAGCTGCATCCTGATTTTGCACTTCAACCGTATAGGTGATGTGGAGTTTGTTTTCGGCTTGTCCGCCGCCTGCAAAAAGGACATAAGCTAAAGCAATGGCAGCAATTAAAACCAAAACAAAGAAAATATCCAAAAGATTAATTTTTCCAAACAACCGACCTTTATTATCTATGATCATTGGTTAAAACCTCCCTATAAAGATTTTCTAAATTCGTAACCATTGTTTTAACGGTGAAATTACGATTATATTTTTCTTTTGCTTTTTCAGACAGTTTGGCTAAATATGTTGGATTGTGCATGAGCTTTAGCATAGAGGAGGCTAAAGAAGCGCTATCGGCATAGCCCACCAATAAACCGTCTTCGTTATTGGTAACTAGTTCGGTGTTCCCGCCGGCTATTGTGGCAATGGAGGGTTTGCCTAAACTCATGGCCTCTAAAATGGATAAACACATAGCCTCCGATTCGGAGGTGTTAATGTTTACATCGGTTATATTTAATAACGCAGTCGTGTCTTTTACAAAACCGGTAAAAATGACGTTGTTTTCCAAATTATAACGGCGGACACGTTCTTTTAAACTGTCTGCCAAACTGCCATCGCCCACAATTAAAAATTTAGCTTTGATATCTTCCTTTAAAAGCTGGCGGGCGGCCTTGATAAAATATTTATGGCCCTTTACCGGCTCTAACCGGGCAAAAATACCAAAAACAGTTTCATCTTCTTTAATTCCATATTGTTGGCGGATGAGGGCACATTCGTCAGCAGGGAGACTGCGCATGGGTTCCACACCATTATTGACCAATTTTATTTTTTCGGGATGAATACCGGAATCTTTTAAGTTTATAGCCACGGCGTCAGATACGGCAATGTAGTAATCACAAAGAGCGTTATTTACAAAACTGATGGCCAAGGCTTTAAACCCGTGGGGCAGAGGTTCAATGCAATGACGGGTTGCCAAAATGACAGGTACTCTTGCTTTTCTGCCGGCAATGCGGGCTGAAAGACAGGCATGGGTATGTAACAGGTCTGGCTTGATTTTTAAAAATAAATCTTTCAGGACTTTAACGCAGTGCTTGTTATAAGACTGGTCTGCCATAAAGGGGACTTCGATAAGTGTAACACCTTCACAGGTACGAACAAAGTCTGAAAGCTGGCTGCCCTCCGGCAGTACAACGGTTACCTTAAAAGCTAGGCGGTCAAAGTTTTTTAAATAGTTAAGCAAATATTTTCCGGCACCGCCAATGTTGGTATCAGAAAGCACCTGTACAACATGGATCATATATTGTCACCTCCATGACCGGAATCAGAAAAGTTAAAATCCGGAGCTGTTGCAGAGCCGGCAAAAGCCAAAACAATCCAGAACAACAACACCATTTTATAGTTATACCATACATTATCAGTTAATCCCTGGAATAAAAAACCCAATAATCCGGCAGCAAAAGCCATGGAAACAGCAGCCGACATCCGTTTTCTGTTGTGGTAAACCATAATGGAAAAACTTTGCCGCATAAAAGCAAGAATCATAGCTAAAAATGCGGTGATGCCGCAAATGCCGGTTTCAACCCACAGTTGCAAGAACAAATTGTGGGCGTGCAGCGCAAAGTTTGCGCCTGCCAAGGCATATTTAGGATAAATCATAGAAAAAGCATCTGATCCGGGACCGATACCACTCAGCCAAAAATCGCGAAGCATAGTAGCAGAAGCACGCCAGATAGAAACGCGATAAGCTGTGGAAGTATCAGCTGTGTTACCAATGCTGAGCAATCGGTTGGCAATGGCCGAGTTAGAGCCTAACAACATGGGAATCATAAAAATACCTAATATGGCAAGGAGCGACCAGCGCTTGTCCATAATCAGCAAAAATGTAGCCACGGCTAAGAACACGCCCAACCAGGCACCTCTTGACCAGGTGAAAATCATACAAGCACCAAGCATTAACAAAAGGCCGGTGTAAATGGTTTTTTGGCCGTTGGTTTTACTTTTCCAAATAACGGCCATGGCAATGGGGATTAAAAGAACAAGATATTCCCCTAATACATTGGGGTTATCAAACGTAGAATAAACCCTTATTTTAATCTGTTCAAACATTTCCTGGTCAACCCAGGAAGCAGTGGAGGACACGCCGGCAAAGTTTTGATAAACACCGTAGAGTGCAACTAAACCGGACATTAACAGAAAACAGATTAATGCTGCCCGCCACTTCTTTTTGGTATCCAACGTTTGAAATGTTACAAAATAAAACAGAATAAAGGCTAAATGCAAAAACAAAATCTGCAAGCTTTTCATAAACGTAAAGGAGTTTAAGGTTCCTAAGGTAAGGGTTAAAGCAAAAATGGTAACATAACCACCTAAAGGAACAGAACGAAGCGCCATATCTTTATTGGTGGCAAGTTTTAAGAAAAAGGAGAAAACCGTTAGGCAACTGCAGGCGGCCAAAGCCATGGTCGGCAAAATTGGTGCGGCAACGATGATGGTGAAAACCCCAAAAATTGTGTAACGAAGCACAAGCGCAACATAGAATACGCCACCGATTGCCAGAAGAAAGCCAACCATTGGCATGAAAGCAGCCATGCAGGCTAAAACCAAACCAATAGCAACGCCAATCAAAGGATTTGCCAGAAAAAACTCAGGGTCCTTTAAAAACAGTTTACTGTCAGAATCCTTTTTAATATAGCAAAACAAACCGCCAAAGGCCGTGAGAACGCGACTGCCTTTAAGCAGAGATTTTAAGCTACGGTTAATGACGATGCAAAATAAGGATATAAGGAACAAGCTGGCAATGCAGCACCATTCAATTAAAGAGGGGAAAGAAATAAACACACGCAGAACGCCATAACCCAACGAAAAGGCACATAAAACCACGCCATAAATGCGAATGCTGACATTATTCCAGTTTGCAAGCAACCAAACAATGCCGCTGGAACTGGTGAGCTCTTTAGCAGGGGCATCAGCACGGGTAGCGATATAACGGCAAATGGCTACAGGTAAAGTCAGCAGTTTATAAAACAGGCTTTCTTTAAATATAACCCCCCAATCCTTAACTGCAAAAAGCCGCCCTACAAAGCTGTCACTAAAAAAACGAGCCAGTGCGGCAGAAATATGGTTAAAGCAACGGCCGGCGATACTTTCGTCAAACCAAAGGGCCAACGTGCTAAACAATTTGGTGAAAAAATTAATAATAGAGCTTTGCATCAATTCGCCTTCTTTCTTTTCTTTTGCATAACGGAGAGTAAATCGCTTGCTTCCTCTGTCCGAAAAGCAAAAAGTAATGCCAAATAAATTACCATACCAACCAAAGCCGGAGTAAATACATTAAGGAACCGACCCAACAAAGAATCAGCAAAGGGTATTGTGTGCGCTATATAATATACTCCTAATGCCATAATTAAAGCAACAAGCAAAAGTTTTAACAAATTCACAACATCCTGCCGTTTTAAAAAGTGCAAACGTTTATTTAATCGCAACAACAGGCACAGTCCAATGACATTTGCGGCTAGCGAGGCGGCCAAAGCCACACCCCACAGACCAGTGTTATAGCCACGGACAAATATAAAACTTAATAAAATATTGAGTGAAATGCCACCCATAGCGATCAGCATGGGTGTTTTACCATCTTTTAACGCATAAAAAGCTTTATTCAAAATTTCGCTAATGCCAAATCCCACCATGCCCAAAGAATAAAAGAGCAGGGCAGAAGCGGTTAACGCTGTGCTTTGGGCGTTAAACTCACCCCGTTCATAGACAAAACGGATGATGGGCACCCTGAGCAATAAAAACAACACCATAACCGGCAAAATGACAGCAATGACAATTTTCATTGCTTTACTGATAACAGTAGCCAGTTCTTTTTGTTGATTGCCGGCAGCTAACCGGGAAATAGAAGGGAAAATTAAATTTGATACAGCATAAGTTAGCACACCAACAAAAATTATATATAGCTTATTGGCATAATCCAAAGCGGCAACGGCTTGCCCCTCATTCAAAAAGGAAGCAAGATAAATATTAACTGTGGAGTTAATGGGCTGCACCCAGGAGCTGATTAAAATGGGTAATGCCAGCGCCACAGTTTTTTTCATACCGTCGCTTTTTAAATCTAAAACGGGACGATAACAAAACTTTTTCTTTTTCAAAGCCGGCAGTTGCACCAAAACCTGAAATCCCCAGGCGATGAGCATAGCAATGGCCACGCCGTGAATACCGAACCGGTCACGGACAAGCAAAAGATAAATTACCATCAATGCGTTAGAAACCAAACTGATGGCGGCAGGCACATTAAATTCGCCCAATGATTGCAAAATACCGGTTAATGCATAAGCTAAACCGGTAAACAGCATGGTGGGGAACAGAATAATAACTAACTGTGCCGCCAACTCTTTTTCGCTGGTACCCAAACCGCTGCCGATAAAACCAGCGATGGGACGGGCAAACAACATACCAATTAAGCAAAATAAACCGGTAATTAATAGGATGGCATTAATGAAGGAATTGGCATACCGTGTTGCTTCTTTATCCTGCTTATTTTCAATGTATTCATTAAAAACCGGAATAAAAGAAGACGAAACAGCAGCCCCTAAAGTAATGTCAAAAAACAAAAGAGGAATGCGGGAGGCTGTTAAAAAAGCTGCCGCCTGACCACCTGTGCCATACAAAGACGCAAATAAAACTTCACGCACCATGCCTGTTAGCTTGGCGAGCAAAGTTGCAATAATCATAAATCCGGCTGTTTTAATAGTATTTTTTGCGTTCAGCATGGCGGAATCCTTTTTACATAAATAATATTAAATTATATTATATAATAAAGTAGAAAAAAAGTCAATAAAATTACCCTTTTTCTATCATAAAAACATATAAAAAAGCTATAGCAAAAATAACGTTTGCTATAGCTTCATCATGTCTAACATTCAATTAACGGATAATTCTTCTTGCGGCATAGTAAACATCGTTATAATAACCGCTGACGATGCTGGTATATTTCACAACGTCACCTGTTTGGGGAGCGTGAATCATCATGCCGTCGCCGGCGTAAATACCAACATGGTGAACATAAGAACTGTTGGCACGCTTAAATAAAACTAAATCGCCTGGTTGCAGTTCGTTTTTGCTGACAGCCACACCGTTTTTTAACTGGTCATGAGCTACACGGTTTAAAGAGTAACCTAACTGACGATAAATAAAAGAGGTAAAACCTGAGCAGTCAAAACCTTTAGGACCGTTGCCGCCATAAACATAAGGTGTGCCTAAATATTGTTTAGCCAGCTGCACAACACGATTGCCACCGGTGAAATTACCGCGTGCTGCAACATCCTGTGGACGGATGCTAACATAATCAGCACATATGTATGCAAAATTACCACCGCCGGTACCAATTTTGTACCAATTGCTGTTTTTTTCAAATACGTCGAGCAGTACGCCGCTATTAATTTGTGTTAATACAGAAAAGTTAGTTCCGGCGCCGGAGCGAACATTAACGTTAGTTCCAGTGACAATACCTACGCAAGGATAAGACTCTGCGCTGACAGAAGTGACAGTCATGCCTGTGAGCAACACAAAAGCTGCTAACAAAACAGTCAGTTTCTTCAGTTTTAGCATAAAAAATAACCTCCAAAAGGAATTGTTAAAAAAATATTACAAAATTATTATATAGGATTTGAACAGATTTGTCAACAGTTTTTAAAACTTTTTTAACAATTTTGTATTAATTTTAATATTTTTTTAAGAGGTTAAACCACGAAAAGCTTGACGGTAACTGGCTTTTGATATATAATTTAAACATGAAAAAAATATACATAAGAGGGTATTATGAGACGTGTAACATTGAAACAATGGATGATTCTGTTGCTTCTTGTTTTATTAATAACTTCATTTGGCTTGTGGCTTTTATACACAGATATGCGAAAAACGGAATGGGATATGCCCAGTCAAAACGGCATTGGGGAGATTGAACAAACAAAAGAGCAGGCGACAGCAGTGCCGATAGAGAATGAAAAGGAACATGGCAGACTGGAATTAAACACGGCAAAAGTAGAAGAGTTAGCGTCATTGCCGGGCATTGGTCCTGTTCTTGCAGAACGGATTGTGACATACCGCACAAAGACACCTTTTAAAGTAGTGCGGGATTTAAAGAAAGTTTCAGGTATTGGTAGTAAAAAGTTTGAAGCGGTGAAAGATTTAGTTTATGTTATGGGAGAATAGAAAAAGGGCTGTAGCAAAATGATTTTAGTTTGCTACAGCCTATTTTATATTTTATTCAGCTTTATCAGTCATAATTTCTTTTAAAGATGTGGCGAGACCGGCAAGGCTTTGAATGTCTGATGGAATAATGATTTTTGTTGCTTTACCGTCGGCAGCTGCCTGAAAAGCTTCTAAACTGCGCAGGGCGATGACTTCTTTTGTGGCACCGGCTTCGTTTAACATGCGAATACCTTCTGCCACGGCCTTTTGTACATTTAAAATTGCCTGTGCTTCGCCCTCAGCTTCTTGAATTTTAGCTTCGCGCTTGGCAATGGCGCGCAAAGCGGCAGGTTCCTTTTCGCCCTCGGCTACCAAAATGGCAGATTTTTTTTCGCCTTCGGCACGCAAAATGGCTTCGCGACGTTCGCGTTCAGCTTTCATTTGCCGTTCCATGGAATCCTGAATTTCACGAGGCGGTAAAATGTTTTTCAATTCTACACGGTTTACACGTATGCCCCAGGGGTCAGTAGCTTCGTCTAAAATAGAACGCATTTTGGCGTTAACCGTATCTCTTGAGGTGAGCGTTTGGTCCAGCTCCATTTCACCAATAATGTTACGCAAAGTGGTAGCCGTTAAGTTTTCAATAGCAGACATGGGGTTTACCACACCGTAGGTGTATAATTTAGGGTCGGTGATCTGATAGAAAACAACCGTATCAATTTGCATGGTAACATTATCTTTGGTAATCACCGGTTGGGGGGCAAAATCCACAACCTGTTCTTTTAAAGAAACCACCTTTGCCACTTTTTCAATCAATGGAATTTTAAAGTGCACGCCGGTGCCCCAAGTGGCTTTATAAGCCCCTAATCTTTGCATAACAAAAGCATTTGCCTGAGGTACAATTTTGATGTTGGTAATAATGATAATAAAAGCAATAACCACCATAATAATAAAAATGCCCATTAGTTTTCAACCTCCTCAATTTCTTCAACAATTAATTTAACACCCTGAATATCCTTTATACGCACAACAGTTTCGGACTGAATCGGCTTATCATTTTCGCTAATTGCAGACCAACGCTGACCCAAAACCTCTACCTGACCGGCGGCGGTTAAAGGTGAAATGTCCTCAACAACTTTTGCCAAAGCACCAATTAATCTATCAGCGTTGGTTTTAATAATTTTTTGGTTAACAGCCCGTTCCATGAGAGGTTTTGCCAACAAAAGCACCAAACCGGAAACAGCTAAAAACACCAAAATTTGAAACCAACCCGGCAGCCCAATAGCAGCTATGATTATGGCGCCCAAAGCCCCCACCACAAACCAGATAGAAACTAAAGCGGCCGTAGCAGCCTCGGCAATTAAAAAAAGGACCATTAAAGCCAGCCAAATGACAACATCTGCATTTTGTATAAGTAATTCCATACATTCACCATCCTTTTCATTATATATACCACAAATATACAGAAAATAAACAAAATATTGGTATAAAACATTAAAAAATGAAAAAAATAGTTTATATGAACAAAAAAGGAGGCTAATAAAATGGCATTAGTACAAAAAACCGATCATCCTATTTCAGGTGTATCCTGCTCAGTCACAAACTGCATATATAATGGTGGCAATATGACCTGTGAGGCATCCTCCATTGAGGTAACAACCTGTGACCCTTTGCAGCAATGCAGTGTGCAGTGTAAAACCTTTGAGCCACGTGCCGGACGATAAATTTTTTCTTGCAAGACAAGCAAAGCTGTGCTATACTAAAAGAAAGTGAGAGAAAGCTTTTGAGGTGGTATAGGTGGCAAGAGAATGGACACCGGCACAACGGGCTGCCATAGATGCACGAAATGCGGATATTTTAGTATCGGCAGCGGCTGGCAGCGGCAAAACAGCCGTTTTAGTTGAAAGAATAATAGAGAGAATGACAGACAACCAGCAACCGGTAGATATAGACCGGTTGCTGGTTGTTACGTTTACAAATGCAGCAGCGGCTGAAATGCGACAGAGAATAGGCGATGTTTTAACCCAGCGTTTAGAAAAAGACCCCGAAAATGCCTTGTTATTGCGTCAACTAACCCTTTTGCCGAAAGCTTCTATCACCACCATCCATTCTTATTGCCTTAAAGTGTTGCGTGCAAACTTTAACGCATTGGGATTAGACCCCAATTTTAGAATTGCCAACCCTACCGAAAATGAACTGTTAAGGCATGCTGCATTAGAAGAAGTAATAGAAGAGATGTATGATGACCCAGTGTTTGCCGGCGATTTCCTGCTGCTCACCGAAGCTTATTTAAACATTAAAAATCCCGACCCTTTTTATGAACTCATTAATCATATTTATGATTTTGCCATGAGCTTGCCAAAACCTGCAAAATGGCTGCAACAATCCGTAGAACGTTTAGAGGCAAAAGAAACCTTTGACCAAACACCTTACAGTGCGCAAATAATGCAAGCGACTCATGCGGTGGTAGCAGAAATTATAACCCAGTATGATGCCATGCTTAAGTGCTTGGAAACAACTGGCGAGGAAGACTTTCTGTTTGAGTTTTTAATGGGAGAAAGAAGACAAATAGAAGCATTAAACCAAATAACAACCTATGATGACTTTTTCAAAAAAGCCTATGGGCTGGAGTTTTTAACGGTGCCAAAGGCATCGGGCAAAGGGCAGAGCGAGGAAAGAAAAAAGATACTGTCCATGCGGGACAAGGTAAAGAAAAATTGGAAAGAAAATGTATTGGAAAAATTGCTTCAGTTTGACGGACAAAAACAGCTAGAATTGCTGTTAAAACTAAAGCCTTTAATGCGTTGCATGTCCGAGGTTGTTCGTCGCCTTATGATTCGTTTTGATGAAAAAAAAGAAGAAAAAAACCTTTTGAATTATAACGATTTAGAGCATAATTGTTATCGGTTGTTTGTTGATGAAAAGGGAGAAGCCACAGCCATTGCACAAACAGAACAACAACGGTTTGATGAAATTTTAATTGATGAATATCAGGATACTAGCGCCTTGCAGGAGGCTATTTTTGGTGCCATTAAAAAAGAAAGAGCCTTGTTTTTGGTTGGTGATGTGAAACAAAGCATTTATCGGTTTAGAAATACCAACCCTAAATTGTTTAAAGAAAAAAAAGACAGCTACAGTACGGATGAACAGGCAGAACAAAGAAAAATTATTCTTTCTAATAATTTTCGCAGCCGTGCTTGTGTGTTGGATGCAGTTAATTTTGTATTTGGTCGGGTCATGTCAGAGGCTGTGGGAGAAATTACCTATGATGAAGAGGAAAAACTTTATCCCGGGGCACCATATCCGGCCGTGGAACATCCTCTTTCAGAAGAAACAGAACTGTGGCTTGTAGAACTTTCCGGTCAGGATGAGGAAACAGCTTTAGAAGCGGCAGAAGCAGAAGCTATTTTGGCGGCAAAACGCATTCATGAATTAATAGAAAATCACTATCAGGTTGCCGGAAAAGAGGGCGTACATACAGTTACCTATCGTGATTTTTGTATTTTAATGCGCACAAATAAGTGGGCACCTGTTTTTTGCAAAACGCTGACGGCCTATGGCATTCCTTGTTATAGCGAAACAGGGGATTCATTTTTAGAAAGTAACGAAATTGCGGTTATGATGTCGCTTTTAAGGATTATCGATAATCCCCATCAAGATATTCCGTTGCTCTGCGTTTTGCGGTCGCAAATGTTTTCTTTTTCTGCAGATGAACTAGCTGCCATTCGATTGGCAGACCGGAAAAGTGACTTTTTTGAGGCTCTTACAAAACGGGCAGAAGAGACAGATGTCCTGGGGGAACGCCTGCAAAAATTCTTGCAGGATTTATCTCGTTATCGTGAAAAAAGCAGGGTTTTAAATATTGCAGAATTGGTTTGGTATTTATATATGCAAACAGGCTTTTATGAGGCACAGGCAACATTACCAGCCGGTGCTATGCGCCGTCAAAATCTAAGGCTGTTGCACAAACGTGCCGGAGATTTTGAAAAAACAGGGTTAAAGGGTTTATATAGTTTTATCAATTTTATTGATGAATATAAGGGGATAGGCGGCGATTTTGACGCAGCCCGCTCGATTGGCGAAGAACAGAATGTGGTTCGAGTAATGAGTATTCACAAAAGCAAGGGTCTTGAATTCCCTGTGGTGATTCTGGCAGGGTTGGGACACCAAATCAATATGCAGGACATAAGAAAAAGCATTTTAATTCACAGTGAATGGGGTTATGGGCCTAAATATATTGATACAGACTTGGGATTGTCGTATGAAAACTGCGCCCGAACGGTTGTGAAACGGGCAATGGAATATGAAGCGTTGTCAGAAGAATTGCGCGTTTTATATGTTGCTATGACCCGCGCCAGAGAAAAACTGATTATGCTGGCTTCCAGAAAAAATATAGCCGGCACCATTCAAAAATATGCTTTGGCGGCAGGCAAACATCCGGTTCCAGTCACGTTGACTGCTAATGTGCTTGGGATTATGGATTGGCTGATCATGGCACTTTTATCCCATCCGGATGGAGAAGTTCTCAGAGAAAAAGCACAAATAAAAGTAAACCTGCCATCAGATTCTTTTGGAAAGTTTACAATAGAATTGGTCGAGGCAGATGCGCTATTTCCTCAGGAAGAGGAGGAAGAGGCAGTAGAAGAGCAACCTGAAGAATCAGCTCCGCTACCTTCGCTTTTAAATTATAAATATGCCCATCGTGATGCTGTTATGTTACCGGCAAAAATAACGGTAACCGAAGTTAAACGCCGGCAATACGAGTTGGAGTCTGACAGCATCTATTTATATGAAAGGCCCCGCTTTTTGATGCCCTATACAGGCAAGCTCAATGGGGCAGAAATCGGCACGGTGATGCATACGGTAATGGAAAATTTGGATTTTAACCATTGCGAAAGCTGTGAAGCAATTTGCGAGCAGATAAACAGTTTGCAAAAACGACACATTCTATCGCCCGAAGAAGTCCACTCGGTAGATGTGCAGGCACTCTTTGCGCTAATGAACACAACGATAGGGCAAAAACTGCAATCGGCAGAACGCGTGGAACGGGAAATATCTTTTGCCATTTCTGTTGAGGCAGAGCCAATTTTTGGCATAGCTGGTCAGGTAATGCTACAGGGTATGATTGACTGTTTGATTTTTGACGGGGATGAAATCATACTTGTGGATTATAAAACAGATAGAAAAGGAACACCGGAAACCATAAAGGAACTGTATAAAGTACAGCTTGATTGTTATGCTTTGGCAGTAGAAAAGATGTATGGTAAAAAAGTGTCTCATAAATACTTATATCTCTTTCAGTTTAATAAGGAAGTAGAGCTTTAGGTTATTCTTGACGGCTATATTATTTTATGATAAGATACAAATATAAAGGTTAAATGTTAAAGAAATCGTGTGAAAGGAACGTGTTTATGAAGCTGAAACAGGTGAGTGAAATTTTACACGCAAAGGTGCTGACAAAAGGCCCTTGGGAAGAGCAGAAAGTGCAATCTGCCTGTGGTTGTGACTTAATGAGTGATGTGCTTGCTTTTGTGAAAAATCAGGCTATGCTGTTAACAGGGCTTGTGAACCCTCAGGTCATTCGTACCGCAGAGATGATGGACATTAAAACCGTGGTGTTTGTGCGCGGTAAAACTCCCCAGGCTGGTATTTTAGAGCTTGCTGAGGATATGGGAATTACCATTATGACAACAGAATATCCCATGTATCTTGCTTGTGGAGAACTGTATAAAAACGGCTTAGGCGGCAGAGGTGAATAAATATGTCTGAAAAAACAATTTCATTACATTATGAAATTGACGGCAATAATTTCACAGTTGCCGGTCAGGCGTCCAGCAGTATTAAAAAAGTGCTCAAGCAGTTGGGCGTTGCACCGGATGTAATTCGAAAAGTTGCCATTTCAATGTATGAGGGAGAAATTAATACGGTTATTCATGGCAAGGGTGGTGTGGCAGATGTTACCATTTCTTCTGCCGAAATTATGGTTGTCTTTAAAGATAACGGCCCCGGGATTCCAGATATTGAAAAAGCTATGCAGAGCGGTTTTTCAACTGCCAGTGATGAAGCACGGGAGTTGGGCTTTGGTGCCGGAATGGGCCTGCCTAACATGAAAAAGTATTCCGATGAAATGACCATAGAATCTGAAGTGGGCAAAGGAACCACCGTAACATTGACTATTTTTTTGTAATGAGTGAAAATACTTAACAGAGGGGAGACTTATGCATGCAGAGCAATCAGCAATATTATCATTCTGTTCGTTTAGAAACAGAGAAATGTAAGGGTTGCATTAATTGTATTAAAGGCTGTCCCACAGAGGCCATTCGCGTTCGTGATGGAAAAGCTAAAATTATTAAAGAACGCTGTATTGATTGCGGCGAATGTATTCGCGCCTGTCCCTATCAGGCTAAAAATGCTGTTACGGAAAAACTGGATGATATTTTTAATTTCAGATATAAAATTGCCATACCGGCACCTACCTTATATGGGCAGTTTAACAATTTAAAAGATATTAATTTGGTGTTGACGGGATTGAAATATTTAGGCTTTGACGATGTGTATGAAGTTGCCAAAGCCACAGAAGTCATTACAGATTATACCAAAAAGCTTTTGCAGGAGGGAAAACTTTTGCGCCCCGTCATCAATTCGGCTTGTCCAGCAGTTATTCGTTTGATTACGGTGCGTTTTCCTAATTTGATTGACCACATTCTGCCACTTATTTCACCCATGGAAGCAGCGGCCAAAGTGGCGCGGATGGAAGCCGTTCGAAAAACGGGTTTAAACCCTTGTGAAATTGGTGTTTTCTTTATTTCACCCTGTGCGGCCAAAGCTACCAGTATTCGTAACCCGCTAGGCAACGCCGAACCATTGGTGGACGGGGTTTTGTCCATTAAAGAGATTTATTTAAAATTATTGCCGATTTTAGGCAAAATAGAAAAAGTTGAGGATTTATCCACCTGTGCCTTTGCAGGCGTTCGCTGGGCCGGTGCCGGCGGAGAGGCAGATGCCTTGGGCATTGACAAATATGTGGCAGTCGATGGCATTGATAATGTGGTGAAATTATTAGAAGAAATTGAAGATGATGAAAAACTTGATGTAGATTTCGTTGAGGCTCTGTGTTGTGTAGGCGGTTGTGTGGGTGGACCTTTAACCGTTGAAAACACCTTTGTTGCCAAAACAAAAATAAAAAAACTGGCAGAAGATTTAAAGCGAAAAGGTCAACGGCCGGTTTCTATACCACTTTCCGAAAAAGATTTACAGTGGGATACGCCCATAACCTATCGTAATGTACTTAATTTAGATGACGATATTCTTGTTGCAATGCAAAAAATGGAACAGATGGACGAAATTTATGCCCACTTGCCTCATTTGGATTGCGGCTCTTGCGGAACACCCAGCTGCAAAGCGTTGGCAGAGGATATTGTCCGTGGTTTTGCCACAGAAACCGACTGTATATACAAATTGCGTGAAAAAGTGCGTGAGCTGGCCAGACAAATGGTGGAACTGGAAGAAGAAATGCCCGGTTCTTTCAAAAGTGATAACCGTGAATATTGAAGGGAGGCAGATGGCATGACAGTACAGGACTTTGCAGAAAAAAATGGTATGCGTTTTTTGTCAAAAGGTGACACAACCCAAGAAATTACCGGATGCTATATAGGGGATTTGCTAAGCCTTGCCATGAGCCGGGTAGAAAGCGGTTATGCATGGCTTACGGTGCAGGGCAATGTGAATGTTGTCGGAGTGGCGGCTTTAACAGAGCCTTCGTGCATTATTCTAGTAGAAGACCGTGTGTTAGATGAAAACGCGGCAGAAAAAGCAAAAGAGCAGAATGTAAACATATTAAGCACCGAATGCTCAGCTTATGAATTGGCTTGCCGTTTGTTTGAACAAAACAAATGAGGGTGAAATGTGATTTGCATATCCATTCGGCCTTATCCCCCTGCGGCGATATGGATATGACACCGAACAATATTGTGAATATGGCTCAGTTAAATGGATTGGCGCTGTTTGCCTTGACCGACCATAACACCGTGGGCAACGTTAGGGCGGTGATGGAATGTGCTCAAAAAACCCCATTGTGTGTTGTGCCCGGCATGGAATTGGAAACGGTGGAAGAAGCTCATTTTGTTTGCTTGTTCCCCACAATTGAACAGGCAGAGGCGTTTATGGAATTTTTAGCACCTTATCGCTTGCCGATAGCCAATCGGCCGGATATTTTCGGTGAACAGGCCTATATGAATGCGCAGGATGAAATTGTGTGGCACGAACCCAATTTGCTCACAACGGCCCTTGGTTGTTCTGTTTATGATGCGGCACCGACTGTTTTTTCTATGGGTGGTGTGATGGTGCCTGCGCATGTGGATAAGCCGGCATACAGTATGATCTCAAACCTTGGCACAGTGCCAGAGGATTTGGGTTTTAAAACAGTTGAAATTTCCAAGAATACTACCATAAAAGATGTGTTAGCACAATGGCCATACCTTGAAAAATATCGGCTCATCACTAATTCAGATGCCCACTATTTGTGGGATGTATATGAAGACCAAAATGTTTTAGAGTTGGAAGAAATCAGCGCAAAATGTTTGATTGAAACACTCAGAAAGGGGAAATAACCATGAAATCATATCGCAAGGAGTTGTTCTTTGAGGCAGACCGCCGCAGAGAAATTATTAGAATTACTGACGATGTACAACAGGCAATTCATGAAAGCGGCATTCAAGAGGGTCTTGTGCTTGTAAATGCTATGCATATTACAGCCAGCGTGTTTATTAATGATAACGAATCGGGACTTCACCACGATTATGAGGTGTGGCTGGAAAAATTAGCCCCCGAAAAACCCTATGACCAGTATTGGCACAATGGTTATGGAGATAATGCCGATGCCCATTTAAAACGTACCATTATGGGTCGTGAAGTGGTTTGCGCCATTACAAACGGCAAACTGGATTTTGGTCCGTGGGAACAAATTTTTTATTATGAATTAGACGGTAAGCGCAGAAAAAGAGTGCTGATTAAAATCATTGGCGAATAAAAGTATAAAATGATGGGGCTGTTTAACAAAATTTTGTTAAACAGCTCTTTTTTGTTAAGGAATACCATGGGCTATACCTGTGATTCCAAAAAGTTTTTAGCTTTACATAATAAAGCCTTCACCTCGAGGGGAAGCCTTAAAAACCGTCTTGACGGTAGTCGTGCGGTAACTGCAAATAAAATAAATTTAGTGCACGTTGAGGCACAACCGATATAAAAACCTTATAGGCTTAGTGCATGCCACCGGTTTTACCGATGGTTATGACTAAATTTTTTAAAAAATTAGAACAAATGTTTGATTTTTTTGAAAAAATGTGATACAATGTTTAACAGGATTAACATTTACATAAGACTAAACTTGTGTATGAAAGGATAAAAATATGGCTAAACGAGTGAATCGTGAACAAGAAATCTTAGATTTTATTAATGAACAAGTGCGCAAAAAGGGTTATCCGCCCTCAATTCGTGAAATTTGTGTGGCAGTGGGGCTTAGTTCGCCCTCAACGGTGCATACTTATTTAAAAAAGTTAGAAGAAAAAGGTCTGTTGGTGAAAGACGGGTCTAAAACCCGTGCCATCCGTTTAACAGAAACAGAGGCTGAACGTATGGCAGAACCTATCTCTGAATATCTTTCTGTGCCGGTGGTGGGCAGCGTTGCTGCTGGAACACCGATTTTGGCAGAAGAAAATGTGACAGATACTTTTCCTCTGCCGATGATTTTTGCTAAGAACAAAAATGTGTTTATGCTAAAGGTTAAAGGTGACAGCATGATTAATGCCGGCATTTTTCATGGTGATTATGTGATTGTAACTCAGCAGGAAACGGCTTGCAATGGCGATATTGTGGTGGCACTTTTAGATGATTCGGCAACCGTAAAAACATTTTATAAGGAAAAGGATTACATCCGTTTACAACCGGAAAATGATGCCCTTTCGCCAATTCTTGTCCGCGAAGTAAGAATTTTGGGCAAGGTTTCGGGTGTGTTTAGAATTTATTAACGCAAGGAGTAAGAGAATGGAAGAGGTTAAGCGGATTGCAGAAGAAATTTTTGAAGATGTTGTCGCCATAAGAAGAGAGTTACACCGGCATCCTGAACTGGGATTTTGTGAGTTTGAAACGGCAAATTTGATTTGTAACCATTTAGATAAGTTAGGCATCCCTTATGAAAAAAATGTGGCAAAAACAGGTGTGGTTGCTCTTTTAAAAGTAGATAAAAACGCAAAAACCTTGTTGATGCGCGCCGATATGGATGCGCTGCCCACTCAAGAAAAAACAGATTGCCCCTTTAAATCGGAAATTGACGGGCAAATGCACGCTTGCGGACATGATGCACACGTTGCCATTGTGTTGGGTGCGGCCACCATTTTATCCCGTTTGAAAGATCGGTTAAAGTGCAATGTTAAGTTTGTTTTCCAACCGGGTGAAGAGGTAGAGGGCGGTGCTGAGCCGATGATTGGCGCCGGCATTATGGAAAAGCCAAAAGTGGATGCTGCTGTGGGCGGTCATGTTATGAACAGCGTGGAGGCCGGCAAAATTGGCATTAAATATGGCGAAATGATGGCAGCACCGGATGATTTTCGTATGGATATTCATGGTTGTGGCGGTCACGGAGCTTATCCGCACAATTGTATTGACCCCATTGCCATTGGTGTGCAGATTTTGGCTGCCTGGAACGCTCTGTCTGCCCGATATACCACCCCTGTTGAAAAACACTTGATATCTACAAATGTTTTTCAGGCGGGAACTTGCTATAATATCATTCCTGATGATGTGCATATAGAAGGTACGGTGCGTGTTTTTAACGAGAATTTGCGTCAGCAGCTGGCCAGACGAATGAAAGAAATTGCAGAGCAGATTGCGACAGCTTTTGGTGCTACCTGCGATTTTTCCTATGCGTTTCGTTATCCGCCGCTGGTTAATGATAAAAAAATGACCGATGCCGTTCGGGAAAGTGCAGCTCGGCTCTTAGGTGCAGAAAATGTTGAAGAACTTTTTGAGCCTTCTATGGCGGGAGAGGATTTTGCATATTTTGGCCGTTTGGTGCCATCCTGCTTTATTTATTACGGCACCGGAAACAAAGCAAAGGGCATCACACAACCCTTGCACAATGCAAATTTTGTAATTGATGAACAAGGCATTAAAACCGGCATGATGGTGCTGAGTCAGTTTGCTTTAGATTTTGGCCTAAGACTGTCGTAAAATGCACAGATTGCACAAGATATAAACATTTGTAGAATTGGTGATTATAATGAAAACAAAACAACAAAAAGGTTTAATCCGTCGTTTTTTGCCTTATTTTATTAAATATAAATGGATTTTAATGTTAGACCTTTTATGTGCCTCTCTCACCACGGTTTGTGAGTTGGTTTTGCCTTTAATTGTTCGTTTAATAACAGATAAAGCGACCAACGCACCCGAGACGTTAACCGTTCGATTAATTCTATCGGTGGGTGCATTTTATTTACTGCTTCGTGTGATTGATACGCTAGCCAGCTACTATATGGCGAACACCGGTCATGTGATGGGCGCACGGATTGAAGCGGATATGCGTAAGGATTTATTTTGCCATCTTTCAAAGCTTTCTTTTGCTTATTATGATGAGGCAAAGGTGGGCTCTTTAATGTCCCGCTTAACCAGTGATTTGTTTGATGTTACAGAATTTGCGCACCATGGGCCGGAAGAGGTTTTTATTTCGCTGATTAAAATTATTGCGGCTTTTTGCATTTTGTGTTCAGTCAATGTTTGGCTGACCTTAATCGTTTTTTCTTTCCTGCCGCTTCTGTTTTTGGTGTCTTTTGTGCTGAATAAAAAAATGCGCAAAAACTTTAAGGACTCACGAGTGCAGATTGGTGAACTCAATTCACAAATAGAAGATAGCCTTTTGGGGATTCGTGTGGTGAAATCTTTTGCCAATGAAGCTGTTGAAGTAGAAAAGTTTAAAAACGGGAATAATAAGTTTTTAGACATTAAGCGACTTTCATATTTATATATGGGTCTGTTTCAAAGCAGTACCCGCTCTTTTGACGGGATTATGTATCTGGCGGTGCTGGTTTCTGGTTCTTTGTTTATGATTGACGGAAAAATTGCACCGGCTGACGTAATTGCCTATTTGTTATATGTGAGCACGCTTTTAACCTCCATTCGTCGTCTGGTAGAATTTACAGAGCAGTTCCAACGGGGCATGACCGGCATTGAACGGTTTTGCGAAATTATGGATGAACCCATTGAAGTACAGGATAAAAAAAATGCTGTTTCCCTTCCACCTGTACAGGGACATGTGGAATTTTCTCACGTTAGCTTTTGTTATACCGAGTTTTCAGGCAATGTGCTTTCTAATATTAATTTATCTATTGCGCCGGGAGAAAGTGTGGCCTTGGTTGGTCCTTCCGGAGGCGGAAAAACAACCCTGTGCAGTTTGTTGCCCCGATTTTATGAGGCGACAGAAGGGGTCATTACCATTGATGGTTATAACATTCAGGATGTAACCCTCAAATCTCTTCGCTCGCAAATTGGCGTGGTGCAGCAGGACATTTATATGTTTTCGGGTACCGTTTTGGAAAATATTGAATATGGCAGACCGGGAGCGACTATGGAGGAAATTGTAGAAGCCGCTAAAATGGCCGGTGCCCACGAGTTTATTATGCAACTAAAAGATGGCTACAACACCTATGTAGGGGAACGGGGTGTTAAACTTTCCGGCGGGCAGAAACAGCGCATTGGTATAGCCAGAGTGTTTTTGAAAAATCCGCCCATTCTCATTCTGGATGAAGCAACCTCCGCTCTGGATAATGAAAGTGAACGTTTGGTGCAACAATCTTTAGAAAGTTTGGCAAAAGGTCGTACCACGTTTACTATAGCGCACAGACTCTCTACCGTTCGTAATGCACAATTAATTTTAGTGCTGACAGAAGAGGGAATTGTGGAACAGGGTAATCATGAAAGCCTAATGGCACGAAAAGGATTATATTATCATTTGTATCAGACGGCAATGGATCATGGCAACAATAATATAAAAAGGTAAAAAACAAGGAACTGTAGCAAAATGAAATCATTTTGCTACAGTTCCTCCGTTTTATATTCAATCACAAAACTAATTTTGGAGAAAAATAACAACGATTATTCCGCTCCGGTTCGTTTCGCAATAACGTCCATAAGCAATCCGCCAATAACAGAAAGTGCGAACATATATACGGCAGTTTTGCAAAGGGCCAGAGCAATGAAGGAACCTTGGGATGGAATAAAACCGCAACAGAGGACAAATAAAGCAAACAGCGTTCCAAACTTTACAGTATATTTTGCTGCCCAGTGCATGTTTTTTATTAGAATATGTTTCATGAATTATACTCCTTATTGTTTTTCTATAATAATTATAACAGTTAAGGGTTTAAACAGGCAAGCTGAAATATATACCATAACAGGTGATACATAGAAAAAAACCGAAAAGCAAAAGCTTTCCGGTTTTTTAAAATACTATGTACTGCATAATGACTATGCACAGCAGAAATTATTCTGCCTGAGGCGCAGCTACGGGACAAACGTTTGCGCAGTTACCGCAGTCGATGCAGCTATCAGCGTCGATGGTGTAGATATCGCCAGCGCTAATGCAGGATACGGGGCATTCTGCTTCGCAAGCACCGCAACTGATGCATTCATCAGTAATTTTATATGCCATTTGTTACACCTCCTTAAGCCTTGTAACGTCTTTGGAGCTGGCAAAAAATGCCAACTGACAAAAAAACACAAAATAACCGTTGGTTTATATACCAACAAACCCATTGTATCACAAAAGATGGAAAAAGGGAAGAAAAATTTAAAAAATTTTTTATAAAAAGTTTTAAATAAAAAAACATAGAAAAAACAAGCATTTAAAAAAGATTTTAATTGACTAATTCATTATTTTGCGATATAATAATTATGTATTTTTAGTTTAAAAAAATTTTTGGAGGTCTTTTAAATGGGTAGAGTATTTAACTTTTCAGCCGGTCCTTCCATGTTACCGGAAGCAGTGCTGAAAAAAGCTGCAGAACAAATGCTGGATTATGAAGGAAGCGGCATGTCTGTTATGGAAATGAGCCATCGGTCAGCAGATTACGAGGCAATTATTAACGGTGCAGAATCCCTTCTTCGTGAATTGATGAACATTCCTGACAACTATAAGGTTTTGTTCCTGCAAGGTGGTGCCTCCAGTCAGTTTGCTATGATTCCATTGAATCTGATGAAGACCGGAAAGGCTGACTATGTTATCACTGGTCAATGGTCTAAAAAAGCTGCGCAGGAAGCAGAAAAATATGGTACAGTTAACCGTGTGGCAAGCTCAGCTGATAAAACATTTTCTTATATTCCTGCACTGGATTCCTCTTCTTTTGATAAAGAGGCAGATTATTTCCACATTACCTTTAACAACACAATATACGAAACTCGTTATACAGAATTGCCGGATACCGGTAACGTGCCGCTAATTGCAGATATTTCTTCTAACGCACTGTCTGAGCCTATTGAAGTTTCTAAATTCGGCATGCTTTATGCCGGTGCACAGAAAAACATGGGTCCTGCCGGTGTGACTGTTGTGATTATCCGTGAGGATTTACTCGGTTACACCAAAGAGGGCACACCGACTATGTTTGATTATCAGATTCATGCAGATAACGGCTCTATGTATAACACACCACCTACATACGCAATTTACATTTTAAAAATGGTTTTAGAATGGTTGAAAGAATTGGGTGGCATTGAAGCAATGCACAAAATTAATGTTAAAAAAGCGGCTATTTTATATGATTATTTAGATTCTTCTAAAATGTTCCGTGGAACAGTTGAAAAGAAAGACCGTTCTTTGATGAATGTTCCTTTTGTAACTGATTCTGATGAATTGAATGCTAAATTCATTAAAGAAGCTAAAGCTGCCGGCTTTGTAAACTTAAAGGGTCACCGCAGTGTTGGTGGTATGCGTGCCAGCATTTATAACGCTATGCCCGTTGAAGGTGTAGAAAAGCTGGTTGCATTCATGAAAGAGTTTGAAAAAAATAACTAAAAGTGAGGGAATAGCATGTTTGACGTTTTAACCTTAAATAAAATTGCACCTCAGGGTCTTGATAAATTCAGTGCTGAGAAATATGCAGTAACCGATACTTGTGAAAATCCGGATGGTATCATTCTGCGTAGCTTTTCTATGCATGATATGGAACTGCCCGAAAATTTAAAAGCTGTTGCCCGTGCCGGTGCCGGTGTGAATAATATTCCCATCGATGCCTGCACAGAAAAGGGTATTGTTGTATTTAACACACCTGGTGCTAATGCCAACGCAGTTAAAGAACTGGTGATTGCCGGTCTTTTGCTTGCAAGCCGTAATATTACCGGTGGCATTGAGTGGGCAAAAACCTTAATCGGCAAGGGTGCAGAAGTGCCAAAGCTGGTAGAAAAAGGAAAGGGTCAGTTTGTTGGCCCCGAAATTAAGGGTAAAAAGCTGGGCGTTATCGGTTTAGGTGCCATTGGTGTTATGGTAGCAAACACCGCCCATAATCTTGGCATGGATGTTGTTGGTTACGACCCCTATTTAACCATTGATTCTGCTTGGCACTTATCACGCAGCATCATTAAGGCAAAAGACATGAATGAAATTTTTGCAACATGTGATTATATCACCTTACATGTGCCTTTAAATGATTCTACCAAGGGTATGATTAATTCTGACACCTTAAAGATTATGAAAGATGGTGTGAGAATTTTAAACTTCTCCCGTGGTGGTTTGGTGAATGCTTCTCATTTGGCTACAGCCATTGAAGAGAAAAAGGTTGCCTGCTATGTGACAGATTTTCCTGATGAAACCGTTTTAACTATGGAGAACGTCATTGCCATTCCGCATTTGGGTGCTTCCACACCGGAATCTGAGGAAAATTGTGCTGAAATGGCAGCACAGGAGTTGGTTGAATACTTAGAAAATGGTAACATTACCAATTCTGTTAATTTCCCCAATTGTTCTGTGGATCGTGAAGGGGATGTACGCGTGACTATTTTACATAAAAACGTGCCCACCATGCTGAGTCAATTCTCTT
>JAZODT010000010.1:0-2163 GCA_045597205.1 Clostridia bacterium
TGCCGCCATAGCGGACACCGGCATATTTTCCCCGAAATAAAAATGGGTTCCGTGGGCTTCATCTGCCAGGCAGTACATGCCTGCATCATGTGCCATCTTCACAATAGCCTTAATGTCACTACAAATTCCGTAATAAGTAGGGTTATTTACAAACACAGCCACTGCATCCGGATGCTTCTCAATGGCCTTCGCCACCTGTTCCCGCTGCATTCCCAGAGAGATTCCCAGTCTATGGTCCACCTCCGGGTTCACATACACCGGCACTGCCCCACAAAGCACCAGTGCATTAATCACACTGCGATGGACATTTCTGGGCAAAATAATTTTATCCCCCCGCTTACAGGTGGAAAGAATCATACTCTGCACGGAGCTGGTAGTCCCTCCTACCATCAAAAAGGCATGAGCCGCCCCAAATGCCTCTGCCGCCAACCTTTCTGCCTCATGTATGACGGAAACCGGATGACATAAATTATCCAAAGGCTTCATACTGTTTACATCAATACTGACACATTTTTCTCCTAAAAATTCTGCCAGTTCCGGATTGCCCCGACCATGTTTATGTCCCGGCACATCAAAAGGTACCACTCGCATATGGCGAAAGGTTTGCAAAGCTTCATAGATAGGTGCTTCGTTTTGATTTAACATAAAATTCCTCCTGAAAAAACAAAAAACGCAAGCTGTTCAACACAACTTGCGCTCCATTCATCAACGTTTATCAATATAAGGCAATAGTATCGGTCACTTAGTCCGATTAATACTTTACCCCATTAAAGTTTTGGATGAATATATAGGATTCTCAGAGTCTATATAGCAACAATACTTTTACTACTCTTATTGACCGTTTCACAAGTTTGTGCAGATGCACATTAACTAACTGTAACGCTTCAGAACCCCATTCGCAAAACCGCTGCTACGCAGCTCCTTTTTTGCTCATTATGGCTTCTCGCCATATGCATTTGCAGTCCCAGCCCCTGTAAGCAAGCTTACCCGTGCTGTTCCAGCAAATTCGCATGGTTCTGAAGTTACAAAAATTTTATAATTTGAGCTTTTAACTCAATCAATAAGGCGGCAAGCCGCCAATCGGCAGTGGACCCGGCTGTCCGTATGGCCTCAACTCCTACCGGAGTGGTCCGTAAAAATTGCTTGGAAAGACTCTGCATCAGATTCATTCCACACACATTTATAAAGGATTGGTAAAGAAATGTCAATAATTTTTTTTCGACAATTTTCGATATGCCTCAAACTGGTATGGTTGAAAAAACTTATTTTGGCACTTTTCACAGTGCCACTTTCATGTAAGACTATGTATCAACGAAATGACAATATACATTGAGGTGACTACTTATGAAAAAGAAAAAAAGCTTTTCCCTATTGATTATCAGTGCTGTTTTGTTGGTTATCGGCATTGTTTTTGCACTGATTACCTACCGCAACAGCTACGCAGAATCTTTGGAAATCAGCAGTGAAATAAACACCATCTCTACTACAATCAAGGAAATTGAAGCTGGCACCGCTACCGGAGATTTAGAAGTACTGAACGAACAAAAAGATACTCTTTCCGAGGAAAAACTGGATTTGGAGAAACCCTACTCCTATTCCCTAACCTTGGTCTTCTTCAGTATTTTGCTACTCATAAAAGGCCTCTACAATGCCTTGCACGGTTTCAGTGAAAACTTTACCAAAACCGACACTGCAAAACTAGCACAAGCCGGCCTGTTTGCTGCACTTTGCTACATAGGCTTTGCCTTCCTTAAAATCGATATTCCGGTGGGTCCCGAAAAGACCGCCTTCCACTTTGGCAATGTGTTCTGTGTATTGGCGGCTCTTCTGCTGGGCGGTTTCTGGGGTGGTTTATCCGGTGCGGTAGGCATGACCATTGGAGATTTAACCACTGCCTATGTAACCAGTGCACCCAAAACCTTTATATTAAAATTGTGTATTGGTCTGATTGTTGGTTTCGTAGCCCATACTGTTTTCAAAATCACCCGTAAAAATACCAAAAAATACGTAACCGGCGCTACCATCACCGCCTGTGCATGTGGCATGGCATTTAATATTGTGGCAGATCCCCTGGTAGGATACTTCTACAAGACCTATTTGCTTGGTGTCCCTCAGGATATCTCCAAAGCTTTGGCAAAGGTAGCTGCATTGACCACCAGTGTA
>JAZODT010000011.1:0-18995 GCA_045597205.1 Clostridia bacterium
TTCCCACCATTAATTTTTAATAAAATTAATCAATATAATCCTCTTGATTTTTGCATTTTATTTTTTGCAAAATATTGTCAATGGCGTCAAATGAAAACCCACGGGAATAAGCATAACGCTTGGCTTTCATCATATTTTCAAAAGAATAATTTCCTTTTAATTTCTTTTCCAATAAAAGGCAAAGCGCCGCCTCTTCTGCTTTAAAACTCTCTTCTTCAAATTCTGCCGCTACGGTTGCTATCACCGCGCGATCTATCCCCTTCCCTGCTAAATCATAACGAATTTTTTGCATACCGGTTTTTCCACCCTTTAAAGCAGTAGAGATATATCGCCGTACATAATCTTCGTCGTTTACATAACCATATTCTTTTAAAAAGGCAACGGTATAGCCAATAGAATCAGCATCATAGCCTCTATTTTCTAATTTGCGGCTCAGGGCATACTCAGTATAGGCATGCCTGTCTAAAAGAGTTAAAGCATAGTTTTTTGCTTCTTGGGCCAAGACCTCTGCTTGAATGGTTGCCAGCTGCTCATCGGCAATCTCCATGCCCTCTTTTAAATGCAGCTTTCTTAACTCAAAATCATTGATACCAAAGGCAAATTGATTGTCTAAAAAAACAGAACTACGATTTTTGTGTTTTTTTTGCGGTTCAATTTTTGTAATAATCATCCTATCTCCGCCTTAGAAAAAAGGACTGTTGCAACCAGAAATGATTGCTGGCTGACAACAGTCCATTGAATTAAATATAGTTACATTTTATCGCAATAAACACCCAAGGGATAATGCGGAATCATATTATCCTGCAGCCATTTTACTGCTTCTTCAGGTGATAAGCCCCAGTTTGTGGGACAAGTGGATAGCACCTCGATTAAGGAAAAGCCTTTCTTTTCAATCTGGCAGGTAAAAGCCTTTTTAATAGCTTTTTTTGCCTGATTAATGTGCTTAACAGAATCCACAGCCACACGTTCAATATAGGCAGGACCATCTAATGTGGACAGCATTTCGCTTACACGAATGGGATGTCCCTGTGTTTCGGTATTTCTGCCATAGGGTGAGGTTTGTGTAACCTGACCGGGCAAGGTTGTGGGAGCCATTTGGCCGCCCGTCATACCATAAATTGCGTTATTAATAAAGATAATGGTAATATTTTCACCACGGGCTGCAGCGTGAACTGTTTCGGCAGTACCAATAGCAGCCAAGTCACCATCACCCTGATAAGTGAATACGACATTATCTAAATTTGTGCGCTTAATACCGGTTGCAACAGCCGGTGCACGACCGTGTGCGGCTTCAACCATATCACAATTAAAATAATCATAGGCAAAAACGGAACAACCAACCGGTGCCACACCGATAGTTTTACCTTCAATGCCTAATTCATCAATTACCTCTGCCACTAATCTGTGCACAATACCGTGGGTGCATCCGGGGCAATAATGGAGGGGAACATCACACAGGGCGTGTGGTTTTTTAAATACCTGTTTCATTATTGAATCCCTCCCACGATTTCTTTCATTTTAGCAACAATTTCATTCGGATATGGAATGTTACCACCGGTGCGTCCATAAAAATCAACCGGAATTTTAGACTCTACAGCTAATTTAACATCGTCAATCATTTGGCCCAAACTCATTTCAACACTTAAAATGGCTTTCACCTGACCAACAAATTGTTTATATATTTCCTTGGGGAACGGCCATAATGTAATTGGACGAACCAAACCAACTTTAATGCCCTGCTCACGCAGTTCATCAATAGCGTTTTTGGCAATACGGGCAGTTGAACCATAAGCGGTAATCATATAGTCAGCATCATCCATCAAATAGGTTTCAGCCTTTGCCTCAGTTGCTTCAATTTGCTCATATTTTTTATTGCGTTCTAAAACAATTTGTTCCAACACATCCGGCTGAATGTATAATGAATTAACCACATTATGTTCACGCGCCATGCCAGTACCATTGGTTGCCCATGTTTTTTCAGGCAGTTTTCTACCTTCGGGCAGTTCAAAGGTAACCGGTTCCATCATCTGACCCAGCATACCGTCACCCATAAGCATAACGGGCATTCTGTAATAATCAGCCAAATCGAAAGCTTCTGCAGTTAAATTAATAATTTCCTGAACAGAGCTGGGGGCTAAAACAATCATTTTATAATCGCCATGACCCAAACCCTTGGTTGCCTGATTATAGTCAGATTGCGCAGGCTGAATACCACCTAAACCCGGGCCCGCACGCACAATGTTAACCACCACTGCAGGCAAATCAGCACCGGCGATATAAGAAATCGCCTCAGCTTTTAAGCTGATGCCCGGACTGGAGGATGATGTCATAACTCTTACACCGGCAGCAGCAGCGCCGTACACCATGTTACAAGCAGAAATTTCACTCTCAGCCTGCAGAAAAACGCCGCCAACCTTGGGCATACGTTTTGCCATATAAGCTGAGATTTCTGTCTGCGGTGTAATAGGATAACCGAAGGAATGCTTACAACCAGATAAAATTGCGGCCTCAGCAATGGCTTCGTTACCTTTTAACAATACCTTTTCAGCCATATTTTTACACTCCTTGCGATACCCATTGGTATATATAAAACCAATGGGTTTTTATTTAAATACTTCAATAACACAGTCAGGACAAATGGTGGCACACATAGCACAACCAATGCACTTATCCTGCTCTGTTACTTCAACAGGACGAAAGCCTTTCACATTCATTCTGTCTGCAATTTTAATAATCTTGTTAGGGCAAGCCGTAACACAAAGATAACAGCCTTTGCACTTTTCTTCAAAAAAGACTACCTTTGCCATGTTTCTCTCCATTTCTGTCTGATAAAAAACAGACCAATTAAATTTTATGCAACAGAATTGCTAAAAACGCAATCCCATAAAACGCTTAATTGTAAATAATTTTTCTTGAAATACCAGTGGCAAATCCTTCTTTATCTCCTCTACAGTTGCAATATAGCGACAGGGAATGCCGGACAACTGAGCAACCTCATCTGTAATATTTTGGCCTGCAACCGTTTCATTTGCGGTGGTTAAATCAGCTAAATTAGAGCTATTAACCAATCCAGTTACTTTTTGACGGCTAACAGTTTCAATATTCAGAATCATTTCCAAAATTTGCTGGGCAGAATTTGTCATAGGTCGAAAAACATTAATAACAAACAACATATCAGGTGTTTCAATGTCAAAATATTGCTTATAACGCCCTAAAGCAATGGCACCATCATCATCGCCACCAACATCAAACACCACAGCAGCATCACGGTCAGCAAAAACACGTTGAATATCTGCCGGCAATGAAGGCACATCCACATTGCTGCTGGCATAAGGGGAAGCAATCACAAATAGACCCATGGATTCAAGCTTTTCTTTAACATCATTAGTCCTAAAATAGGGATTAACAATATCTAAATCAACAATATAGACTTTTTTAAAGGAATCCTTTAAGTGAAGTGCATAATTAATGGCAAATTCCGTTTTACCACTGCCATAATGGCCGACAATTATATGAATTCTCGATTCCATAAGCACTCCTCTTTTACTTTAAATTACGCGAAAAGATTACATAATACAACAAATATTATAACACAGGTTTTATGATTTGTACAGTAAAATATGAGAAAAAAAGCAGGTTTAACAACTTTTTTTCTCACTTAAAGAAAAAAATATTAAAAAATTCCCCTTAAACCCAAAACGATGGATAATATAACAGTGGAAATCATTGCGATGGCGCAGACAATGGCTATAATTCTAATGGCTTTTTTACTAATTTTCAGCATAACCTTCCCCATTTCTTTGCATACTATAATCATCATATCAAAATTTTATTACAAAATTGTAAAAATTGTTTAAATACGCATAAAATACAGTGAAAAATACAAACTACAAAAAATTAAAAAGGATGTGAAATTATGCTGATAACAATAGTGAGAACAATTATTTTATACATAGTGGTGGTAGCCGCTCTTAGATTAATGGGCAAACGGCAAATCGGACAATTACAACCATCAGAGTTAGTAATCGCCATGATGTTGTCTGAGCTTGCCTCCATACCCATGGAGAGTTTGGGAAAACCACTTCTTGCAGGGATTATCCCTATTCTTACTTTGATTGTTGCTGAAATAACTTTTTCGTTTTTAACCTTAAAAAGCAGATTTCTACGAAAAATTATTTCCGGCTCCCCCACTGTTTTGATTGAAAAAGGAATCATTTTAGAAGCTGAATTGACAAGACTGCGTTATAATATTGACGACTTGCTGGAAGAGCTGCGCACCAATGGTTATCCAAATATTTTAGACGTTGAATATGCAATTATTGAATCGAACGGCAATTTAAGCGTCATTCCAAAATCTAATAAGCGGCCCGTAACGGCAGAAGATTTGCAGCTTTCGCTACAATATGAGGGCCTGCCCCTGCTCCTCATAACCGATGGAATTGTCAACGAAAAGGCTTTAAGCACAGCGGGGCTTACCTTAAGTTGGCTAATTGACCGCTTAAAAGAATATGAAATTTATGATTTTCATTCTGTATTTATTGCCACTATTGATTCGACGGGAAAACTTTATATTCAAAAAAAGTCTAAAAACAAGAGGGATTAACAATGAAAGTTTTTATATCTGCCATCTTAATTCTGGTTGTTATGTTTGCCGGTTCCGGATTTTATGTTTATAACTTGGACCATAAAATTGAGTATTTAGACGAACAAATTGGCTATTTGGAAACGGCAGTTCATGATGAAGATTGGGAAAAAAGTCATAATGTTCAGGAAAAATTGATGCGCGAATGGACGAAAGCAGAAAAGCAATTTAAAACTTTTATTGAACATTATGATACTGATGAGATTTATCGTGTTTTGCATGAAATTAAGGGGTATGTAGCCTTTCATGATAAAGAAAAAGCTTTAGTAAAAATTGGAGTTTTGCATATTCTGCTCAACCGAATTCCTGAAAATGAAAGGCTCACGCTAGCAAACATTTTATAAATGGTCGTATTGGAACCGAAAAACTTCTTTTTTCATACAATATTATATACCGGCTAAAAGCCTTGCTTTTACCGTTTATATAAAGAGCGTTTTGCAAATAAACGCTCAAAAGGGGCTGTGATATTTTTCACAGCCCCAAAAGAATTATAAAGGATGTGGTTGTTTGACAAACATTAATTGTTCCAAGCCTTGCCAACATCAGATGGACGGAAAATGCTCCTGCGATAGCGTTATAACCTTAGCAAACCTAGTAGAAAATAACACAGATCCCCAATGCCCATATTTTATATCATCGAATAAAAATCAGTCACAAATAGACGAGCTATAATGGAAAAATGTTATTTATGATAGCTTTCGTTTGCATTAATTTTAAAAGCTCGATATAATTGTTCAAGCAAAATGACCCGCATTAACTGATGCGGAAACGTCATAGCAGAAAAGGAAAGCTTTAAATCACTTCTATTCTTTATCTCGTCTGCCAAACCATTCGAGCCACCAATAATTAATACTAAACGACCAGCACCTAATTGAGCAATATCTTCAAGCTTTTCAGCAAATGTTTCAGAAGACATGCTTTTTCCTTCAACACATAAGGAAATAACATAATCTCTAGTGCTAATGAAACTCAAAAGCCGGTCTCCCTCTTTTTTAATCGCTTGCATAATTTGTGCGTGTGATGCTTGTTCGTTAACAGCCTCATCTTTTACTTCGGTTATATGCAATTTACAAAATCGGGACAAGCGTTTAGAGTATTCAACGCAGGCATCAGATAAATATTTTTCTTTTAATTTTCCAACACATAACAATTCAATTTGCATCATTTGCCTCCTATGCAATCCAATATCTGGGTAACACCTGCAACGATATGCCACTGCCAATGGTAAAATCTGCTTTTTCTAAAGCAGACGCTACCGCTTGGTAAGCAAGCTCCGGCCGATTATTTTCATTCGATAAATGACCTAACCAAAATGTATCAGTGCCACTCTTTGCTAATTCAACACAAATTTTGCCACACAATGTATTACTTAAATGACCTTTATCGCCTAATATTCGCTTTTTTAAGAGATAAGGATACCGACCGTTTTTTAGCAATTCAACATCATGATTTGCCTCAATGATTACACAGCGACTGCCTTTTAAATGTTCTAGCAAATCATTTCTGATGTGGCCAATATCCGTTGCAATGGTAAATTTATCATCGCCGGATAGAAAGCTGTAACCAACCGGAGCTGATGCATCATGTGGGATAGCAAAAGATTCAACTTTCATGTCACCAATGGTCATGTTTTTTTCAACAAGTCTGCGATTTTCCGGCGAAAAATTACCTAATGTATTCCCAATTGCTTTCCAGGTTTTTTCTGTTGCATAAACCGGAATGTTAAATTTTCTGGATAAAACACCTACACCGGCAACATGATCCCTGTGTTCATGAGTAATTAAAATGCCGGATAAATTTTCTGGTAAAATGCCTATGCGCCGCATACATTCTGTTATATATTTCCCACCGGCACCGCAATCAACCAAAAGATGAATATTGTCATTGCTAACAAATGTACTGTTGCCGGAAGAGCTACTTAAAAACGACTGAAATTTAATCAAAGATTCACACCTCAAAGCAAAGTTTTAACAATATAATTATACATTAATTGCGACAAAAACTCAAGTAAAAACTACAAAAAAGCCCGGCAAAATGCCGGGCTCAACGAATACATATATTACTGTTTTACACGATAAACAACAATCAATCTTGCAGATGAACCACTACGATATACAAAGACACGTTCCGCTGCTGCGTTGGTACTTGTCTGATTTTCAATCACATAGGGAATAAACTGACTATAAGAGCCATTCGTGTTAACCGTTGTGGGTGAACCAGCTTTGAGGCTAACCTCAACAACCTTCGTCGAACTGGAAACAGACATTGTTTTTAATCGTTCATCATTACCCAAACTAATGTCATTCCAAGGGGTATCGCCCTCTTGAATATAGTCTAACGCAATGCGTAAGTTATTGTTTATTAAACTATAAACAGTACCAGCCATCACAGACATAGTAGCATTATCCTGTGTATTAGAATCACCTTCACGAATTAACAGCACTTTACCATCGCCAGTAATTTTCTGTGAAGCAGAAAAACCGGATTGATGTGCCCCAATTTTAACGTAATCTGTACCGTTTAAAATTTCTTCAGCATCGGCAACAATTTCCATATTCTCAATTACGTTGTCTGTAGCGGCAACAATTCGAACAATGTCACCGATTTCTACTTGACTATAGAAGGTTGTGCCTTCTTCTTTATAAGTAATTTCATTGCCGGAATAACCCTGTACTTTAATGGTATTATATCCTTCAATACCGCCCTTACCCGTTACAACCACCGGCAGAACAGAAAGCCAATCATTTGTTGCGGCATTCACATCAACATCATTAATGTTATAGACAATGACAGCAGACGGCGTTCCGGAGGCGTTAAGGTCAACCAACAGCAGACGATAATAAGAACCAACCTGCAAACCGGAGTTGTTGCCGGTTTTTAAATCATAATCAGTAATCGTACGTTTTGTATTATCAGATACATACAATACTTTAGTGCTGCTGGTTAAAGTATAAATACCCGCTAAACCGGTAAATCTTGTTGTACATTTAATACCTTGTGCATAAGTTATTTTATCCAATGTTGAAGCATCAACACGCAAATCGGCATTCGTAGCATTATCCTTACCAATTAAAATAGAGTCAATCTTACCATTTGATAAGGTATATTTAATTGGCTGATGTACTTCTCCCGTTCCGGCACCGAATGATTTGCCGTTGCCATCATCGGTATAAACATAACGCTGAGCTGCTGTTTGTAAAACGGTTTCAATTGTAGTAAAATCTGTGGCAGCTTTATAGTTGGTGTTGTTAATTTTAACAGTATCTGCCAAAGGATAATTGGTAAAATCCTTTAATGAACCGGATTTTAAGTCAACAAGTTCTATTCTAATGTCAGCGTTAATAGCACTACCAACATTTTTGATTTGTGTTAAATAAGCATAATTATAGGTAACTGTGGTTGCCTTAAATTCATATTTTGCAATCTTATTAAATGCATCTAAATATAATTTCAGGTTTGCGCCAACAACAACATCACCACCAAGACTTACACCAGGTGCAAAGGTATATTCTTTGCTATTAACAGTAATCTTGCCTTCATCGCGAGTCATTGCCGAAACACGACCTTCAACAGCAGCAGGACCAATTAAAACTTCCATAAAGTTACCGCTTAAATCCTCTGAAATGGAAAGTACCTGGTCTTTGGCAATCGAAGAAAAGGCAACGTTTGTACCATTTTTAGTAATTGTAACAGACTTATTTCTGTTTTCTTCATCAATAACCTTTGAAATGACTTTGGTACCATCATCCATATAAACAGTTTTAGTATTAGAATTTGTAGAGGTTACAATGTAGTTCGTGTAAACTGTAAAGAAAATTACATCAGCAGCATTACCATCACCGGTTGTAGATAATAAACGAATACTGCCGGCACTGTTTGCATTAGCTGTAATCAAATCGGCAACGGTGGTTCCATTGGGTGCCAGACTACCGTTAAATAAAATTTTAGCACCAGAAGCAACGGAAATATCTTCAATATCTCCATCAGCATCAGTATAAGTAATTTTATTTGCATCACCTGTCGGAACAACATCTTTTATATCAATTGTCACTTCACTATTTCTGTTTCTTTGCAGAGACATGCTGGATAAATACTGAATATCAAGACCTATAATCTCATTATATTGAATTACAACCATTTTACCCAAATAGTTACGTAAGCTATCTTTATCAGCCAAGTTTTCGGCGCTGAATTTCACAACACCGCCATTAGAAAGCTCAATGTTAATCTGATATTTTGACAAATCAGAAATCGTGCTTTCTAAAGAAGCACCATATACCGCAACAACTTGACCTTTAACTTCGGTTATCTGGTTAGGATCAACAGCAGTAGGATCGTCTGTAATATCAGCAAGTTTAATGTTCAACATGTTATACATAAGCTGTGCAACAGTACCACGCTTGGCGGGATTGCTGTAAACGCCATCTGTAATGTTTTTAATAAAACCATAGCTTGAAGCTACTTTTCTGTAACCTTCAGGATAACCACCATTTTTCAAAGCAACTTCACCGAATTTATCATATTTTGCACAAACAACCATTTTTAAAGCCTGATCATATGTAACGTTTTCATCAGGCTTAAAAGTGCCATCATCAAAACCGTTAATAATTTTCATATCAAATGCAGTTTTAATCACGCCTGCTGCCCAGTGATTTGAAGCAACGTCAGGAAAACCGGTTTCAACAGTAGCGTCCTGTGTTATATTACCTAAACCAATGGCATAAATAACCATTTTTGCAAATTCTGCACGTGTAATAGTTGCTTCTGGTTTAAAAGTACCATCTTCATAACCGTTAATAACACCACGACCAACCAAGCTTTGAACAGCGTCATAGTATTGATAGCTTTCAGTTACATCGGTAAAATCAGCTGCAAAAGCAGCTGGCATTGCAATCGAAACAGCCATGGCAGCCACTAATAAGAATGACAAAATTTTTTTCATCTTTCGCATCTTTTTCCCTCCATTTGTTAAGTTTTGTTTAAGGAAACTTGAATATATTATACCATGTTACATATTAAAGGTCAATTGATAATTTTTTACTTTTATGTTACATAAGTTCAAATAAAGATTATTTTACAATAAACCAATGCTCTATGCTATAAAAGATATCAGAGCGCGAGGGTACGATAGCACCCTTTAAACTGCCGTCAAACACAATGGCATGATTTTCATAAAATAAGCTAATGAGCGGTATTTCAAGCATAATTTCATCACAAAGTTCATAAAAAAGGGCCTGTTTTTGCGAAATACCTTCCTGTAATTTTAATGCATTAAAAGTCTGGTCTATCCTTTCGTTAGAAATACCAAAAGGATTTTCATCAGTTTTAAGTAAAAAAGACAAATCATAATTAGGAGAAATTGCGGTACTGCCAATAAAAAGGTCATAGGAACGATTTTGTAGCCGTGTTTCATATTCCGCAAAAGGAACTTCTAAAACGGCAGATTGTATTCCAACCGCCTTTAGGGATTGAGATATAAAACCGGCAATCCTGACTCTTGCTTTGTTTTCACTGTTTACCAAAACATTAAGAGACAATTCAACTCTTTCGCCATACACTTCTTTATCCAGTACATTATTTCCGTCCGTATCCTGCCAACCGTCAGCTGATAAAAGTCTGCGAGAGGATTCCTGATTATATGCCACCTCACCTAGCAAATTGTTATACCAAAACGAAGCAGGAGGCAACAATAAGTTAGTTATAGATGTATATTGAACGGCGGCAGTATTAATTAAAGCCTCTTTATTAATGCTATGGGCTATAGCTGTGCGTGTTTGGGCAGATAAAAGCGCGGGCTTTTGATTGTTGATGCCAACAAACGTCATCTCACCACCGATATACTCTGCAGACGACAAGTTTCGTTTGGGCGTATAACTGTTCAGATCAATAGCATCAGACGGCAATAAATCTATCTGTAAATTCTCTAACATGGATATGGCAGTTTGGTTGTCTTTTAGCAGATAAACCAAAACATCATCAATATTTGGCGAAAAATCTTTATGATAGTTTTCGTTTACTGTTAAAGATAATTCTTTGCTTTTTTTATAGCTTTGTACTTTATATCTGCCTGTCCCGTTGGGCACATATTCCGCATTATTCATATGCAAATCGGCTTGGGACATAATTGGAAAATCTAACAGTGACTCAAAATTAATAACTGGTGCATTGAGCGTAACATAGAAAGCATTTCCCGCACTGCTGTGCGAAGCAACCGAGGAAAACCGATTTTGATATAAATTGCTGTTTTTTAGCAAAAAACCAAAGGTTTCATTAACATCTGCTGCCGTTAAAACGGCGCCGTTGTGAAAGGTAACACCATCTTTAATGATAAACTCATAACTCAATCCGTTCGGCGAAACGGTATAGCGGTCACACAATTGAGGCTCCGGTAAATCGTTGGCTGCAATTCGGAATAAACTGTCGTAAATCAGTTTGTAAATATACAAATTATTGTAGTTCTCAGCCAAAATAGGATTTAATGTTTTGGAACCAATCAGCGCAAGTCGCAAAGTACCGCCTTGTTGCGGTGTTTCGTTTTTATTTTCATATTCAGTTAATTCACCGGCTGGCATCGTATCTTTTTGTTCAACAGGTGTACAACCGTTAAAAGATAGAAAAAGAGCGCATAACAGCATAATTAAAAACTTTTTGCATACAAAAAACTTTTTCATGCGATTATGTGCTCCTTCCAGACTAATTAATCATTATTTTCAACATAATTTTCATATTTCGGCGGATTACATACTGGGCATTGACGAAGCATAATCTGCTCCACCATTTCCCAGGGAATTTGAACAACTTCTTTTCCCTCCAGCTCGCTACAGCCTTTTAAATGATAAGTAATATCTTTTGCCCAAAAAACCTCAGGCGCATTTTCTTTTGTGACCACTTCTTCATCGAAAGAAGGCGCCAATGTGGAGGCCGGTGTTTCATTCTTGGGTTGCTTATTCGCAGGGGGCTTTATAGTCTCTTTTGCTGTTCTTTGATTATTATCAGTTGTAGATTTTGTGTCCATTGGTTCTTCGGTTTCTTTCCCCTCTTCTACCTCGGTGTTTGCTTCGACTGCAGCACTTGGTGAAGGTTCAACTGTTTCTTGCGTCTTACCCTTGCAGGATACAAGACTAACAGCTACAAGACATACCAATAAAATTAAGGTGATGTTCTTTTTCATTTTTCATTTTTCCTTTCAAATTTTAGTTCATCAGCAATCCATGAACACGCATCAGAAATTGCCTGTTCGGCTGAAATTTCGTTATTACCCTGTTCTTTTCTCAGTTTATATTCCACAATTCCTTCTGTTGCTTTTTTACCAACAGTAATTCTAACAGGAATACCAATTAAATCAGCATCTTTAAATTTAACACCGGGACGTTCATCACGGTCATCTAGCAGCGCTTCAATGCCTTTTGCCTGTAATTCGGTATAAATTTTTTCGGCCAAAGCTGCCTGTTCTTCGTTAGCCATATTAACAGGCACAACAACAACCTGATAGGGCGCTGCACTCACCGGCCAAATAATGCCGTTTTCATCAAAGTTCTGTTCAATAACAGCCGCTAAAGTACGGTTAATACCAATGCCATAACAACCCATAATGGAGGTTTGCGCTTTGCCATTTTCATCAAGATATGTACAATCCAAGGCCTCGGTATATTTCTTGCCAAGTTTGAAGATATGGCCAACTTCGACACCGCGAGTGGTTTCTACCGGCATGCCACAACGGGGACAAACATCACCGGCTTCAATGGTGCGCAAATCGGCAACTTGTTTTGATGTGAAGTCTGTGAAATTCACATTGGTAAAATGATAGTCGCTTTCGTTTGCACCAACGATGAAGTTATACATTAAAGCAACTTCTTTGTCACAATAAACAGGAATAGTAAGACCAACAGGGCCGGCAAATCCAACACGTGCACCCGTCACCCTGGTCACCGCATCAGCTTCAGCTAAGGCTAAATCCTGCTCGTTAATGCCTAAAAGATTGGCAAGCTTTGTTTCATTTACTTCGCGGTCGCCACGCACCATAACAGCCACCGGCTCTTCGCCTGCCATATAAATCAAAGTTTTAGCAAAGTGCTTGCTGTCTGTTTCTAAAAATTCAACCAATTCCTCAATGGTTCCGGCATTTGGGGTATAAATTTTTTCCATTGCCTTTGGCGCTTCTTTTGCCATTTCTTCCGGCACACATTCAGCCTTTTCATCATTAGCTGCATAACCGCAATGAGAACAAAAAGCCACGACAGCTTCCCCAGTATCGGATTTAACCATAAATTCTTGTGAACCGGAGCCACCCATGGCACCACTATCTGCATCAACAACAATATAATCAAGCCCTAAACGGTCAAACACACGACAATATGCTTTATACATGTTTTGATATGATACATCTAAGCCGGCTTCATCCTTGTCGAAACTATAAGCATCTTTCATGATAAACTCGCGAGAACGCATAACACCAAAACGAGGACGGCGCTCATCACGATATTTTGTTTGAATTTGATATAAAGTCAACGGCAGTTGGCGGTAAGATGAAACTTCCGATTTAACGGTTTGTGTAAAAATTTCCTCATGGGTAGGACCCAAGCAAAAATCGCGGCTGTTTCTGTCCCTTAAGCGAAACATTTCGGGACCAAACACGTCCCAACGACCGGACTCCTGATAATATTCAGCCGGCAAAAGAGCCGACATTAACAGTTCCTGTGCCCCTGCTGCATCCATTTCCTCACGCACAATCTGTTCAACTTTATGTAAGGAACGAAGGCCTAACGGCAAAAAAGAATACACACCAGCAGCCAGTTTTCGCATAATCCCTGCCCGCAGCATAAGCTGATGGCTAATAATTTCTGCTTCAGCCGGTGTTTCGCGCAACGTTTTCAGCAGCATTTTTGACATCTTCATGTAAAAGACCAATCCTTTCAATAACATGCTGATTATACGGTTCATCATTTGATATTTCGCATAACATCAGTCGTTAAAATTTATATAATCATACAGTATATATAATAAACTTAAAATACTTTTCTGTCAACACTTTTACCAAATTTATTGACAAAATAATTGATTTCAGTTACAATAATTTGGTGATGTTTTTTGTCGATTGAAGGAGTTGGTTTATTATGATGCTGATTAAAAATGCAAACATAATAACAATGTCCGGTAATAATTTTAAAAATGGTTATATTATTATGGACGGACATTTAATAAAACATGTGGGAAACATGCAGGATTTTTGTGAAAACGAAAATGATTTTAGTGAAATATTTGATGCTTCAGGCGCAACGGCGCTACCCGGCTTTATTGATGCCCACTGCCATGTTGGTCTTTGGGAGGAAGGTGCCGGTGTTGAAGGTGACGATGGCAACGAAGATACAGCCCCCGTTTTCCCCCATCTGCGCGCCATCGACGGCATTAACCCCTATGATATTGCTTTTAAAGAAGCTTTAGCAGGCGGTGTTACAACAGTTGTAACCAGCCCCGGCAGTGCAAACGTTATTGGTGGACAAGTTGCCGCCTTAAAAACAACCGGTCGCTGGATTGACGAAATGGTTATTAAAGACCCGGTTGCCATGAAGGCTGCTTTAGGCGAAAATCCTAAAATGACATATGGCGGTAAAAAGCAAAGCCCCGTAACCCGTATGGCAACAGCAGCTGTTTTAAGAGAAGCATTATTTGACGCCAAAGAATATGTCCGCATATGGGATGCATATACTGCCGGCGAAACGAAAGACCGCCCTGAGGCTGACTTTAAATTAGAAGCACTCGCCCCCGTCGTCCGCGGTGAGTTACCATTAAAAGTTCATGTTCACCGGGCAGATGATATTGCCACCGCGATTCGAATTGCAGATGAGTTTAATATTAAAATAACATTAGAGCATTGCACAGAAGGTCATTTAATTACGCCGCTGTTAAAAGAGAAAAACCTGCCGATTATGTTAGGCCCAACATTAGGTGGACGCACAAAGCCAGAGCTAAAGAACTTAAGTTTTGAAATTTATAAAGTGTTTGAAGAGAACAGTATTCCTTTTGCTCTCATAACTGACCATCCGGAAATTCCCATCAGTCGTTTATATCTTTGTGCTGCATTAGCTCACCAAAGCGGCATAAAAAAAGAAACTGCACTGGCTGCTATTACAATTAACGCAGCTAAAAACATTGGTCTTGCCGAAAAAATCGGTAGCCTTGAATCAGGAAAAGATGCCGATGTTGTTTTATTATCCGGCGAACTGTTTTCATTAGAATCAAAAATAGAAGCTGTTTTTATAAACGGACAGAAAATGATATAGAAAGGACACAACATGACTAATAATAAAACCCCTGCCATTCAAGAAAATAAAATGGGTGTTATGCCCATTAATCGTTTGCTGATTACCATGTCCCTGCCGATGATGATTTCAATGCTCGTGCAAGCGTTATATAATGTGGTCGATAGTATTTTTGTTGCTCGTTTAAGTGAGGACGCATTAACTGCCGTTTCCCTTGCCTTTCCCGTTCAGAATTTAATGATTGCTTCGGCGACCGGCACCGGTGTTGGTATAAATGCCCTGCTATCACGTAATTTAGGTGAAAAGAAGTTTGATGATGCCAATAAAGCAGCAAAAAACGGTATTTTTCTCTCATTTATAACCTACCTGTTGTTTGCTGTTTTTGGCTTAACACTTACCCGATTTTTCTTTAAAACCCAAACAGATATATCTTATATAATAGATGCCGGAACGCAATATCTTTCTATTGTTTGCACCTTAAGTTTTGGTTTATTTGGACAGATTGTGCTGGAACGTTTGTTACAATCCACCGGTAAATCATTCTATAGCATGATAACGCAGGCAACCGGCGCAGTGGTTAACATAATTTTAGACCCGATTTTTATTTTTGGTTTATTTGGTTTTCCTCGTTTAGAGGTGGCCGGTGCTGCTTTAGCTACTGTTATCGGTCAAATTGCCGCCATGTGCGTGGGTATTTACTTTAATCTTAAAAAGAATAAAGAAATATCCATTAATTTTAAAGGTTATCGCCCATCCGCAAGGATTATTAAACGTATTTACAGCGTGGGCATACCATCCATCATCATGCAGTCAATTGCATCGGTGATGACTTTTTGCTTAAATCAGATTTTATTGGCATTTACTTCTACCGCCACGGCAGTATTCGGTGTTTATTTTAAATTACAGAGTTTTGTATTTATGCCAATTTTTGGTTTAAACAATGGCATGGTACCCATTGTGGCTTATAACTTGGGTGCTAAGAAAAGAGAACGTATGTTAAAAGCTATTACCTATAGCATTATCTATGCAGTTGCTCTCATGCTGGTTGGTTTAATTATTTTTCAATTATTCCCCAAGAATTTACTTGCACTGTTTGATGCTTCAGAAGCTATGATAAAGATTGGCGTCCCTGCCCTGCGCATTATTAGCTTAAGTTATTTGTTTGCAGGCTTTTGCATCATCACGTCATCGGTCTTTCAGGCCATCGGCAACGGCATTTGGAGTATGAGTATTGCCATTATCAGACAGTTAGTTGTCTTAATCCCTGTAGCCTTTATGCTTGCCAAAACCGGACAGTTAAACCTGGTTTGGTTTTCGTTCCCAATTGCGGAATGTTTTTCGCTGGCATTGTGTATTCTATTTTTAAGGCGTGTTACTAAAACATTTTAAATAATCTAACAAAAATTGACTTTGTTTTTAGCTTTTGTCGAAAAGTTTTTCTGCTTTCGACAAAAGCTTTTATTTTTTTACAAAGGATTTTTTCCAAAGTACGTCGAATAAGAATAGGCTATTTTTTAAAAAATATAATTTTACATACGAAAGGAGGATTTTAAATGCAAATTAAATTTAAAATCGAAAGTAAAACATTAATTGTGCAGCTAATCGGCGAATTAGATCATCACACAGCCGAGCAAGTCCGAATGATGATTGAAGGTAGGTTAACAGAACAAAATGTAAAAAATCTAATTTTTGACTTTTCGGCACTTTCCTTTATGGATAGTGCAGGGATTGGCATGATGATTGGCCGCTATAAACAAATTAAATCTTTGGGCGGAGCAACTCTTTTAATTTGTACATCAAAAACAATTTATCGGTTAATAGAAATGTCGGGATTAACCAGATTAATTCCGGTATATGCAAACATTAACCAGGCTCTAAATGAGATAAAGGAGGCATGAAATTGGAAAATAAAATGAAGCTTGAATTTTTAAGCAAATCGTCAAACGAGAGTTTTGCCAGAGCAGTTGTTGCGGCATTTACAGCACAGCTTGACCCTACATTAGAAGAACTTGCCGATATTAAAACTGCCGTTTCTGAAGCCGTTACCAATGCAATAGTGCATGGTTATGGTCATCCTGCCGGCATTGTAACGATCACTGCCGAAACTAATCAGGAAAAAAATGTTGTCATTACCATTAGCGATAACGGCAAAGGTATTAAAGATATTGAAAAGGCAAAACAACCTCTTTTTTCAGAATCTAACGATGCCGAGCGAGCCGGCATGGGCTTTACCGTTATGGAAACCTTTATGGATACCCTTTCTGTTACTTCTGCTCCCAACGAAGGGACAACAATAGTCATGACTAAAAAAATTAATACACAAAAGGTTTGAAAGGGGACATCCTATGGTTTCAACGCAGGAACAAGAAAATAGTGGCGGCTTTACTTCACGAGAAAAAATGATACAAGATAATATAAAATTGATGTATATGGTTGCCAATCGTTTTTTAAACAGAGGCATTGAGCCGGATGATTTGTACCAAATTGCGGCTATTGGATTAATTAAAGCAGTAGATAATTTTAACAGTGATTTTAATGTTCGATTCTCCACCTATGCTGTACCGGTTATTATGGGAGAAATTAAACGATATCTTAGAGATAACTCAACAGTACATATTAGCAGAGCTTTAAAAATTTTGGCTTATAAAGCCTGTGCATTGCGAGATAAAATAGTGCTCACAACCGGTAAAGAGCCATCAATTAAGGAAATTGCCGAGATTTTATCATCCACACCAGAGGAAATCAGTGTTGCGTTATCTGCCATACAAGCGCCTGCCTCATTGGATGAAGCCACTGATGAAAACAAAACAACCTTAAAAGATAATTTGAAGGATGAAAAAAATAACATCGATGTTGAGGTTAAACTCACCATCAAACAATTAATTCAAGACCTACCTGAGCGTGAACAAAACATTATACGTTGGCGCTATTTAAATGAATATACCCAGTTAAAAGTGGCTAATTTATTAGGCATCTCACAGGTTCAGGTATCCCGACTGGAGAAAAAAATACTGACGCATCTACGTACGCAACTTTCATAATTTAAATGGGCTGTAGCATTTTGCTACAGCCCACTATATTTAAAAACTCAAATAATTTTAGTGCTCCAATCCGAAACATCCCAAATTTCATCTACCACACCGGAATAAAATTCGCTTTCATGGCAAACCAGCAAAACCGTACCACGAAATGCTTTAATCGCGCGGGCAAGTTCTTCCTTGGCGGCAATATCAAGATGGTTTGTGGGCTCGTCCAGCACTAAAATATTGGCAGGTTTTTGCATAATTTTGCAAAGCCGCACCTTAGCATTTTCACCACCGGATATCACTCGCATTTGCGTGGTGATGTGCTCTGTTGTCAACCCACATTTTGCTAGCGCCGCGCGAACCTCTGCATTGGTCATAGACGGGAATTCATCCCACATTTCCTGTAATGCTGTTTTATTAGAAGTGCTTTCTTCCTGCTCAAAATAACCAATATTAATAAACTGGTCCTGATAAATCGTACCTTCAAGTGGCGGCATAATGTTTAAAAGGGTTTTGAGCAAAGTGGATTTGCCAAGACCATTTACGCCACGAATGGCAATTTTTTTATTCCGTTCAATTTCAATATTAATTTTTTTCGTCAAAGGTGCATCATACCCTATCACTAAATCATGAGCGGAAATAACAACACGTCCCGGCGCTCTGTCTGCCTGAAAATTAAAGGATGGTTTTATTTTTTCCGGCGCCAAATTAATCCGTTCCATTTTATCTAGTTCTTTTTGGCGGGACCGTGCCAAAGTCGCTGTTGCGGCTCTTGCTTTATTGCGGGCAACAAAATCTTCTAAATCTGCTATTTTTTTCTGTTGTTTTTTGTAGGCTTGCTCTATTTGTTGCTTCTGCAAATCATACATTCTTAAAAAATCATCATACGTTCCTTTATAACGGGTTAAAACCGTATTTTCAAGATGATAAATAACATTGGTTACCTTTGTCAGAAACGGCATATCATGGGAAACTAAAATAAAAGCATTTTCATAGTTCTGCAAAAAAGAGGTTAACCAGTTAATATGATTTTCATCCAAAAAGTTGGTTGGTTCATCTAAAATTAAT
>JAZODT010000012.1:0-5869 GCA_045597205.1 Clostridia bacterium
AAATGCCCGATATATTTCTATACCTAGTTTCATTATATATCACATCTCCTTGATTTTTCTTATGTTTAAGCCGTTAATATATAGTTACTTCGCCATGTATGATTGTTTTAAAAATATTCCTCTTTCGTTACATCAAAAAAAAATAAAGAAGGTTATTGCTAAAATAGCAACAACCCTCTTTTACCCTTTATTATGTTCTGCTTTTTACAGACTAGCCTTTGCTTTTTCAACTAAAGCTGCAAAAGCTTCTTTATCGCTAACTGCAATTTCAGCAAGCATTTTTCTGTTCATTTCGATGCCGGCTTTTTTTAAACCGTTCATGAAAGTAGAATAGTTCATGCCGCAAGCCTTAGCCTGTGCACTGATTCTGGTAATCCACAGACGACGAAAATCACGTTTCTTCTGTTTTCTGCCTACGTAAGCATAGGACAGGGATTTCATAACAGCCTGCTTTGCTGTTCTAAACAGCTTACTCTTGCCGCCTCTGTAGCCTTTAGCCAACTTCAAAATTCGTTTATGTCTTTTGCGTGTATTTAAAGCGCCTTTAACTCTTGCCATTTTTTATACCTCCTGAATTTCTCTCAATCGTGATTATTTGTAAGGGATCAGTTTCTTGATTACCTTAGCGTTTGCATCGCAAGCATAGGCACCTTTACGCAGCAGACGCTTTCTTTTAGTAGATTTCTTAGTCAAAATGTGACTTTTAAATGCATGCTTCATTTTGATTTTTCCATTTTTCGTCACCTTGAATCTTTTTGCTGAAGCACGATGTGTTTTAATCTTAGGCATAGTGTAATACTCCTTCCACTCAATTAATATTAATAATTACAAACAAGTTTTTCTCAGTCTTTTTTTCCGTTGGGGGCAATGAGAATGCTCATGCTTCTGCCTTCCATTTTTGGGGGCTTATCAGCCGAACCCAATTCAGAAAGGACATCCCGAAAGCGTTCCAAGGTTTTCATTCCCAAAGCGGAGTGATGAATTTCACGACCGCGAAAGCGAATAGAAACCTTAACTTTATCGCCATCCTGCAAAAACTTTTTAGCATGATTAATTTTTGTATCAAAATCATGTTCGTCAATAGAAGGCGATAAACGCAGTTCTTTAATATTGACTGTTTTTTGATTTTTGCGCGCTTCTTTATCCCTTTTTGCAAGTTCAAATTTATACTTACCATAATCCATAATTTTGCAAACCGGGGGCTCAGCCTTTGGCGCAATTAAAACCAGATCTAAATTTTTCTGATACGCAAGATCAAGTGCAGCGGCAGAATCCATAATGCCCAGCTGCTCCCCTTCCGGACCAACCAGACGAACCTGACCAACTCTGATCTCTTCATTAATCTTTAATTCCTGCTTACTAATGTTCCAAGCACCTCCATAAAGTTTTTTTAGGATTCCTCCCGACGAATAAAAAAAACGGATAGGCAGACACCTATCCGTAAATACACTCATAAAAAGCATATTGACCATTTAGGCGTTGCCTGATGGTGGAAAACAAACGTTTCCGCTTACTCATTCTCAAACATTTTAACACAACAAATCTTTTTTGTCAATACCCATTTAAAAATTTTTTATCCAATCATAGGTAAAATATACCGCACGACCATACTATAGCCATAGGTATGCTCCGGTGCCCACTTATTGCCCAGTTCTTCAACTGTTGTAACCGTTCCTGCCCAAGCGGTCCGGCTGGCTGTATGATACCTGCCGTGAGGTTCTCCAACCGGTTCTAACCCTAAATAAGCAGACATGTGATTAAAATGGGCCCGCACACCATCATCCGGTGTTTCAAACGTTTCATGGTCATAGGTAGCATCACCATTAGCTGTAGCAGTTTTAATGCCGGCCCAGTTATTCTGTTCCGGCAAAACCCTGCCGCCATATTTTCCATAGCCGGTTTCTTTTGCCGCCTGCGCATAAAGCACTTCGGGGCGGATGCCGGTAATCTCGCCATATTTCCAGTAAATATCAGCAATATCAATAAAGCGTTGGTGTGCGCCATGCTCCATGGCCCATTCTTTAGCCCGTTCCAAAGATACCTGACTTTCTGCCACAATGGGTGTGTTGGTTAAAAAAACAAGCTCGCCTTTGCCCTGACGAATCATCATCATTCTGTAAATGAACACAGCAGCCTCTGCTCTTGTAACAGGTGCTTGCGGCCTTAGCAGTTCTTCTGACCCGCGCAAAATGCCCCGTTCAACCGCAATCATAATTTGCTGCCGAATGCCGGAGGACACCAAATGACTATCTGTAAAATTGTTTTCTAAAACATTTTTTTCAAAAACATTCGCCGACTTATTTAAACCCATACCATTAATGATAGTTGCCGCCACTTCTTGTCTTGTAAAGGGTTTTTCCGGCGCAAACTGATTAATTGCCAATTCTTCTTCCAAGGGGAAAAAATCCTTTGTCGCTTCTATGTAAGGGAAAGACCAACGCTCTGCTTCCACATCAATATAAGTGCCTATAGCTTTTGGAGCAGGCTCAACAGAGAGCGCCAAGGTGAGCATTTTAGCAAACTGTTCTTTGGTCACCTGTTCATCCGGCGCAAACACCCCCGGTTCAATACCTGTTAAAATTTCCTCTTCAATTAAATAGTCAATGGCCGTTTGTGCCCATTCGTGATTGTTTGTCACATCGTCAAACGAAATGGCTTGTTTGGGCAATACCGCCGCTGTATTAGTTGCCAGAAAAATTGCAATGGCAACACTTAAAAACAGAATTTTTTTAAACATGGTCATGCCTCCTTATGTTCCCTTTCATTCTATGAATAAAAGGACAGGTTTATGCCTATTTCAAATTTAACGTGCCTAAGCTTGCACCTTTTAAATAAGCATTAATAAAAGGATCTAAGTCACCATCCATCACAGCACCGGTGTTACCGGTTTCCCAGTTGGTACGGTGGTCTTTTACCATACTATAGGGGTGAAACACATAAGACCTTATCTGGCTACCCCAGGCAATCTCCTTCATATCGCCCTTTAAATCATCAATTTTTTCTTTATGTTCCCGTTCTGCCATTTCCACCAGTTTAGCTTTTAACATTTTCATAGCCGTATCTTTATTTTGATGCTGTGAACGCTCATTCTGACAAGCCACCACCACACCGGTAGGAATGTGGGTGATGCGCACGGCTGAATCCGTCTTGTTAACGTGCTGACCGCCGGCACCACCGGAACGGAAGGTATCAATTTTTAAATCCTCCGGATTAATCTGCACGTCAATATCATCACTAATTTCAGGCATTACATCCACCGAAACGAAAGAAGTATGCCGTCTGCCGGAAGCATCAAAAGGCGAAATGCGCACCAGGCGGTGTACGCCCTTTTCACATTTGGCATAGCCATAGGCATTGTCGCCTGAAATTTGAATGGTCACGCTTTTCACACCTGCTTCATCACCCGCCAAATAGTCCAGTGTTTCCACTGTAAAGCCACGGCGTTCTGCCCAGTGCTGATACATGCGAAGTAGCATTTCTGCCCAATCCTGTGCCTCGGTACCACCGGCACCAGGGTGAATGGCAATAATGGCATTGTTGGCATCATATTTGCCGGAAAGCAAGGTGTCTAAACGCAAGCTTTCCAAATCTTCTGAAAGTGCTTTATAAGCCTCAGAAAGTTCGTCCAACAAACTATCATCATTTTCTTCAATAGCCAGTTCGCAAAGGGTGGTAGCATCCTCCCAAGCACCATAAAGGGCATCATAACGACCAACTTTTGCTTTTAACTGCTTTAACTTTTGGAGTACTTTTTGAGAACTCTCCATATCGTTCCAGAAATTTGCATCGGCAGACTGTTCTTCTAACGTCTTAATTTCCGCTAAATTTTTAGCGATGTCAAAGTGAATCCCTCAATTCTAAGATAACATCCTTCATGGCTTGAAGGTCAAGACGATATTGATCGTACTCTATCATTTTCTCAGTCCTCTCATAAAAAATTAAACAATATACTGGTTTTATTACTCAGCACCACAGCACTTTTTATACTTTTTGCCTGAACCACAAGGGCAAGGGTCATTTCTGCCCACTTTTTCTTCTTTTTTGGCTGGTTTTTTCTCTGTTTCGCCGGCAAGCCCTGTCTGCACCGGCTCTGCCACCTGTTTCCGCTCCGGCGGCGCCTCTAGCCGAACGTGGAACAAATATTTAATGGTATCTTCACGAATGGCGGCTATCATATCATCAAACATATTAGAACCTTCATATTTAAACTCAATAATTGGGTCACGCTGTGCATAAGCACGCAGACTAATGCCATTTCGAAGCTGGTCCATATCGTCAATATGGTCCATCCACTTGCTATCAACGGTTTTTAACAGCACCACACGCTCTAATTCACGCATATTTTCCGGTGTAAATTCGGCTTCTTTCTTTTCATACAGAGCACGGCCTGCTTCGTATAGCTTTTCTTTCAGTTCTTCTTTGGTCAGGTATAGCAACTCTTCATCTGTAAATGTCACGGCACTTACCGGTAAAAAGATGGTCTCTAAATACTCCATTAAACCATCTAAATTCCATTCATCAGCACCTTCAGCACTGCCAGTATATCGGTCAACGGTTTCCTCAATCACGCCATGCAGCATTTTAAGCATGCTTTCTTTCATGCTGTCACCGTCAAGCACCTGCTGACGCTGGCTGTAAATCACTTCACGCTGCTGATTCATCACATCATCATACTGCAGCACATGTTTTCTAATTTGGAAGTTTCTGCCCTCTACCCGCTTCTGTGCATTTTCAATAGCATTAGACAGCATGTTATGCTCAATGGGCTGGTCTTCTTCCAAACCTAAGGCATTGACTATCCCTGTCATACGGTCAGAGCCGAACAGGCGCATCAAATCATCTTCTAAAGAAATAAAGAATCGGGAGGTACCGGGGTCACCTTGGCGACCGGCACGACCGCGCAACTGGTTATCAATACGTCTGGATTCATGCCGTTCTGTACCGATAATAAACAAGCCACCCGCCTCGCGCACTTTTTCTGCCTCGGGCGCAATTTCCTCTTTATATTTGGCTAAAAGTTCAGAAAATAACTTTCTTGCTTCCTTAATTTCTTCATCATTTGTTTCAGAAAAGCCCATAGCTTCTGAAATCAGTTCATCGCTCATGCCACGGCGCTTCATTTCATGCTTAGCCATAAACTCTGCATTACCGCCCAGCATAATATCTGTACCACGACCAGCCATGTTGGTAGCAATGGTCACAGCCCCCAATTTACCGGCCTGCGCCACAATTTCTGCTTCTTTTTCGTGATGCTTGGCATTTAACACCTCGTGCTTAATGCCGCGGCGTTTTAACATGCCGGAAATTAATTCCGATTTTTCAATGGTCACCGTACCTACCAATACCGGCTGCCCTTTTTCGTGGCAAACGGCCACCTGCTCTACTACAGCATGCAACTTACCCTTTTCTGTTTTATACACTGAATCCGGCAAGTCCTGACGAATCATGCTACGGTTGGTGGGTATCACCACAACGTCCAGTTTATAAATATCCTGAAATTCCACTTCTTCTGTCTGTGCCGTACCGGTCATACCGGACAATTTGTTATACAAACGGAAATAATTTTGAAAGGTAATGGTTGCCAGGGTTTTGCTTTCACGCTCAACCTTAACGCCCTCTTTAGCCTCAATGGCTTGATGCAACCCGTCAGAATACCGGCGACCAATCATTAAACGGCCGGTAAATTCATCAACAATAATAATTTCTCCGTCTTTATTCACATAATCTTTATCTCTGTGCATAATACCATGGGCACGGATGGCTTGATTAATGTGATGTTGCAGCGTCATATTTTCAGGATCAGAAAAATTTTCTAAATTAAAGGCTTTTTCTGCCTTTTGCACGCCCTGTTTGGTTAAGGTTGCCGTGT
>JAZODT010000013.1:0-7765 GCA_045597205.1 Clostridia bacterium
AGCAAAACAAGAAATACTAAGCTACATATATTTGTATTATAATTCAGAGCGATTACATTCAGGAATAGGTTACAAGACACCTAATTCTGTGTGGATGTAAAAATTAACTCTTTTATTTGTCCGAAATACTTGACAAGTTTCAGTAAAAAGTAAAAGACGACAAGTCGAAACTTGTCGTCTTTTGGCGGAGAAGGAGGGATTTGAACCCTCGCGCCAGTTTCCCGACCTACACCCTTAGCAGGGGCGCCTCTTCGGCCAACTTGAGTACTTCTCCGAATTTAAAAAAGTATATTTAGTTAAAAAAATGGCGGAGAGGGTGAGATTCGAACTCACGGTGCTCTCGCATCACTGGTTTTCAAGACCAGCTCCTTAAACCGCTCGGACACCTCTCCATTCCTTGCGACTTATATAGTATATCAATTTTTAAACGGTTTGTCAAGTGTTTTTTTGCCTTATAAGATACTTTTTTGAGAACTAGTAAATAAACATCGCGTCGCCAAAACTAAAGAAGCGGTAGCGTTGGTGGACAGCCTCTTCATAAGCGGATAAAATCAATTCCTGTCCGGCCAAAGCACTCACCAACATGACCAGTGTGGATTTGGGCAAATGGAAGTTGGTAATTAAGGCATCGGTTTGTTTAAAGCGATAACCGGGATAGATAAAAATGCTGGTTTCGCCAGAGCCTGCATGCATCACTTTTTTATCATCAGATAATGTTTCTACCACACGGGTGGCTGTGGTGCCCACACAGATAATTCTACCTCCATTTTGCCTGGTTGTGTTAATTAGGTTGGCAGTTTCTTCATCTACACAATAAACCTCAGAGTGCATGGTGTGTTCTTCAATAGTTTCAGCTTTAACTGGTCGGAAGGTGCCTAACCCCACATGAAGCGTTACATAGGCAATGTTTACACCTTTATTTTTTAGTGTTTCTAATAAATCCTCTGTAAAATGCAGACCTGCTGTAGGGGCAGCAGCAGAACCTTCAACCTTGGAATAAACAGTTTGATACCGCTCTGGGTCCTGCAGTTTTTCTTTAATATAAGGCGGTAGCGGCATTTCGCCTAAAGAGAGCAAAATTTCGTTAAAAATACCGTTGTAATGGAATTTAACTAAACGATTTCCATCATCTTTCACTTTAATAATTTCGGCGACCAACTGTCCCTCACCAAATGCAATGCGGTCACCCACACGGCACTTTTTACCGGGACGAACCAAGGTTTCCCAAACATCATCTTCCATCTGGCGCAAAAGCAACAGCTCGGCTGCGCCACCGGAAATTTCCCGGTGACCTAAGAGACGGGCAGGGATGACACGAGTATTGTTTAACACCAGGCAATCCCCGGGTTTTATGTATTCTAAAATGTCGCCAAAATGCCGATGCTCAAAAGCACCGGCATTTTTATTAACAACCAACAGACGGGAAGCTGTGCGGTCGGCCAGCGGTGTTTGCGCAATCAGCTCCTCCGGTAGGTTATAATTAAAATCATTAATGTTCATGTGTCCTCACTCTTTAATTTCAGGATTAGCTTCGTTATCATCTACATTATCGTAAACGTCATAATCATGCCAAATGTTTTCTAATAATTCAAAATTTTGGCGCAGTTTTTTTTGATTGCGAGCCGCTAAGGCAACAATTAAAGCATTGATAACAGATAAGGGTGCCACTAAAGAATCCACAAAGGATTCCATATCGCTACGAGCCAGCAGGGAATAATCAGCATTAACCTTAATGGGGGACAGTGCGCCATCGGTAATGCCAATAACCGTAACCCCCTTGGCTTTTGCATAACGCAAGGCATTTATGGTACGCTTTGAATAGCGCGGGAAGCTGATGCCAATGACCACATCGTCCTGATTCACGCGATATAACTGCTCAAAAATCTCACTGGCGCTGGCACTGCTGACAATCGTTACATTATCAAAAATTAGGTTTAGATAAAACCCTAACAATCCGGCAAGGTAAGAAGCAGAACGAAGCCCCACAATATAAATTCTTTTTGCTTTATCAATCACGTCCACAATGGTATCGAACTCTTTTTGGTCAAGAGCGGAAAGAGTCGTGCGGATTTTATCAATATCGGAATTTAAAACCCCGGATAAAATATTTTCTGTATTTAACCGTCCATAAGTCAAATCCATGCGCTGTGCGCTGGTCAGTTTAGATTTGGCATACTCCCAAACGGCGCGCTGGAATTTTTGGTATTTCTCATAACCCATTTCAGCGGAAAAACGAACAACAGTGGCCTCGCTCACGCCGGTCATATGACTTAGCTGTTCAACATTCATATAAGCAGCTTTATCAAAATTTTCCAACACAAAACGGGCAATAGCCTTGTGGCCTTTACTCAAGGAATCATAACGTTCTGTAATAAGGCTGATGACATTCTGATTCATGATGCACCTTTTTAACGGAACAGTTCGCTCATGGAAATGTCACCGTAAATTCTCTTAATTGCTTCTGCAAAAACAGGGGCAACCGAAAGAACTTTAATTTTGTCAATCATTTTATCCGGTGTTAGCGGGATGGTATCCAGCACTAACATTTCGGAAATGGGGCAGTTGTTAATCCGTTCAATAGCGGGGCCGGATAAAACAGCGTGGGTACAGCAGGCATATACTTCTTTAGCGCCCCGTTCTTTTAATGCGGTAGCACCATTTGTAATGGTACCTGCAGTATCAATCATATCGTCAATTAAGATGACGTTTTTATCTTTAATATCCCCAATAATATTCATAACTTCTGCCACGTTGGGCTTGGGACGACGTTTATCGATAATAGCAATAGGCACGTCCAAACGGGAAGCGAAGGTTCTTGCCCTGGTTACGCTGCCTAAATCGGGGGAAACAACAACAAAGTTTTCCAGCTCATCGCGGAACTTATTTAAATAGTAAGAAGCCAAAAGCGGACCGCCCAACAAATGGTCAACCGGAATGTTGAAAAAGCCTTGAATCTGTGCGGCGTGCAAATCCATTGTTAAAACGCGGTGTGCACCGGCTGCTGTAATCAAGTCTGCCACCAGTTTTGCTGAAATCGGATCGCGCGCTTTTGCCTTTCTGTCCTGGCGGGCGTAACCGAAGTATGGAATAACAGCAGTAATACGACCGGCTGAAGCACGCTTTAAAGCGTCTATCATAATTAACAGTTCCATTAAATGGTCGTTAACAGGATTGCAAGTAGATTGAATGATGAACACGTCAGAACCTCTGACGGTTTCATATGTATTTACCCCAATTTCACCATCGCTGAACATAGTGACTTCAGAGTCGCACACGCCAAGACCTAGGCATTGTGCGATCTTTTGTGCTAAATCAGGATTTGCGTTACAGGTAAAAATTTTAACATCTTTGCCATGAGTGATCATGTGTTACATTCCCCTTCCTTTATCACATAATTTTATAGAAAGCGGTAATCGCTTACTTTCATTAATTCATTTCGCCAAAGGCATTCACGGAAGTTTTTAAACGAAGGTCTTCGCCAATAAACTGCAAAATTTGATAACTGCCCATCATGCGGCTGATAACCCGTTCAGAATAACGATCAGCTAATTCTTTCATATTTAAGTTGGTATTAATAATTGTCTTTTTGTTGGCAATTAAACGAGAGTTTAAAATGTCAAACAAAGCAGCGTTGGTATAAGCGGTGGAAAACTCAGCACCTAAATCATCCAAAATCAACAAATCGCTTTCATAAAGACGTTGTGTTTGCATTTTTAAAGCTTCTAAATCATCACTGCGTTTAAATTTATAATCTTCTAATAAAGAAACAATCTGATAGGTAGTTTCATAAATAACAGAATACCCTTCTTTAATCAGTTCTTTGGCAATACAGGTGGATAAAAAGGTTTTGCCCAAGCCTGATTCGCCCCAAAACAACAGGTTTTTATCGGTTCGTTCAAAATCGGCTATAAACGCTTTGCAAATGCCAACGATATTCTGTATAGCATGATAAGGAGAAATGCCGTAATGAGGGTCAATCTCCTGTGAATATAAAGAATAATCAAAAGTTTTAAAACTCTGATTGCGCAATTGCTGTGATAAATTTGATTTTTCAAAAGCTTTCATCACCAAACGACGACGGTAACATTCGCAAGGCTGATTGTTATACGTGCCGGTATCCTGGCAACGCTCGCACATATAGCGAATAGAAAGCTCATCGGCATCAAATCCGTTTTCTAATAGCAAAGCCTTTCGACGAATTTGCAGGGCTTTTTGATGTTCTCTTAAAGCAGATAATTTTTGTTGCATATCTACCGGTGCTTTTACAGCCAATTCAATAATGGAAAGACCGGCAGAATGAATTTCATTATCAATGTCTTCAATTTCGGGGACAGTTTGATAAACCGTGGCACGGCGTGCTTCTAAATCCGCCTGATTGTGCCGGCGGATTTCCTCATACTCGTTTTCAACTAAATAATAGAGGGTGCGTTCATACGCCATGGTTTTCATCCCTTTCTGAAGAGGCATTCACTGCTTCAAATGTGCGTTTTTGCAAAGTGTCAAAGTCATAGCGGGATGGTTTGCCGCTATTTGAAACTGTTGATTTCTTTTTTTGCACATCTCCGGTTGTGCGAATATTGTCTTTAGACCAGGATTCCAAAATTTTATTCATGTAAGCAAAAGAGAGCTTGCCGGTTTGATTCACCGTGCGCTCAAAAGCAGCTTTTACCATGTCAAGCGGCATGGCAAACTGACTTTGCCATTGATTGATATAGGTCAATTCGCGGGTGGAAAGGTGACGTTCCTGAATGCCCAAAATGGAACGCACACGAGAAGCATAACTTAAGAACTCTTCCCGTTTTTCAATGTAAGCCTTTGCCTTTTTTACGGTATTCACACCGGCGGCAGCCCATTTTCCCACTTCCTTTTCAATATATTTCATCGAACGCTTGCCCTTTGAAACATAATATTCAATTAAAACGGTAACCACTTCGACCGGCAATCCGTAATAATCGTGAAAAGAATAGAGCAACTCCGTGTCAGCAGAGCTTAAAGTTTTGCCCAAAATTTGCCCAACAATCCGATACATTTGACTCATCCGTGGATTTTCAGAAAGGTAGCGACTGATTTCAGAGGATTTATAATTTGGTCTGAAAGGTGGTGCCATGGTGCCACTTTGGGATTCAAAACAAAATTCAATATCAAAATCCCCATCGTCCACACTGGTGAACCGGTGAATTTTTAATAATCCCTGTGAACTATAAAATAAAAAGGCATTCACGACATCAATGCGGCTTAACTTTAGTGCTTCTGCAATCCAATCGTTTGAAATATTAACATTTCCAGCGTGAAACTGCTTTAAAGCATATAAATAAACAGAAGCATATGTGGCAGGACAACCCTCTGCCAAAAGATCGGCAATCCGTTGAGGAACGTAGAAGCAACTGTGATCGGGGCAGATGTTTTTAGAATTTACAATCATGGTTCACACCGTTACTTTCCTATGTAAATAATAATACAAACAGGGGGTGTAATGTTAAAAATTAACCCCTCTAACAAAACAGAAAAAAGCCATTTTGACTTTTAAACATATTTCTAAACATATTATAACATAAACATGTCAAAAAAGTAAAGTTAAAATCGCATTTTAGCAAAAAAAATACCACGTCAGCGCAAAAGCAGTAACGTGGCACCTTTTGAACTTTGCTGCCGGTAAAAGCATTTTTGCCGGCAGCAAAGTTGCAAACAATTATTTTCTCAAGCCTAACTTTTCAACAATGGCACGATATCTTTCAATATCAACCTTGGTTAAATAGTTTAAAAGACCTCTACGCTGACCAACCATTTTTAAAAGGCCACGTCTTGAGTGATGGTCCTTTTTGAAAACTTTTAGATGTTCATTCAAGTGGTTGATGCGCTCTGTTAAAATAGCGATCTGTACTTCAGGAGAACCGGTATCGGTTTCGTGAATTTTGTACTTTGCAATAATTTCCTGTTTTACTTCGGGTCTCATCATGAATTCCTCCAAAAAAATAAATTCTCCAAACCCCGAGAAGAGGGTCATAATTTGAGGTGACACCCTAACCCCGGCAGATGGAACAGAAATATTTTAGCATAAACGAAAGCGTTTGTAAAGAGTTTTTTAACAAAAAATTCAAAAAATATGTTTTTTCGTTTTTATTATGACGTATTTTACCCCAAAAAAACAAAAAATAAGAAACAGAACGCTTTTTCTGTTCCTTATTACATAATAATTTGTTTGGTATCCACCACTAAAATCTCAATGGATTTGGTTAAAATATCAGCATAGCTGAATGAAACGGTGCGCTCAGTGTTAGAAAATTCAGAAATGCTGTCTAACTGTACGATAAAAATAGAAGGGTATGTTTCCCGGATGACGCCGTGACGAATAATGACGCGTTTTCTTCCTTTTTTAGCAGAAAGTTTAATACGCATACCGGCATTTTCAATTAATAAATTTCTTACCCGTTCGATATCTGCCTTTTCAATCACGTTTATTCCTCCTTTTCTACTTAATAAATGTACAACGAATTTATTGTAACATAATTCATAAATTATGTCAAGCGTTGGAAAGAAAAGTTTCCAAAAATCGGAAAAAACAGTCATTTCTGTCATATTATGCGGTAAAAAAAGAATAAAAAAAGGTTGACAAGCGAAAGTTAATCCTATATAATGTAAAGATAGGGGAGTGGGTGCTATGATTTTAGATGTACAAGATATTTTAAAAATTGAAGGGGCACGCATTCCTGTCTCCGGAACGCTGGGTTCAGTGAAAGATTTGGATAACGGCGATATGCAGTTTTCTGAAATTTCTTTTTCCGGCGAATTGGAAAACATAGGCGGGGTGTTGGCATTTTCTGCTACAGTAGAAGGCAGATTTACAGTTCCCTGTGCCCGGTGTATGAAATTAACAGAACAAGCTTTTAAAGTTCAAGTTAACGAAACCCTGGCAAAAGAGGATGCCGATTTACAAAACCGTGATGAAGTCATTCCTTTTACCGGCACGAGTATTGATGTGCTTGATGTGGTGCGTCCCGGCATTCTGCTGGCACTTGCTTCTAAGTATGTCTGCCGTCCGGATTGTAAAGGATTGTGCATGCATTGCGGTGCTGATTTAAATGAAGCTCCTTGCAACTGTAAGGATGATGACATTGATCCGCGTCTTGCGGGTCTTGCAAAATTGTTGCAGTAAAATACATGTTAAATTTGGTTTGTGGAGAATCCACAAACCTGACTAATAGGAGGTGTAGCACATGGCAGTACCAAAGAGAAGAACCTCCAAAGCAAAACGTGACCAGAGACGTGCCAACTGGAAGCTGGCAGTTCCGGGCATTGTTACTTGCCCGCGTTGTGGCGAGTTTATCATGCCTCACAGAGTCTGCAAGGCCTGCGGATACTATAAAGGCAAGGAAGTAATCGCCAAGGCTGAATAACTTGATTTTGCTTGCAAATAGAGAAGGCGGTTCGTCTTCTCTATTTTTGTAAGTAGAAAGCGGAGGTGCTAATCTTGCAGTATCATGCAGAGATTTCGGCCATCCGACCGGATAGCATTGCAGAAGAGTTGGGGATTTCCCCGGGGGATATTGTCTGCGAAATTAACGGACGGCGGATTGCTGATTTTTTAGACTATCAGTTTTTAACAGCGCAGGAAGAAATTGTGCTGAAAATTAAAAAAAAAGACGGCGGTTTTATTGAGTTTGAAATAGAAAATGAGGATTTGGAGGATTTGGGCATTTGTTTTGAAAAAATGCTTTTTGACCCGGCAAAATCTTGTTCTAATCGTTGCATTTTCTGTTTTATTGAC
>JAZODT010000014.1:0-10076 GCA_045597205.1 Clostridia bacterium
ACGAAGCAAATTGTTACAAACTGAAGAAAATTTTGATGTTTTAATCACGTCATACGATTTATTAAAACGTGATATTCACCACTATCAATCCTTAACTTTTGATTTTGAAATTATTGACGAGGCGCAGTACATTAAAAACCACAACACACAAAACGCCCGTGCTGTGAAAGCAATTGTGTCTAAACACCGGTTTGCTTTAACCGGCACTCCTATCGAAAATTCCATTGCGGAGTTGTGGTCTGTCTTTGACTTTTTAATGCCGGGTTATTTATTTAGATATGCCCGCTTTCGCCAGCGTTTTGAAATCCCTGTTGTCCGTGATGGTTATATGGTTGTTTTGCATGAATTGAAAAAAATGACAGCACCGTTTATTTTGCGCAGAATTAAACAAGAAGTTTTAAAAGAATTGCCTGAAAAAACCGAAACAATTTTATATACGCACTTGGCACAAGAGCAAAACAAACTTTATTTTGCCAATTTAGCACTAATAAATAAAGAACTCAAAGCCAAGCTTATAAACGAAGCTATCGGGCAAAACAGCATGATTGTGCTGGCTATGCTAATGCGTTTAAGGCAACTTTGCTGTGACCCCTCGCTACTTTATGAAAATTATAAAGAAAAAAGTGCAAAATTTGAGTTATGCATGAACTTGGTGGAAAGCTCTGTGGCATCGGGACATAAAATTTTAATTTTTTCGCAGTTTACAGGTGTTTTGGCGGCTTTGGGCAAAGAATTAAAACAGATGGGACTTTCTTACTATCTCATTGAAGGTGCCACCAAAAAAGAGGACCGTCAAGCACAGGTAGATGCCTTTAACCAGGATGATACACCGATATTCCTCATTTCCTTAAAGGCTGGCGGCACTGGACTTAACTTGACCGGTGCCGATATGGTCATTCATTATGACCCCTGGTGGAATTTAAGTACGCAGAATCAAGCCACAGACCGCGCATACAGAATTGGACAAAAAAACAAAGTATCTGTATATAAACTAATTGCCAAAGACACCATAGAAGAAAAAATATTAGCATTGGCAGAGAAAAAACAACGTCTTGCAAATCAGGTACTGCCAGATGAAAGCACACTAATTTCCCGCATGTCAAAAGCGGAAATTTTAAATTTATTCAAATAAAAAGAAGCTGTAGCAAAATGAAATCATTTTGCTACAGCTTCTTCATTCTTATTAAAACTGGGATATTTGATAAGACAGTGTCAATTATTTATTTACCATCACCGGCGTTCGATAAAAATCCATCCCATTTTTGCCTGCCTTTTTGTCAGGGTATAACAGGCTGTATATATCTGTTGCCAATAAATCCAGCTCAAGCAATCGTTTGCCGGCATTCGTGGGAAGATTGGCATCGGCCATCTTAATAATAATGGGTATATCTGTGGTTTTTTCCATGTGACGCAAAATAGCAGGGCCTTTTTTATTCATTCCCAACACACGCGCATAAGCAGGACGAATGACTTCGTCCTCTTTTGTTATGCCCAATACTGTATTCAACATGACACGCTGAATTCTAGTTTGGGGATAGCGTTTTGTTTTTGCAAAAAGCGCCATTTCGTTAAAGGTGCGATGTTGCGCTGCGGCATCTTGCAAGCGTTTTTCCAACCCCTCAGACATCCCGCTGATTTGTGCCAATTCTTCTCTGGTTTTATTGCGTAAGGCATAACACAGCAAAAGCGACAATGCAACCGGCGAAACCGGACCTTTGCCCGCCTGCAATTCTCTTCGCAAAATGGCTAAGGCCTCTTTAGGCAAATAGGGCGATACTGAAACATCTTCAAGCAAAGCTTTTCTAATACCGGTCGCACTAAGGGTATGATCAGCAGGCACTAAACTATCATGCCCACTTCCCTGCCTTTTTAAAGGTACGGGCACAAGACGGGCATTAACCGAACGAATGGCTTTTATATATTCCATACCCAAAATGTCATTAGGGCATAAGGTTATTGTTTCTTTAGGCGACACCCGGTTGAGTGCCTCGGCACATGCTTTGGGATAACTGTTCCCCAACGAAAGGGAATGACGCAAAGCCTCACCAAATGCCTCAGACTCCATAAGGTTTACTGCATTATTTAGAGCGCTCGCATCACCCGATTCACTTCCAAACCCCAAATAACCCTCAAACCCTAGCTGATGAAGCAAGGTCACCGCGCCCCGTGCAAAGCCCTCGGCCGATTGCAGAGAATATAAAACCGGCAATTCTAAAAGCAAATCACACCCTGCGTTAAGAGCCATTTCAGCACGTGCCCACTTATCCAAAATAGCGGGCTCGCCCCTTTGCACAAAAGAGCCGCTCATCAGGCAAATAACACCGTCACAGCCAAGCTCTTTTTTTTGTTTATTCAGTTGATAAGCATGACCGTTGTGAAAAGGATTATATTCACAAATAACAGCCAATAACTTCATAAAAACACCTGCTTACCGTCGTTTATTCAATTCCGCCATTAAATTCTCCCAGGTAAGACCACGTTCAACCATAACCACCATTAAGTGATATAAAAAGTCGCATGATTCATATTCTAATTCGCTAACATCGGGGTTTTTAGCAGCAATAATAATTTCGGCAGATTCTTCACCAATTTTTTTCAACTGCTTATCAATGCCTTTTGTGAAGAGATAATTGGTGTAAGAACCCTCTTTGGGATTTGCTTTTCTATCAACAATCACATCATAAACATCCTTTAAAACAGAAAGAGAAACGGTTTCATTTTGCTGTTCAGTTAAGCTTAAGTCTTTTTCCATTTTTCTGTAAAAGCAAGTTTTTTCACCGGTATGGCAAGCCGGACCGGCAGGGTCAACTTTTATAATTAATGCATCCTCGTCACAATCAACCAGCACTTCTTTCACCCAAAGAATATTGCCGGAACGCTCACCTTTAACCCACAGACTCTGGCGGGAACGGGAAAAGAATGTTGCCTTTCCTGTTTCTAATGTGAGTTTCAAGGATTCTTCATTCATATAAGCCAGCATTAAAATGCGGCCCGAAATATAATCCTGTGCCACAGCGGGGATTAATCCTTTTTCATCAAATTTTAGCATTTATATCATCCTCCTATGTAATTACAATCTAACAGGAATGTTCTCTTTTTGTAAATATTCCTTAACCTGACGGACTGTTAATTCTTTATAGTGAAACAAAGAAGCCGCCAACACAGCATCGGCACCGCCTGTTGTTAAAGCATCTTTAAAATGCGAAAGAGTTCCTGCTCCGCCGGATGCAATCACAGGTATTTTAACTGCATCGGCAATAGTGCGTGTAATCCCTAAGTCGTAGCCTTCTTTTGTGCCATCAGCATCCATACTGGTTAAGAGAATTTCGCCGGCACCCAGTTCTTCCACTTTAACAGCCCATTCTAGAGCGTCAAGACCGGTATCTACTCTGCCACCGTTTAAATAAACAGTATAGCTTCCATCTGGTCGGCTTTTAACATCAATAGCAACCACAACGCATTGCGAACCGAATTTATATGCTGCCTCTGAAATTAATTGTGGATTTTTTATGGCTGCAGAATTGACCGAAATTTTATCGGCACCGGCCAGCAAAATTTCTTTAAAATCGTCAACGGTCCGAATACCGCCACCAACTGTAAAAGGAATAAATACCTGCTCTGCTGTTTTTTCAACTAAATTCACAATAATATTACGGGCATCTGATGAAGCAGTTATATCTAAAAAAACCAATTCATCTGCCCCTGCCTTATCATACACACTGGCAATCTCTACCGGGTCTCCGGCATCTTTTAAATCTACAAAATTAACACCTTTAACCACACGGCCACGATGCACATCAAGGCAAGGAATGATTCGTTTTGTCAGCATAAATATTAACCTTCCTTTTCCAATAACACAGCTTCGCTTAAATCTACCGAGCCTGTGTATAGGGCTTTGCCGATAATAGCACCGCTAACCCCTGTTTTTGTTAAGGCTTTTAAATCATCTAGCGAACTAACACCGCCTGAAGCAATAATTCCAGAGCCAAAAACATGGCTCATTTCTGTCATAGCCGTAAGATTGGGACCTGTTAACATTCCGTCCGTGGCAATGTCTGTATAAATAATGTGTGAAATGCCATTCTTTTTCATCATTTCAGCCAAGTCAACTGCTTTCCAATCACTCATCGCTTCCCAACCGGAAATAGCGGCATAACCGTCTTTTGCATCAATTCCAACAGCAATTTTATCGCCATATTTTTCAGCAGCTTTAGCGGCAAAGTCAGGGTCTTTTACAGCTGCAGTCCCTAAAATAACACGAGAAACACCATGGGACAACAACTCATCTATATCTGCCATTGTTCGAATGCCACCACCGGTTTGAACAGGTATAGAGAGCTTAGACGCAATATCACAGATAATTGCACGATTATCACTTTTTTCCTGACGGGCACCATCTAGGTCCACAAGATGAAGCCAGGAAGCACCACAAGTTTCCCATTTTTTTGCCATTTGCAGCGGGTCATCAGAAAAAACTGTTGTTTTATCAAAATCCCCTTGCACCAAACGGACACAATTCCCGCTGCGCAGGTCGATTGCCGGATAAATAATCATAAGATAACTCCGTTTCTGATTCTGTATTATAATGCATTTCTTTTTCAATTAAATAGTATAACACAGAACCCGCATTATTGCAAGGTACAAGAGCAAAAAATATAAGCTAAATTTATCTTCCTGTTGCATTGTTTACATATTTAGGATATAATAAATACATCAAACATTTGAGGTGTTTTATGGATTTTCAGTTAGTTTCAGATTATCAGCCAATGGGTGACCAGGTGCAAGCCATCGATACCCTTTCTAAAGGTGTTTTAAGCGGTGATAAAGAGCAAATTTTACTTGGTGTTACGGGTTCAGGTAAAACCTTTACCATTGCCAATGTCATTGAAAAGGTTAATCGCCCTACCCTGGTGCTGGCACACAATAAAATTTTAGCCTCACAACTCTGTACAGAATTTAAGGAGTTTTTTCCTAATAACGCAGTAGAGTTTTTTGTGTCTTATTATGATTACTACCAGCCGGAAGCCTATATTCCGGCCACAGATACCTATATTGAAAAAGATTCTTCGGTCAACGACGAAATTGATAAACTACGCCATAGTGCCACCAGCGCGTTGTTTGAGCGGCGGGATGTTATCATTGTTTCCAGCGTTTCCTGTATTTATGGCTTGGGCGACCCCATTGACTATAATGAACTGGTGGTCTCTTTGCGTCCCGGCATGGTGAAACCCATGGAAGAAATTTTGCGCAAGCTTGTGGATATTCAGTTTGAGCGAAATGATATTAACTTCGTCCGCGGTAAATTCCGCGTACGTGGTGATGTTTTAGAAATTTTTCCTGCAAGTACATCAGAACATGCCATTCGTGTTGAGTTTTTCGGTGATGAAATTGACCGCATTAGTGAAATTGACGTTCTCACGGGAGAAATAATCGGATTGCGCAAGCACGTTGCCATCTACCCCGCCTCTCACTATGTCACCACGCCGGAAAAACGTGACAGGGCCATTTTGGCCATCCAGCAAGAAATGGAAGAACGGGTGCGTTATTTTAAAGAGCACGACATGCTGTTAGAAGCACAAAGAATTGAACAACGAACCAGCTACGACATGGATATGATGCAAGAAATTGGTTTTTGTCAGGGAATTGAAAACTATTCCCGCCACATTAGTGGACGCGCACCCGGCTCGGCACCTTTTACTTTGCTTGACTATTTTCCCGACGATTTTCTTTTGGTGGTGGATGAATCTCACGTCACCATTCCGCAGGTTCGTGCCATGTATCACGGGGACCGTTCACGAAAAGAGTCCCTTGTTAATTTTGGCTTTCGTTTGCCCTCTGCTTTTGATAATCGTCCATTAAATTTTGAAGAGTTTAACAACCGTTTAAATCAAGTGATTTATGTGAGTGCCACACCGGCAGATTATGAACGAGAACGTGCTGATAATATAGCAGAACAAGTCATCCGGCCTACCGGTCTGTTAGACCCAGAAATTGATGTGCGCCCCACCAAAGGGCAAATTGATGATTTAGTCAGCGAAATTCACCGTCAGGTTGAAAAAGGTGACAAAACTTTAATTACAACCCTAACCAAAAAGATGGCAGAGGATTTAACAGATTATCTGCGTGAAATGGATATTAAGGTTAAATATTTACATTCAGAGGTTAAAACCTTTGAACGAATGGAAATTGTCCGCGATTTACGAGCCGGCCTTTTTGATGTTTTAGTAGGCATTAACCTATTGCGTGAAGGTCTTGACATTCCTGAGGTTTCATTAATTGCCATTTTAGATGCCGATAAAGAGGGGTTTTTACGTTCAGAAACATCGCTTATTCAAACCATTGGTCGTGCTGCCCGTAACGAAAACGGTCGGGTTATTTTATATGCTGATAACATGACAGGCTCTATGGAGCGCGCAATCAACGAAACAAAGCGCCGTCGGGATAAACAAAAAAAATATAACCAAGAATACGGCATTACACCAAAAACTGTTACAAAGGGCATACGCGATGTGCTTTATGCTACAGATGCGGCACCCGATGAATCGGTAAAGGACTTAAAACTGAATAAAACGATGGATATTCACCTGCAAATTGAAATTTTGTCAGAACAAATGCGGTTGGCAGCAGCAGAACTTCGGTTTGAAGACGCCGCCAAACTCCGTGATAAAATTAAAACTTTAGAAGAGAAATCGAATTAAAAATCCTTAGTAAGTATTTAAAGAAAACAGGCTGTAGTATTTTGCTACAGCCTGTTTTATAATCAATTACAAATAAATTTTTTTTACACCAAGTCCTTAAAGCTAAATTTTAAATGTGTTTTAAACTCTTCAAATGGCTTTAAGGTTACATATGCATTGTTATTTGCTATATCGGCACCGCCCAAGTTGGTTGTTCTGGGCTCTAACCCAACAGCATATTCGCTCTCGCCCAACATCTTCCACACTAAAAATTCCGGTAATGCATCTCTTTTATATGTAATATAGGCGCCTATCTCACCATTTTCAATACCGGTGGTTGCATAATCACCCGAATGCACCACCCCAATACATTCTTCCTCAATGCCGTGAATTGGTGCATGAATATCGGCAATCTCCGGTTGCACATTAATCATCTTTGCCCCTTCTCGTACCAAAGGATAACCAAAGTTGCAGTGATAGCAATAGGCGATTTCCTCATCCTTAAAACCTTCATTTACAACAGTGTCGCAAACAGTGAATTCATCATCAAAAAGCTTTGCCGTTATGGTTCTTTTCAGTAAAAGATTTTCACCAAAAACTACGCTTTCACGCATCACACCCGAAACAATCATAATATAATCATCGCCCTGCCACTCTGCCGTAACACTTACCTTTTCAGCGGGGGTGTTTGCAATTTTGCCATGCAAACCCTCATCATTATAAGGACCACCGATATTTTTTAACCCACAGGTAGTAATAAGGCCGCCGTAAAAACTTTTCAAAAATCCTTTATCTTCTTTATCATAATATGCAGGGGATGTAATACCCGTCTTGGAAATCCAGCTTATTGCCTGACCTTTATAATAGGTCTGTGCAATATCCATGCATCTGTCAGGCAGAATAACAAACTGTAAATTCCCTGTGTTGATCTCAATTGCACGAACACCTTTTGCCTTGCCGTCATTGAATGTATAGTCCCTAATGCCACCAATCTGTTCAATTGACCCTACACGCTTTAATAATTCTTTTTTGTTCATTTTATTCACTCCGTCATAATTACAATAATTTTTTATAAAATCAAAAATTTTTGTGAAGCATCGAACAGGAGGTATGAACCACTTAATTTCCTTAACGCAATTTGTTAAGCAAATCAAGACCGCCATCAATAATTTTCTCAGCAACACCGGATTTAAACACTGATGAGCGTGACTCATAGCCACCTTCATCATAAGCTGACTGCATGGGGAAGTACCCTTCATCACCATTTGTCTGGGCACAAGGCATAATCATTGCCCAACCCTCAGCCTCTTTCAACTTAACACCTATTTCCGTAAAAGGCTCACCCGGTATTCCAATCATAGCAACATCACCGATTTTTACACCCATAAGGTCAAAGCAAAAGTTTTCAGGGCCGTTTTCAAGCTTGCACATTCTCGCTGCTTCTGCTACTACAGTGGTAAGTTCCATTGCCGAGAAAGGAATTTCATTATCTTTGCCTTCATCATGAAGAGCCTTATATTTTTTTGCGAGTGCCAATTCCTCGGCAGTGGGAAGATTAGCCGGAATTAAAATTTCGTGGTGCAAAACATCAATATTATCATACACATCGACATAATGAACTTTATCAAATACCTGAAGCACCGTTCCTGCAAGGGCACGGCCGACAAATCTTGCCATTCCGGGGCTCTTCATTTCATTATCAAAACTAATTTCGGTATCATTCATATCACCACCCGTGGGATTTACGTTTGTACTGCCCACGTCACCTTCAGCACCTGCAAAAAACATACATTTACAGCCGTCAAGAGATTTTTCAATTGTCTTTCTCATCCAGCCGGGCCAGTCAGCCGACAAAAGCTCACCGCCGATACAATCAACATGTAATCCATAATTCACAAGAACAATGCTGTCGGTGCCCTCGCGGTCAAACCGCAGAACATTCACTCTCTGGTCAAGCTCACCAATAGGAAAATCTATGTTAGGATCTTCAATGGGAGGACAGGTCATTGTTGTGCCGTCTTTCATTTTGTATCTGCGGATGTACGCTACTCTTTCAGGTGCATAGCCAACAATATAGCCCATGCGTGCCGGACAAAGATTATCAAGTGCAAGCTTTGTTGCATCCAGCAATCTTTTTTTCAAAAACTCTCTGTATTCAGTCACAGGCTCAAGGTCAAAGTCAAACATATCCATATCACGCAAGAATGGTGATGTATGGGAGTGGGATGCCGAAATAAGAATATTGTCTCCCGGAATACCGGTCTCTTTTTCAATGAAAGCGCGACATTCATTAACAAATTCTGTATAAACCGCACCGATATCAACAGCCAAAAGAATAATCTTTTTCTCGCCGCAACAAAGTGCAAGAGCCCCCGCTTCAAGATCATCAAGAAAACCTTTTGCAAATCTCGGAACATAATAACCATACACGCCAATGCCAAGCGCAGGATTTATATTTACACTTGCATACCCAACCTTTAAATTATTCATTTTTTCCTCCTTATTTATCCTCACAGATTTCGCCGCCAACCATAACTTTCTCAACGTTAAACAAGTGGTCAACAAACACCAAATCTGCAATTTTTCCCTCTTCAATTGAACCGATTTCGTTCTCCATGCCGATGGCTTTGGCAGGATTAAACGATGCCATAACAAAGGCCTGTGCAATACCGCAATTTGTATGGGTCATGATATTTTTACAAACCTTGTCCATCGTCAGCTTACTGCCTGCAATTCCGCCTCTATCATCAAAACCGAGATCGGTAATGTGTTCCATGCCTTTCGGATTAGGATATGCTTCAAAGCCGGATGAATCCGTAATTAAAACAACCTTACCAATCCCCTTGTTGTGAATGAGGAGTTGTTGCATCTCTGCATTAACGTGAATACCGCAGGAATCTGAAATTAATTCACAAAATACATCCGGTTCCTTAAAACAGTATTCATCAGGTCCATACCCTCTTGTTCCGGCCGAAACTTCAAGGCGGCCTGTTGCACACATTGAATGGGTTTGAAGCGAGGGACGGTATTTACCCAAAGAACGGATTTGCTGTGGCGTCGCTTCACTGTGCCCCACTGCAAAAACAACATCCGGATTCACTTCTCTTGCATAGGCAAGAAACGGCAAAATTCCTTCTCTTTCAGGGGCAATGGTCCAAACCTTTGCATCCTTGCCCGCCGCTTCAACAAAAACCTTGAACTGTGCAGGATCAATGGACCCGCGCCATGGATTTTTGTGTGCAAAAGCACCATATTTCACATTTATGTAGGGACCTTCAAGATAAAGTCCTTTAATATTTTTTGTTTTCTGCATAGCTGCCTTTGAAACATGGATCGCTTCAACAAACTCGTCAAAAGAAAGCTGATAAAATGGTGTTGAAAGCATGGTCGTTGTTCCGT
>JAZODT010000015.1:0-17494 GCA_045597205.1 Clostridia bacterium
CAACCGGTAATAATCGCTTGTTTATTCCCTTGCACTGCCACAAGATATGGATTATCTTTTAAAATGGCTGTAACTTCATCTGTCAAGGCTGTGTGTAATTCAAATGTGCCAATATCATTGAAATAAAGCTCCCAATTAACCGAAAAATAGTCGTGCATAATCAAAAGAGGCATAAACGAAAAATCAAAAAACCAAATGCTTTCTATCACACAATCGCCTCCAAATATTGTTCTGTAAAGGTGCAGGTAACTAAAATGTCGCTCCCAATGCTTGAATTACTCGTCTTAAACTGATTTTCTCCCGCAACCAGATACATATTTTTCAAAACCGTCTCTTTTGATAAGAAATAAATTAAATTTCCCTCATTATTTTCTTCTGTTTTAATATTACTGTATATCCGACGTTTTGGCACATCAATTGTAACAACTTCATTGGTCTTTATTTGATAATCAAGATAAAAACTAAAACCTGTTGTCAAATTTTCAATCAAAAGACCTGTTTCATCGCTTTCGCCCTGTTTCTTACAAGCAACAGTTAAAATTGGCTCTGCATCCACATCTCCGTCATTAAAAACCATACTCGTCATAATTCTTTTAGTGAATATGCAGGGCATAACAAAATGACCCGAAATCAAATCTTCTCTGCTGTATAAAGCCTTCGTCACAGCTTCCTTTCCCTCAAAGAAAGGATTATCCGCTGTAAACTGTATGATAAATTCTCTAAACGGTCCCCGTCGCTTCTGCAATTCTAAATGACTGCAATAGGCAGCAATTTTCCTTACATTTTCTCCATCTATAACAAAAACTGTTCCAGGTCTATTTAAAATTCTGAGCCCGGCAGAAAGTTCTGCCTTATCTGCCCGGCAATCTCCCCGCAAGGTGATATGACGTGCCTCCATTTTTTCTTTCAAAGTAACCTGACCCGGACTCTCCGCATAAGAAACCACCTTAAAGGTTTTCTCTGCTAGAGAAAGTCCGCTATAATTGATAATATTCCACAGTTCGTTTCCATTCCCAAACCGTAATATTCCTTTCTCGTTTGCATAAAAAAGCAGCATTTTTATCCCTCCCTGAGTAACTCAACTGTTGCATGTGCCCGCACACTACGCAACTGCTGTGACACTGTTTCACCGGCACCATTTAAAACATAGGTCATCGAATTCTGAATATTCTGTATCATCTCACCCATCGTCTTACCGGCACTTGGCGTCACAACTTTTTCAGCCGTCAACACCGATTGCATGGCCTCGTTCAGCATATTCTGCATAGATGATAATTTACTTAAAAATCCTTGTCCAAACGCTTCTGCCGATAAGCTGCCTTCTTCAAAAAAGCCGGATGGCACTGTTCCATACCATGCTTCCAATTCCTGTTCCACTGTTTGTAAAACGGCTTTTGTATCTTCTGCATAACTAACACTTGCCGTTTCTGTTGCAAGCTTTTGAATTGCTTCCCAATCAGCAATATATTGTGCCTTTTCCTCTTTTCCCAAAGCCAAAAGCGCCTCTTGATAAAAAATAGCATCTTTAATGGAAAGCCCTCGTATCGCGTCAAACAGTGCTTTGGGAATATCCTCCTGCGACTGGATTTTTTTAAGCAAGTCCGCATAGTGTTCCAGTTCTTCCCGTTCATCGGATAAATCCAGAACAACGTCTTCAAAAACTTCTTTGCTACCATAAGGGCCGGAGTTTAAAAAAGTGATTTTCTTTTTTTCAAAAACCCCGCCATAATCAGACATTTTATCCGCCATTTTTTCTCTGGCATTTTCAATTTCTCCTAAACTTTCTGCTGCTTTTTGGGCAATTTCATTAAACGATTCAACAATTCTGTCTTTTTGCACCTTCACCTGTGCTTCCACAGCTTCAAGATGCGTTTTTAATTCTTCAAGATATTCTTTGTTTGCTTTTTTCTGTAAACGTAATTGCTCATTCTGACGAACAATTTCTGCTTGAGATGCTGTCTTTGCTTTTTGCAGTCGATTTTGATAATCCCGCCGATATTTTGCTTCCTCTGCTACCGCTGTTTCCTCTTCAATTCTTGCTTTTTCATCAAGATAGTATTGCTGGCTAGCCAACAAATCCCGATTCAGGTCATCCATAGCTTGTTTCGCCGCAGCAGAACCTGCTGTAATCCCCGCACCCATATTCTCAGACATTAATTTACCAATGTTTTTATATGTTTTTCCCAAATCTTTTTCCGTTTGCTTTTCATAATCAGCCATATTTTCTTCCACTGCCTTTCCACCTGCTGTTCTCATCGCATTTTTTCACCAGGGACAAAAACACCTTGTTCAAAATAAATCTGCCAATGCCGCCGCTATTGCTTCTTGCTGTTCTTTTTTTGTCCGCGTATCACGCAATTTGTACAAGTCCTTCATGCGCCGATAAAACTTTTTTTCTTCTAGATTTTTAATGGCCGATAGATCCACCGACCGAAAATGCAATACCTGCATCAGTTTTGTTTCTTCCGAAAGTCCTGCCAGCAACGCTTTAAATTGCCACCAATGCAAATCCGCTTTTGTTAAATCAATACCATACTGCTGATAAAATCCGGCATAAATCAACACTTCATCCTGCACAAAGCTATAAATAGGTTTCTTTCCGCTACTGCTCCGCTTCACACTTATTTCATCTCCGGCATAAAACTTTGCAATACCGCAAATAGCGTGTTCTAAGGTTTCTGGCAATGTGGGATAGCACAAAGAAAGCAGTGCCGATATTTTGTTAACAAAATCTCCCTTTTCTTCAAATAAAAGGGTTTCAACCTGAATCCATCGACGAAAATCTGTATAAATTTCATATGTTTTTCCAAAAACCGTCACCTTATTTAATAGCCGGTTTTCTAATAATGAAAGCGTCATAAAATCTGCCCTTCCGCCCGCCGTTTTTTATGGCTCTTACCGCGGGCGGATAAGGGCTAAAACATCCTTTTATTCTGCAACAAAAGTACAAGTCATCCAATCATCGGTACTGCTGGCTTTACCAAAAACTTTTTCTCCCTTCACCTTCATGTTGCCAGAATAGGTGTAAGCATCCATAGAGTTGCCCTCACTGTCACAAATCACAGCAAAATCACGTTTAACTGCAGGACAACTTTCATCTTCTTTCATGCGGGATAAGTCCACCATAATAATGGAGCGCACAGCTTTATCGCCTACCAGTTCGCGTTCTGCAATACCTGCCAAATCATTGTGCACAGCATCATCTTCAAACTGGTCAAAAGAATAACTGATGCTTGGGCTATAACCCACCACATCTGACTGCTCAAATTCCTGATCAACATATTGTCTTGAATATTCAATCGGCCCTTTTTGTGTTGCTATTTCATTAAATCCCTGCATTCTGTAATAGGTAACATTGCCGTCAACATCCTGCACTCCAAAAAAAGCCAGCTTGTCACTTCGTTTAACAATTTTATTCATTGGTTTCACTCTCCTCTTTGAAAATATATTAATCTATATTCTGCGCTGTAACATGCACTGCCATAATCACGTTCTGCCATCGCAGCACATTTAACAGTCTCCAATCTTTGGGCAATCTGCCCTGTCTCCAACAAAGGCATCGTTTTTGAAAACGCTTCTTCCACGGCCTCAAAAACAGCTTCCGGTCCATCTTCAAAAAAAACATATGTCTCATCCCGAACCAGCACCGAAAAAACAAATTGTCGCAAACTGGCACCATCAGCATAACGGTATAAAACAGGGTCGCAAGCTATTTGTTTTAAGCCAACAGCACCTATTTTCTCTCCCAAAAAATCAGTTGTCAGCTGCCTGTTTTTAAAGTAAGGACACCTTTGTAAAAATTCTGTTATTCTGCTTAACATACCCTGCCTCCTAACGCTTGCCAACAATCTTCCAATGAGAAAGATTACTGCCCCGTCTTCGGTTATCTTGTATTTGCGCTACCGTATACCAGGCATAACTACCCACCCGACAAATTTGGTCTCCACACTCAATGTCTGCCAAAAACTCTTCCGGCATTCGCACAATCAACTGCCCAGAACCAACAAAACCTGCATTATCCGCCTGTATGCCCACATTTTCACTGCAAAAAACGCCATTAATAACCTGTTCTTGTCCTTTGCTCTGTCCTCTTTTTCTCACCAGGATACTTTCTTGCATTTCCACTGTCAGCGCCCCCTATAAAGCACACCGCTATCACCAAAATACCGGCGCACCAGCCGTAAAATTTCCCCATCAGAAACACCCTCTGTATAAGTAACATTATACCCATCCAGGCTTTCTCCTTTTATACCACGATGCACGTCTTCTCGGTAAAGTCTATCGCATATTTCGCACAACACGCGTTTAACATTTTCCTCTTCTTCCTTCTCCGGCTTACGCCTCAGCATATTATCGAGCATTCCTTTTGCTCTTCGTGCAAATCCGTCAAAAACCTCACGCGGAATCGTGTTTCCTCCGTAGTTACAGCTATAATAATCATAAGTTACACAAACCATCTATACCCTCCTGACCGATTTCCGGGGCAAAAAGCCCCGGATGCCCTGTTTTTATCAACCATTGGTAATCAGTCTAGCAATAGGAATCGCTTTAGGGTCGTGTACCACAGACCAGTTAGACGCAGTGCCAAGTTGTTCTGTTGTGGGACTATTGGTCCAGCCGGTAGTCGGTGTGGTAAAGGAGAAACCATTGGGATGAATTGTTTCACGAATTCTTGTATATAAAGTATCCTGACCGCCATTTTTTGCCGGATCGCGATATACCTCTGCCGGCACATCTACACGGCCTCTGGCTGTTCTAATAGAACCTTCACCTAAAAGATAGGTTGTGTAGCTCATTAAATCTTTATTATCCCCATCACCGCCAACGGTCGCAACCGGTACACTGTCATCAATAATAACGGTTAAGCCGTTTACCGAAGCTAGTGCCGTCGGACGCTGCATGCCATTAGCATCTGTATATTTCCAAAATTCCAGCAACTGCAGGTTTTCCAATGTTTTTGCCACATTAGAATGCATAATTGCCAAAGAAAACAGATTTTTATTGTCACCCAACGCCATGGTTGCCAAATCGTTTAAATCTGTAGCACCAATGGTATAAGGTGTTGCTGTAGAAGATGTTAAATCTGCCGTGTGATTTTCCTTCCACTTTTTAGCATTGCCGCTACTACCACTAATGCCAAAAATAGCATTCAAAATAGAAATTAAAGTGTTTTGACGCTGTTTAGCCCAATATTTTCCAATGGTCATCGCTATGTGATTCATAGGGTCCGCACCGGATAATTCCGAACTAAAATTGCGGGCTGTAAACCCTTTACCGCGGCCATAAACCACACCGGTCTGATTGCCGCCAACGGGTTCAGCTGCCGTAATGTCCGTAACGCCGTCATAATTGTCAGGTTCACCCTCTAACACGCTGTAAAAGGGGATGCTGTAAAGACTGCCGTCTAACTGAATCCGGGATGCAATCATCCCATCCTCCACCAAAGCACCGCTATCAATCATTGCTGCTTTCACAGTATCCGGTGCCGACTCCCAGCTTTGCATAAAAACTTCTTCATCAAAGGGAAAATTTAAATAAGTTGCCATGTTGTTTTACCTCCTGTTGTTTTGAACTAATGCTTGATACATTTCCGGCTGTTCTTTTTTCATCTTCAGCCGTTCCATATATCCCATGTTTTTGAAATCCTCAACGGTAACCTCAGTTTTGCCTTTTGCAGCCGGACGCATAAACTGAATATTATTTTCTCCTGCCTCAAACAGATAGCTGTTTTCCTGTTTCAGTTGCCACAATTGCTCATCAAAACCTATCAGTGTACCTTCTTCCAATGTAATTGACTCCATATCAAGAAGTGCCTTAACTGCAGTCAAATTACGGGCACCGGCTTTTTTTAACCCTTCATCCAGTGCATTTTTCATTCTTTCCGCCGCTTGTTTGCTTTCATAGGTTGCAATTAGTTCTGCTTTTTCCTCTTCTGCTTTCTCTAAAGCCAGTTTTAAAGCCTCTAACTTTCCTGTAACCGTTTCAAACTCTGCAAGCGTTGTTTCCTGCTGTGCCACCTTGTCACGCAACAGTTTTAACTCTTCGCCCCGCTGATTAAAATCAGACTTAGGGATAAAACGTTTCCCCAATTCTTCTTTAAACTTTGCAAGACTTTCTTCTGTTACGGCCTCGCCGTAAAGTTTTTTTAATACCTCCAGCATTGCTGCTCCTTTCACTGCGACATCCTTTTATGGTAGCCTGTCCTACCCCACGCCGTCTATTTCTATTCCGCCGACTCAGGCAGTCATTTCACCTTTTTTAAAAACAGGGCAGTCTGCTTAAAATCAAGGTGCAGACTTGTTTATCGTCTATTGTCCAAAGACAATTTTTTATCCCTCATTTATCATATAGCGGTCTCTTGCTTTTGTGCCTCAATCTCCATCAGCCGTTCTTTTGCCTGTTCTTCTGTCTCTCCCAAATACCAGGTTCTAAACTCCCACTTGCTTAAAATACCCTGATTAATCAATTGCTGCATTTCTGCAAATTGTGTGTTTCTGTCAACAATAGAACTGTCATCAAACTCAAAAATCGTGTCACATTTACCGGCAGGCAAAAGAGAAAACACCGTTGCAATCATTTCTAAACTCTCTACCAATTCCCCAAGAGTCTTTTGTAGAGATTTTTGAATATCTGTCACCGTGGCATAAGAACGTTGACGCAACAGCTTTAGTTCTGTTGCTGTTCTTGCATTATTATTTAAATTAGAAATGGTGCCTCTTGCCAATCCACACAAATCTTCAATACGAATCAAAATTTCATTCAACCCGTCAATATAAGAAGCATCCCGCAAAGCCGGTGCATACACGCTGTATAAATCACTACCCCCTGCATCAATATCCAAAGCGCGGAACAACCGCCTGGATAAATTCGGTAGCTTCATATCGCCGTTTTCCAAAAGCAAGGCATCCACACTGGCATCAACGGCTAACTCACCGCCTTCATATTCCCAAATCAAGCGAGAAAACTGAATATCTGCTTCTTTAATTAAATCCACAGCTCTGGCATAAGCTGAAACGCCTAATGGCGAATAAGGGTCAATAATATTTGCAATTGGCATCTTGAAATAAGAGAATAACGGTCGTTTCGCACCGGATAAAACTACACTGTCCGCTAAATTTTTCCACTCCGGCACTGCCGATAACGCTACTTCTTTGCCCAAGCCCCAAAAACCGCTTCCGCAAAAAGCACGATTTCGAACGGTTACGCCCTCCTCATCTAAATCGTGTTCTTCCAAACGGGTGTATATTCGTCCTGCATGTTTAATTTGTTCTAAAAAAACCGCCGAAACAATCTCACCCCGGCTGTTCACCGCCAAAGGAAAAAACCGTTCTGCACGCACATATTCCACCGCTAACTTGTTCCTGTCTAAATAAGGTTTAAATACCACACCGCCACTGGCACAGGCATATTCGACCAGTTGTCGTATATCAAATATAACATGTTGATACACATCTTTATTAATCGCCTCTGCTCTTTGGCTACCCGATATCCCTGATTTAAAATCCAGCGTCACCTGACACGCTAGTTCACTGGCAATTGCCGATGATAAATGTAAGCTTTTCACCTCATTATTGCACCACGGCGACTGATTTCTATAAAGTTTATCCCATAAGGAAAGGGCATTGCTCATCATCGGAGAAATCAGCACTTCCCGCTCCAAGGCTTTCTCTATACCCTGCACCATAAAAAAATTATTGTTTTCCACTGTTGTCATTTTCCTCTCCTCCTCCAAATCTCCTCTAAAGCATATCGAACCGCATCAATTGAATGATTATCCCTATCCGGATATCCGCTCACAACCTGCCCGTTTTCAATCGTTTCGTATTCATATTCTATAAATTCCTTTGCCGCACAAGGGCACCTAACAGGGTCAATCACAATTTCCTGCAAAGAAGATAGCCATTTCATAGAATAATCCACACTCCCTTGGCCTTTTTTGGCGCGCCGGACCAAAAAACCCATTTCCCGCAAATCTGCAATCGACTTTGGTCCCTCTCCGGCAGAATCCGCCGTAATCTTATCTTTTTGCGAAATGCCTCGTTCTTTTAACATCTTTGCAATGTCCCGATTCGGCAACTTATTCCCACTAATTTCATCAAAAATATATAACCGCCGTTCCGATGACAAATAATACATCCTATGAAAACGAAACGGATCCGGATACCATCCCCAGTCGATGCCATTATAAATCCGGTCAAAATTTCTAATTTCTTCCTCTTTAATCTCCCGCACTGTCAAATTGGTGAACACACTGCCACCCTCTTCATTGGCAACACCGCCATATTCATGTTCATAAGCTGACGGATTCACCAATTTTAAATGCTCTGCTTCCTCCAAAAACACTTTCCCCAGCCATTCCGGTGGAAGGTCCAAATAACTCGTTTTGCAAAGTAGTCGCGATTCCTTTGGCATCATAACATATTGATTCGCCCAGTTTCCTGCTGTTCGCGGCGGGTTAAAGGATTTAAAAATAAACGCTTCATCTCCCCCTCGAATCACCGATTGTTCAATACTGCGTATCTCTTCTTCCCCGCAAAACTGGTCAAGCTCTTCAAACCATAAAATACCAATATAACCAAACGGCACTTTAATGGATTTTAACTTCGCTGGGTCATCTGCACCCCTAAAATACATTTTTTGTCCCGTCGGTTTATAAATAATCTCTAACGGATTCAAGCGAAATTCAAAATCCTGCTCTAATGAAAGCTCCCCAATCGCCCATTTCATTTGGGCATATACACTGTCACGCAATGTATCTTTTACCCGGCGGCATAAAACAGCATGCATGTTGGGTTTAGAAAGCAAAACATCCAAAACCGCCAGAGAAACAAAGGTCGATTTCGCACTGCCTCTGCCGCCATACAAAACATACTCCGTGTGTGCCCCCTTTTTAATATCCCGCCACACCATCAAATATTTTTCTGCCAGCATCCGTGCCGGCATTTCAAACCCTGTCTGTTTTTTATGTCCACCTGCCTCCGCTAAAGTACGTACTTCTTTAATCGCCTGCAAGTCACCGGTTTTTGCTTTTTCCACCAACGCTTTAGCAATTGTCATCGCATTATCTGCGTGTTCCGGCAATGTGCCTTCTTCTGCTGGTTCCTCCTCTGCCGGCTGTTCCAAAAGTTCCAACACATACCTTGCCATGCTGCTTTCCGCATCCTGCACTCCATCACCCCTCTTCGTCTGCTATTATACAAAAAAATTTTTTCCCAAAATGCAACTTGCAAAATTAACAACCCCATGTACAAAAACGTCTAATATGTTTAAAAATATTTTCAAAATTCACTTTAGTAGCTTCTTAATTTCTTACATATAAACAAAAAATCACCCCTCCAAGGGATGCTTCTTTCAAACATAAGACAAAATATGTATTGACAAATTTATTCTTTTTATGTATAATAATATCGAAAAATAAATATCGGGGAGCCAAAAAGGCTGAGAGGAAATTTGATTTCGACCCGTAACCTGATTTGGATAATGCCAACGTAGGGAATATTTCATGCTTGCTTGCAGCGGAAACAGTCTATACTTGGCTGTTTCCGTTTTTTTATTATTTAAGGAGGAACATCATGAAAACAAAAAGACTTGTCACCACAGCTATGCTCATTGCCATAGCATCCGTACTGTCCATTTTCCAACCCTTTCAGTTGCCCTTCGGCGGTGGCATCACCATAGCATCCATGCTGCCTTTAATTTTAATCGCCTATTGTTACGGCACACGTTGGGGGCTTTTTTCTGCCTTGCTTTATAGCTTTGTGCAGCTTCTCATAGGCCTCAAAACCGTAACCGCTTTTTTCTTACCCGGCGATAGTCAAATGCTTCTCTGGCAAGCCCTGTCCATCTGCTTTTTAGACTATGTTGTTGCCTATTCTCTCCTGGGATTTGGCGGTATTTTCAAAAATAAAATTAAAAACCATAGCCTTGCCATCAGCACCGGTACCATTTTTGCTTTGTTTCTTCGCTATCTTGCCCACACCCTCTCCGGCACTCTCTTTTTTGGTTCTTGGGCCGAATGGTTTTTCACACAAGAGGGCTTTTATGCTTTCGGTGCTAAAATTATGGAAAACTGCTCCGGCTATACACTTGCTTTCGTTTACTCACTCATCTATAACGGCAGCTATATGCTTCCTGAAATTATTATCACTGCCGCCCTTGCCCCCATCATTTACAAAACCCTAACCGCCGCCGGAGCTCTCACTTCTCAAAACAATACTGTTAATTAAACTTTATTGAATCCCCGGCCTTAGCGTAATTTTTTTATGCAATAAAATACGGCGAGCCAAACGGTTTCGCCCTTTGGCTGTCTCAACAACTGCCTGCGGCGTTCAAATCCTTAGCATCTCTCAAACAAAAAAACTCCACAGCACCTTATGGGCACTGTGGAGTTTTGGTAAACAACCGCAATTTTAATAAAAGGTTCATGTGGGGTGATTTGGACACACGGACACAGAGGGACGGTTCTATCGTGTTGTAAAAAAACATAACTGCACAACAGAACCGTCCCCTTGTGTTCTAGTCTAACAACATTTACATCTCAATAATACCCTTAATATATCCAACGGGCTTGTTCTCAAGTGCTTCAAACGCTTGATTTATCTCCTCAAGCTTAAATCTATGAGTAACAATTTTTTCATTTCTAAAGGCCTTGTTGTTGATAAGGGAAACGGCACGTCTCATATCATCGTAAGGGCTGGCCGAATGTGTCGGATGGGCACTTTTAATATCAATACCACGACTAAGAGCAGGTCTAAAGTCAAATTCCTTGCAGGATTTTTCATGACTGCTCATAATAATCAAACGACCGGCATTTCTTAAATATTCAACACCGCTGGCAAGTACGCTCTCAAGACCTGTTCCTTCAATTACAAAATCTGCCATATGTCCTTTTGTAATTTCTTTTATTCTTTCTGCTACGTTCTCATTTTTTGAATTGATTGTGTGTGTGGCACCAAATTCCTTTGCCAGGGCCAACTTATTATCATCAATATCCACCGCTATAAGTCCCGCTAGCAGATTGCCACACATTGCTTGCGTGCACCAAAGACCCATTGCTCCACAGCCTATTACAACGCCATAATCTCCAACGCGGGGAGCTGCTGCTGAAATAACTGTGGCGATACATTTTAAGGGTTCCCCCATAGAATTTAGAAATACGGCATCGTCACTCAACTTAAAGCACTCATTTTCATTAACTGCAGTATATTCGGCAAAGCCTTCGAATTTTTCTCCTGGTAAAACTGTTACCTTGTCTCCCGCCTTAAAATTCGAAACGCCTTCTCCCAATTCGACAACTGTACCAACCCATTCATGGCCGATAACCTGCGGATAATTTGTGTAATAATCGCCTGTTCCTTTCCAGAAGTTCAATTCCCAATTACACAATCCGCAAAGCTCTACCTTAACTAAAACTTGACCCGCTTTGGGGGAAATATTTTCCTCTACTATTTCAAATTTTCTTTCCTTGACTAAATACGCTCTTTTTCCTAACATTGATATCTATACCTCCATAATAAATTATAATTATTTTCTGTCAAAATGGTTTTGCAAACTCAAAATGATGCTCTCCGCAATTTAACTCCGCTTGTTTTTCACCTAAAATAAGCTTCGCTACAGTGTTAAACGGCACTTTTACATCGAGACTGATGTGATTATCTTCCCGCTTCCACTTGACGCAAATATCACCATATTCTGTGTTGAGCTTTACATCAACATGCGATAATTCTTCAGCAAAAAATGGCTTGATTGTAAATGTTTTATAACCCCTATCAGGCTTAATGCCCGCTAAACCATAGACAAACCATGCGCCAATAGAGCTAAACGCTGTATGGCTTCTTGCGCCTGTGCCTTCCCATGTTTCCCATAGGGTTGTAGCACCATTTTTTAGCATGTACCCAACAGATGGGTACTCTGTGGCTGTAAGCATATTAAAGACAACATCATTTCTTTCTGCCTGGTCAAGAACCTTAAACAAAAGCTCGGTCCCTACCATGCCACTATTAAACGTGTAGCCTCTGTTTTTAATCTTCTCAACCAAGTTATTTAATACTGCCTTTGCTTTTTCTCCTGTCACCGCTTCTGCAAATAATAAATATACATCTGCCTCTTGCTCATCAAATACGCTTTCACTATACACATATTCATTAGCTAATGCACCAAGGCTTTCTTTTACCTCTGCACAAAGCCATGACTGCGGATTAATGTCCAACTCCTTATATATTTTCATAAGCAGGTTGATACAGTAAATATAGTAAACGGTATTCACTAACTGTGAGGGGATTTTTATGGCTTCCGGTTTAGGGTCGCTCCAAGGAAATTTGCTTGGCATAACCCAATCTCCTAAACACCAACTTCCCTCTACATGACGACTGATAAGACCTTTCTCATCCTTGTGCTCTTTTAAGTATGATATCCACTTCTCTATATAGGGAATACTTTCTTTGAGAAAGTCCTTATCTCCATACTGCAAATAAAAATGCCACGGCACAGTTACGACAGCACTTCCCCACGCATGCCCGCCACATCCGCCGGAATAGGGTGCCGTATAGGGAACAAAACCTGATTCTAAGTCTTGAGAATCATTGATGTCGGTAATCCATTTTCGATATGTTTCATATGCATCATAGTTATACACGGCGGCGTTAGCAGAAAGCTGACCATCGCCTGTATATGGCAGACGTTCCCTGTGGGGGCAGTCAAGCGGGGTGCAGCCATGCATATTGGATAAAACCGTATTGTGATACATTTTATAAATCGCATTCACAGTATCATCTGAACAGCTAAAATGTACACGTTTTTTCATATCTGTACAAACAAACAACGAATCAACATCCAAAATTTCTACCTGTTTGGAGTGTTTAATATAAATATACCGATAAGTATGCCAAACAAAACGCGGTGCATACACCTGAATGTCTGAATCATCTAATATGTATATATCCTTTTGAATTTGATTTATATCGTCCGGTACATAGCCCACCGTGGATGTATAGTCGAGCTTCTCTCCATCAAAATCCTCAGCATAAAAAATCTCAACTTTTTCGCCCTTTACACCCCGTAGCTTGATTTTGGCAAAACCACTGATGACTTCTCCTGTATCGTATATATCTTCTTTGATGCATGCTGTGTGCATGTTTGCAATAACCTGCTCACCGGGGCATCGCTGTGATATGAGCCTTGCTTCCGGCGCCTTAACAAGCGTTGCATATTGATTGCACACATATCCGTTTTGAAAAAACTCCGCGTTATATTTTGATGCATCATATATTTCGCCTGAAAAGAAATTATTATGTAAGATAGCACTTTCAGAATATTGCCAGGAGCTATCTGTTTGCACCAAAAATTCATCCGCACTTAGCCGCAGGAAAGCTTTTAACTGATTACCATAATCAAACTCGCCTCGAATTGTCGCTCTTGCACTTTCTCTATACCAGCCGTTTCCAAGCCACAAAACAATCGTGTTTTGACCCTTTTTAAGAAATCTAGAAACTTCATAAGACAAATAATAAACACTTTTTCTTGTTTCGCCGGTAAACTCATTGGGAAGGTTTCTGTATGTAATAAAGTCATAGTCACTGCGGGCCGGCTGCATCATGTCCTCCGAAACCTTTTGCCCATTAATATACAGCTCAAAAAAACCAAGACCGCAAACATTTACCACGGCATACTCGGGAACTTTTTCAAGGCTGAATTCTTTGCGCAAAAGTGGCGAAGAAATGGAGGAATCCACGGTTATCCACTGCACTTTTTCGTCATTAACAAGGCCTGTGATAAACCAGTTTTCCTCACTTGTAGTTGTTTCTTTATCGGTATAAACAGTTACCTTCCAATAATATTTTTTATTACTTTTTAGTTCTAAGCCGTCACATACCACTCTGACACTGTCGGATGTATCAATTTTACCGCTACACCATGCGTATTCTTCGTTATAAATCTGTATTTCATATGCTGTTTGAAAACATGCATCACTCCCTGTTACGCTCCATGTAAAAGTAGGATTGACAACTCCAACAGGATGTATGGCATTGCAGCATTGCCCATGTATAATCATCATAATGTTCCTCTCGCAAATGATTGTATAAAATTAAAAAGGACTTGAACACCTCATGATGCCAGCTCGGGTTCGAGTCCTTTTTTGATTGTTATTTTAAGGCTCAGCCTTTGCTTCTGTCAAAAATTTCGGCATCTGCCAAAGGTCCTGTAGAAATTTTACGGGGTTCCTCACACCAAACAGCGTCATTCATCATCATGGCTTCTGCATCTTTAATTAAATCAAGTGAGCCGTCATGGAATCCGCCGTCATACTCTGTGTTAAGAAAGGTTTCCAAAATATCAATGGCTTCCCATTCGCCAATTGTTCTGCCACCAAGACAAAGAATGTTTGCATCGTTATGTCTGCGTGTCATTCTTGCAAGATATGTGCTGTTAACAAGAGCTGCTCTAATGCCCTTAAACTTGTTTGCAATCATGCTGATTCCAATACCTGTTCCACAAATTAACAAGCCACAACTAGCCTCACCGCTTGCCACAGCCTTTGCAACCTTTGCGGCAAAGAAGGGATAACGTGTAGCCTCAATATCTGGGTTATCCTCTGAACCGCAATCTACATACTCAATGCCTTTGCCTTCAAGATACTCAATGCACTTGCTTTTTAAATAATAACCTGCTGTATCATTGCCAATATAAACTTTTTTGCTCATTGTATTTCCCTCCTAATTTTTATATACAATATTTTCACCAGTTAAACCAATGTAGGCTCCTTCTTTAGCCTCGTTCGATTCTTCGTGCGCCATAAGCCACTTATTACTTCCACGGCACATTTTTGCTTCTGTGGTTTCTTCGTTTTGGATGACGGGTCTTTCCAAATTGGTTCCCCTGGGGAGAACGCAAACCATTTGATAGGAAGCTTCAGGATTTAGTCCGCAAGGCGCATAATGAAGCGTGGTTGCATAAAGCTCCACACCAACACCGGCCGGCACATGGAAAACCTCAACTTGGGAGGTGTCATATTTGCCATCAGTTATATCTGCCTGCAAACCAAGTATCAAAACAATATCATCTTTGGCAATATTAAATTCGCTGCTTTTGTGATACTCTAAACAGTTTAAGGTATCATTCACACCGTTACAATATCCCAGCTGTATCGGCATTCCGCCAAATCCCCTAGTACAAAATTCGCCAAAAATTTCGCACTGCTCCAAAATGTCAACACTTGCTACATATTCAATACCATCTTTTGGCGTGTTGCATTTTTCAAGCGCATTAAACAGCTCGGCAAAATCATACCCCTCAAGAACCATGCCATATTTTTTAAACGACTTATCAAATACTGATTTTACATGCACAATACCACCCCCATAATATGCTCATTATGTAAATTTTCTTGGCAATTTATTTAATTTCGTCACATACTGCCAAAATTGCATTGACAACATCAGCAATATCCTGCTCGGTCCAATCGCAATGCAGAAGAACATGATAGGTTCTTTCTATCAAATCAATTGTCTTCGGCAGCATGTCGTGGCTGTATTCCTTGTTCAAATCCTTATTTTCAGCAAGGTTATAAGGATTGGTAGCTGCACAATGACTACCACGATGCTCCATAAGCGGTGTCCAGTTATAGTAGATATGCTTGCCGCTATCTGCAACAAGTGTACCATTGATTTTACCAGCTATCGCATCGGCAAACTTGCGGGCTGTTGCTCTATCTTTAAAGCGCAGCGGCAAGGTTGTTCCCAAATCGCCCTTAATGTCATTACTGGGTGCAAAATCAAACAATGCATTGCCTGCTAATTTTTCCATCACGGTTGCTTTAACGCGTCTTAAGTCTTCAATAATGCCGTCCATTCTGCCAAGCTGCACACGCATAATTGCTGCAGTCACTTCATTGGTACGCATTTGTGTGCCCATAAATATCGGTTCTGTGAGTTCGCCGGAGTAGGGACGGAACGCTGCGCCACCATCATGATAAATAAGTGCACGCTCATACACTTTTCTGTTGCTGGTTACCACGCTACCACCTTCACCTGCCGAAAGAAGCTTCCAATGATTAAAGCTAAACGCACCGGCATCACCAATGCTACCCACTCTGCGGCCCTTGTAAGAACCGCCATCTGCCTGACAAGCATCCTCAATAACATAAAGGTTATGTTTTTTTGCAATTTCACAAATGCTGTCCATATCACAGGGATAACCACAAATATGTACAGGAATAATAGCTTTTGTATATTTAGAAATTTTCTTTTCGACATCCTTCGGGTCAATCGTCATGGTTTCATCAATTTCTGCAAGTACGGGAATGGCACCTACTGCCAGTACAGCACTTGCGCTTGCCATAAATGTATAACCCGGTACAATAACCTCATCGCCAGGCCCAATTCCAAGGCCGGCTAAGGCTGACATAAGTGCTGCCGTACCGGAAGAAACGAGTATGGAATACTCCGTTCCAATCACTTCGCTAAATTCCTTATCAAATTTTTCTGCTTCTTTTAAGGCGTTATTAACACGAAACAGTTCCTTGCTTTCAATGACGCGAGCAACCGCATCAATTTCCTCTTGTCCCATTCTAAACATAGTGGAAATACCTCCTTAATGCTTATTTATTGTTAAATTTACTTGTTTTAAATATAACATATAAAATCATTCTACTACAAGGCTATTTCCTATCATGTTTTACCCAAAAATTAGCAGCTTCAGTGTTATGCACGCGCTCATTTATGCATATGTATTTTGATAGAATTAACTTGCAAAATAAACAGCAAAACATATAATAATCTCTTTAGACAAAAGGGCTGTGGCACAAGCCACAGCCCTTTTTGGGTGGACGCAAGATAGCGCAGATTGGACAAACTGAGTCCCAACGCTGTACATAGGTACTGCGAGAGGCGAAGTTTGTTCAAAACGCAAAGCTTTGTTATTTGCAAAATTCGTCAAAAGACGAATTTCTTCCATAACGTTTAACTCGTTTTCGATATTTCCGCTCTATTCGTTCGCTTTATAAAGCCTTTTTCTTGCTTTGCGTGGTGTGCGCATTTTGCTACACCCTCTTTGTTAAACCATTCATTATTTGACAATTATTCACTTGTTTCCATCTCTTTGTACATACACTGTCTATATTCTTTAGGTGACATCCCAGTATGACTTTTAAAAATACGGCCAAACGTCTTAGCAACCGGTAATCCTACCTGTGATCCTATTTCACTAATCGACATACTTTTATTCGCCAGAAGACCCATGGCAATACTTGTCCTGTGAAGATTTAAATATTGATGAAACGAGGAGCCTGTAATCTCCTTAAATATTCTGCAAAAAGCATTCGGGTCATAACCAACAAGGCTTGCAGCCTCAGAGAGTAAGACGGGCTCGCTATAATGATCTTTAACAAAATCAAAAACCTTATGAATTCTCAAATAACGTTCCAATTGTTTTTGACGTGGATCATTTTTTTCCCGTTCTATGGCTGCTTGCAACTGAGCCTGAAAAGCTGGCTCCCTCA
>JAZODT010000016.1:0-3508 GCA_045597205.1 Clostridia bacterium
CTTTTGCACGCCCTGTTTGGTTAAGGTTGCCGTGTGCGCTTTTTCATCCACAATATAATCTGCCTCAATGTCATCATCTAAAGTTTTATCATCCGATTCTGTCACACGGTGGCAGGTTAAACCACGGGCAAAACGGTCTGCAATGTGGTATAGTTCTGTAGATTTATCGCCCATGCCGGAAATAATCAGCGGTGTTCTGGCTTCATCCACCAAAATAGAGTCCACTTCATCCACAACTGCAAAGTGCTGGCCACGCTGCACCTTTTGTTCTTTATAAATCACCATATTATCACGCAGATAGTCAAAACCAAACTCGTTGTTGGTACCATAAGTAATATCGGCCGCATAGCTGGCTTTTCTCTCTTCAGGTGAAATATCGTGAATAATTAAACCAACAGTTAGACCTAAAAACTTAAAGACCTTGCCCATCCACTCACTGTCACGCTTGGCAAGATAGTCATTCACCGTAACAATGTGCACACCCTTTCCCTCTAAGGCATTCAAATAGGCAGGCAAGGTGGATACCAGTGTTTTACCTTCACCGGTTTTCATTTCGGCAATGCGGCCCTGATGCAACACAATGCCGCCTAGTATCTGCACATAAAAATGCTTCATGCCAAGCACACGCCACGCTGCCTCACGCACGGTAGCAAAAGCCTCCGGCAATAATTCGTCTAACGTTTCGCCGGCTGCCAGCCTTTCCTTAAACCAGGGTGTTTTGGCTTTTAATTCCTCATCGGAAAGAGATGCATATTCCTCTTCCAATGCTATAACCTTATCCGCAATAGGTCGCAAACGCTTCAATTCTCTGTCACTATAGCTTCCAAGAATTTTTTCCAAAAGCTTTTTCACTTATTTCATTCCTTTCGAATCAACAATCAAAAGTTATCTATCTTATAGTATATCACAAATTTAAAATAAGGTAAAGGTATTTCTAAAATAAAATCCTTGATTTTCATAAAAAAATACTATATACTATATGTATGCGACAAAGAAAGGATGAAAACATCATGAGCAAGGTGAGAACACGTTTCGCCCCCAGCCCCACCGGCTATATGCACATTGGCAACTTGCGCACGGCACTATATGCCTATTTGGTGGCTAAAAGTCAGGGCGGCGATTTTATACTGAGAATTGAAGATACTGACCAGGAACGTTATGTTGACGGTGCTGTGGATTTAATTTACAGAACTTTGGCCGAAACCGGTCTGGTGCACGATGAAGGTCCGGACATTGGCGGTCATTATGGTCCCTATATTCAGAGTGAACGTTTGCCTTTATATAAAGAGTATGCCCAAAAGTTGGTAGAATTAGGCGGTGCTTATTACTGTTTTTGTGATAAAGAGCGTTTGGATGACCTTCGTGCCCAGCAGGAAGCCGCTAAACTCATGCCAAAATACGATGGTCATTGTGCCCGTCTTTCCAAAGAAGAAATTGAAGAAAAATTAGCCAGTGGTGTGCCCTATGTGATCCGTCAAAAAATCCCAAAAAGAGGCACCACCAGTTTTTATGATGAAATTTACGGCAAAATCACGGTGGAGAACTCTACCTTAGATGATAATATTCTCTTAAAGTCTGATGGTTATCCCACCTATAATTTTGCCAATGTTATTGATGACCATTTAATGAATATCACTCACATCATCCGTGGTAGTGAATATCTGTCCTCCACCCCTAAATACAATTTATTGTATGAGGCTTTTGGTTGGGACATTCCTACCTATATTCATGTTTCCCCTGTTATGCGTGATGCGCACAAAAAGCTGAGCAAGCGTGAGGGTGACGCTTCTTATGAAGATTTTATCAACAAAGGTTATTTAAAAGAAGCTGTTTTAAACTATATTGCCCTCTTAGGCTGGAGCCCGGGCGGTGAACAGGAAATTTTCACCATTGATGAAATGATTAAGGCTTTTGACTTAAAGGGCATCAGCAAATCCCCCGCTATTTTCGACCCGAAAAAACTGGATTGGTTAAACGGCGAATACATTCGAAAGCTGTCCCCCGAAGCATTTTATGAAAAAGCATTGCCTTACTTAAAAGAGGCAATTAAAAACGAAAATATTGACCTTGCAAAGGTGGCAAATCTGCTGCACGACCGCTGCGAAAAACTGATGGATATTCCCGAACAGTTAGATTTTATTGACGCACTGCCAAGCTACACACCAGACCTTTATTGCCACAAAAAAATGAAAACCAACGAAGAAAACTCTTTAACTTCTCTGCAGGCCATTCTGCCGGTGTTAGAGGGCATTTCTGACTGGAAGTTTGATGTGCTCCATGAAGCACTCTTTGCTTTAATTGAAAAATTAGAAGTGAAGAACGGTTTAATTCTTTGGCCACTGCGCGTAGCCGTTTCCGGCAAAGCCTTCACCCCCGGCGGCGGTTTGGAACTGGCTGAAATTTTAGGCAAGGAAGAAACCATCAGCCGTGTTAAAAAGGGTATTGAACTGTTAAGCAAATAAATTTATCAAAAAGAGAGACCGCAAGCAACACAAAAACTGTTGTAGCGGTCTCTTTTTAGGTTTAATTGCCACCCATTTAGCGTGTCCATCACTTGACGAAAATACCAGCTTGTGATATGATAACTATATGAATTATTTAAGAAAAGAGGCAAAAAAATGGCAAAATCATGCAGTAATTCCTCCTGCAACAAGGCGTCTTGCGAAGGCTGCCAGCACGCAGCACAGGACTTACACGAAAATCCCCATAACCTGAGTCAAATAAAAAAAGTTATCGGTGTTGTGAGCGGCAAAGGCGGCGTGGGCAAAAGCCTTGTCACCTCCATGTTAGCCGTAACCATGAACCGTTTAGGCTATCGCACCGCAATTTTAGATGCAGATATTACCGGTCCTTCCATCCCCAAAGCCTTTGGCATTAAAGAAAAAGCCACAGGCAACGAATTAGGTTTATACCCTGTTCCCAGTAAAAACGGTGTGGAAATTATGTCTTTAAACCTGCTGTTAGAAAATGAAACGGACCCGGTTGTTTGGCGTGGTCCTGTTATTGGCGGCACGGTTAAACAGTTCTGGACCGATGTGATTTGGAGCGATATTGACTTTATGTTTATCGACATGCCCCCCGGCACCGGTGATGTACCTCTCACTGTATTCCAGTCTATTGCCGTTGACGGCATTGTTGTTGTTACTTCGCCGCAGGAATTGGTGTCTATGATTGTGGAAAAAGCCGTAAAAATGGCACAAATGATGAACATTCCCATTTTAGGTCTGGTAGAAAACCTTTCTTACTTCACCTGTCCTGATAATGGGAAAGATTATAAAATTTTTGGTGATAGTCACATTAATGAAATTGCTTCCGCACACAACTTGCCGGTGCTGGCACAATTGCCGATTAATCCGGCTATTGCCACAGCTTGTGACAAAGGCGAAATTGAATCTTTGGAAATGGATTGGTTTAAAAACGCATCTGAAATATTAGAAAAAATGTTGAAATAAAAATAAGCATAGCATATAAAAAGAGGGTGTAGCATTTTGCTACAGCCCCTTTTTTG
>JAZODT010000017.1:0-12251 GCA_045597205.1 Clostridia bacterium
ACAATAGAAAAGGAACATAATGCAAAAAGTTAATAAGCATTAAAAAGAGAGAAGAAAACATAATAAAAACCTCCATTACAGGATAATTTAATATATGCCCAATAAGTATCAAAAGTGCCAGTACACAAAAATAAGGACAAACAAAGACGAAAACTAAAAAAAGATTGATTTTTAATTGAATATTCGGTATAATTATAATGTGAAGGTGTACCCATAAGAAATTTGCTGGAAGAAAGGAATTTTTTTATGAATTCATTATCTATAGAAAGCATTGTTTTATATTTTTTAAAGTCTGTTATTCTTATTTTAAAGGATGGAACAAAGGTGCGCGGCGTGTTGCAAAAATATGATGCCGCGACCCTGCAGATTGATGAAACCGTTTATCAGATTGAGGATGCGGCAGACCTTTTTTATTTTGGCAAGCAGATAACCATAAGGCCCAATGGCAAAAGCGGAATGGTAGATGATACATACTATTTTGTTGCAGAGGATTGGCAGGATAAAACCATGCTGGAAACCTTGCGGTATGGTGAATATGTTTGTGAAGTTAAGTGCCATTTGGTTTTAGATAATTCTATTGTTGCCAGGGATATTTCTGTTTTGCGAATGGGGTGTGCATATTCGGAAGAATTGCTGTTAAAAAGACCTTATCTTTTTCTATTCGAAGACAATATCTATCGCAGAGGGCAATATAAAAAAACGGAAGAAGGTTCTGTTCTTTGTATTGGCGAAGAGACCATTCCTTTTGACCCCTGGGCGATAAAAGAAATTACTAAGGCCCCTCAAATTAATAATTATGTTATCCTTGCTATGAAAAATGGTATGCATTATAGCGGTGTTGTTTGCGCTGCAACCCAGGCCTTTTTTGTGCTTGCCGACCCCACGATTCCGCATCTTTGTGTTGAAGATATCGAAACAGTGCGTTACAGTGGTTATGTAACAGCACACGGCACTATGGCCAACAATCGTTATTTGTTAACGGGGCAGACAAATGCTTTTCCTGATGGCTACAAAGTTAGTTACACTGTCCATATGAATGAGGAACGATTATTGGCAAAAGATGTTCGCTTAATGGATGAAAATTCACTGGTAGAACGGGTAGGCATTATATCCTCTTACGAAAGAAAAAAAGGCGGCGAGGGATACATTACCGATCGCTTCGTTTTTGGGGAGCAACCAGAAGGACAGGTAATTTTTAATAATGATTTGCTACAGTTTGTCTATAACCAGCAAGAAGAAGTGTGCGTTGTCCGTTATTATATATCAGAACAGGAAAGTGTGTTGCCGGGCAGAATGCAACATGCCATTAGAATAGAGTTAATTGAAAAATACACAATGGCAGAGTATAATGAAATTATGATAGGGCCGGATGGCAGCGTGAAAACGGTGCCTTATGATGCGGTGTTCTTCGGTCAGGAATATTTAATGAAAAAACGTGTTGAAGTTACGGTAGAGGGTAGTGTTATCACCGGCTATTTAACCTCTATAACAGAGGATACGTTGTTTTTATCCAAAGATGTATCCGGTCAGGATTTGCTGCCTATTGAAAAAAAGCTGGTAACAAAAATCCGCGGGTTTGGAAAAATTACAGCTTATCATGCGTATAATTCCCAACACAACACCGGTGGTTTTGGTTATATTGATGGGGATATTTTCTTTCACGTCACCGAATTTGAAACAGCGCCTGGTTTATCTAATCATGCCATTGAAGGTAGCTCGGTTTCTTTTAAATTAAATCGTGCGGTAAAAGGGAATGGTATTGCTGCTGTAGAAATTTCTTTTGAAGACCGACAATCTACGGTAGCCTATGTTATTGGGAAAACAGACGGATTATATCAGGTGATTTCGCAAAAGGATTATGAAACCTCGCGGAAACAGGAATTAATCACATTATTGCCATTAGAAGGACGTACTGCCCCCAGCAATCTGGAACAGTATGACTATAAAATGACAGTTTATCTGGATGAAAATGGAGTCATGGAATCAATTGGTGATTTAATTGCCAAACAACCCAAATTATACTTTGGTTATACATTAAAATATTTTCCGGATAAACGGCATGGTTACTTAATTAATGAAGAAAAATATCAAGTAGAAACAACGGGCATTATGTTTACGTTGGGGGATGTGCTGAATCCACCGGAGTTATTTGATACCTTCCGTAATACTTATTATTTATCTTACAAACTGGTCGATAATAAGGTGCAACAGATAAAAGTGTTAGACACCATTGCCAATACATCCATTGCCACAAACAGTACGAATATGTCGGCTAAGGGTTTAAAGAGTGCTCTGGAGGATTCTTTAACAAACAACCCCAATCCTTTAAATGCATTGAATGATGGTATCACGCTTTGCTTAAAGGAAAATCAATTGACCATTGCAGAGGAATTTTTAAATAAGCATGAGAGCCTGCTAGACCGCGAAGCTTATTTAACTGCATTGTGCCGTATTTTGGATAAAAAATATAAAAACACACAAAAACCGGAAGAAATTTCCATACATAGTGCTTGTATTAAAGAATTATTAGCGCTCACCAGCAAAACAGCCTTTAAAATGACGCTTCTTTTGCGCATGGGTGAACTGTATTTGCGTTTAAATAACTATGAGCAGGCAGAAAGTTATTATCTGCAATGGCAGGACTTATGCAAAGAACTGTTAGAGCTATCGCCGGATAAGGCAAACAATTATAAACCCTGGCAGAAACAGGTGGAATATAAGCTGGCGATTTGCCGTGGTAAAGGCACTATAACAAAACCTGTAGCGGATAGTCAGGATATCACCGGTGAAGAAGAGGCAGAACTGGAGGGCGATTTTGTTTACACCCATGATTATGTTAGTCGTGTGTTAAACGAAATAGAAATTGTCTCCGTTTTAGGAGAAGAATTTAAACCATTTATTGTCATTGATGCTAAAAATGAAGAAAAGCTGGATGAATTAAGAGAATTATTAGAGCATATTGCACCTTCGGAAACAGCTGAAAAAAATTGGGCATTAGCTAAAATTTATCAAGATGCTCTGTTGCACCATTATACGATTTTTGAAGATGATGAAAACAGAAGAAATTTGCATATTTACAATGCACTGCTATCGGAAGCCCGTTCAGCAATGAGTCTGCAATCAAAGGGCAGCAAAGAGGCCTCCAAACTAAAGGGGCAGTTTTTAAGTGCCTTGGCCTTAGAGTTGGTGCCCGACTCTAAGGAAGCTATCGATATTTATTTTGCGAAAACCTTATTAACAGACTCTATGTTAAAAGAGTTTTTTGACGGCGAAAAAAATATTGACTTATCGCAACTGTTATCCCTTCGCTATAAAAACGGCTTGGAGATTATGGCTCTCGACAGTATCATTATTGCGTCTCAAAATGATAAAACGAAAGATATGATTGTGCAAATGTTGTCGGCTGCCGGCGAAGAGGTTTGCCTGCAATACATTAAGGCGTTAAATGGTCTTTTGCAGCGCACCACAGAAACCGAAACCGTTGGTGATGTTGTGTTAAATCAGTATATTAACGATGCAGTGCAACGTTATCATGAGGTGAAAAACCTTTTAATTAGTATAAACGAAAAACAGCTTGGTGAAATGGCAGCACAAAAAATAAGTGAATTTCGCGATAAAAAAAATGCGCGCTGGTTAGAGCCGGAACGGTCTAAGTTAAGCAGTCTTTATGTTATTTTGGAAAAACTGCAAAGATATAATGTGCAAAAAGGATTCCGGTCCAAATCTGAATTGCTGGAAAGCAGTATTGTTTTAGTGGGGGAATTGAAGAATACGATTGAGCGCATGCCTTCTTATGTTGCCAGTGTTATTTTTGTACCCTTTTTGCAGGAACTGTTTTTAAAGCTAAAAGAAACCTATAAGGTTTTATGTAAAACCACCAAACCGGAATTATCCTTATTACCGGAAGAAAGTGTTATTTATAAACGTGCCCGTGGACAGCTGCATGTAGAAATACCGGTGCAGGGCAGTAAAAACCTGTCCCAATCGCCACAAAATATACGTTTGGTGATTGCAAACAGCCCCGATTTTGTGCTTCTTCGTAACGGTGTGCCGGTTTCTAACGGCATCATCGGCATGAAGCACCTGTCTTCAGATGGCAGCAAAAAGCATTTTTCCTTTGATATTCAGTTTACGAACCCGGATTGTGAATATGTAACCCTGCATACAAAATTGTCCTATGCCTATATAGCTCAGGTTAAAACAACCAAACAACGGGATAACGGTTATAAAAAAATTATGGAAGAAATCGTGAAAGAGTACCATGTAGATATTATTCCTCAAGAAATTAACAGACAGCCGATTAACACCAGCTATATAGGGTATTTTAAACATACTGTCCATTATAATGATATGGTTAAAGATATTCTAAAGAACAGAGATGACAGTATTCAGGAAATTATTCGGCATTTAACACAAGAAAATGAAAACGGCGAAAGAATTTTGTGTGAACAACCGGAATGGGTTGCGCTTTATGGACAATGGCGTGTGGGCAAAACAACAATTTTAGAAACGGTTCGTTCTTATTTGCAGGAAACATATCCGCAAATCATTGTGGTGAAGCTGGAATGCCCCACTGTGGATACGAATCAAGTTGAACAGACCTATAAAGAAGAGTTTGCCCAAACCATTTTAAATGCACTGCGAGTAGCCATTAGAAATAAAGAGGAAGCGGTTATCGAACTTTTTAATGAGGTTTGTTGTGAAATTTGGGATGTTGCGAAAAAAACCAAAAAATCAACAGACACCAAGCTTAAAACGGTTCGGGTGCCTTCTGAAAAACTTGATTTAGATAGCTTGCAGGAATTTTTAAGCGAATATACAGAACGCTTGTTGCAGCAGACCGAAGGAACGCGGATTATTCTGCAAATTGATGAGTTTACCCGTCTTTATCAGGCTATTTTATACGGTCGCGTCGGTAGCGGCTTTTTAGAGGGCTGGGAGAAATATTTTGAAGGCTGCGGCGTTTCGGTTATTACCGCCGGTGGCGAGTTTACCGTGGGGATGTTAACCAAATATATTCCCAATGCTATGCAAAAAATTACCATGATTGCAGTTGAGAATTTAAGTAAGGAACACACCAAGCAATATATTCAGTTTGTGGTGCACGATGATGAATATTTAAAATATTCTGCCGACATGGTTTTTGAACAAATTTATAGATTAACGAAAGGCAACACCTATTTGCTTTATAAATTCTGTAATGCTATGATAGAATATGTAAACGACGAAGAAATCCCTTATATTACCGGAACGGTGTTGGCTAAAACAGTGGATAGGCTGGCAGGCAACTTGTCAGATGATGATGCTACAGAAACAGAATTGTTTAATTCTCTTTATAATCCGTTTAACGAAAGTGAAGAAGAGGATGAAGCAGCCATTGAGATTTCAGAGGGTCAACGGTTAGAAGATGACAGGGTTGTTTATGAAAACCGCCGGATTATGAGAGCGCTTGTGAAATGGGCAAACCCAGAAACGCATTTTTGTGCAGAGAGCGATTTAATCAAGCATTTATATGATATTGAACAAGATATCTTAGACCGTCGTTTAAACACTTTAATTAATCGTGGCGTCATTGAGCGGGAAGGGGAAGCCTTGCACATCACCACTGAGTTGTATTATGAAATTGTTTCCCGTCGGCAAGACTTATAATTTTTATATCAAAGAAAGGGTTGATCGTATGGCAATAAAAGTAACTGCGGAAGCGATTGCTGAACATTTTGCGCAGAAAAATAAAATACTGTTCTCTTTTTATCATAAAGAAGAATCGGTGCGCCGCTCCTTTTCTGCTGACATGCAAAGGTTAAGCCGGGATTTGCCTGAACACTGCCGGTTTGCCTATGTGGATTGTGCAGCATTTGAAGATTTTACAGAAATAATTCGCCACGTTTGCATCACGTTTTTGCAGGATGAAAAGTTGCAGCCGGGAGACACGGATGTTGATATAGAAGACCTGGAGGTTGAAGACAGCGCAGAAGTGCGCCTGCAGTTTGAATCTCTTATAAAAGACTTGGGCGATGCCGATTGCCATCTTATGATTGTGCTGGATCACTTTGAAGTAACACCAGATTATTGGACTGCGGCCGAATATGGTTGGATGCGTCTGATGTTTGACAGTAACGTGCACGCTTCTTGTCTTTTAATTGCACCGGTTTTTGCGTCAGAAGTCACACTGTTGCCGGGGGGGTCATCAGCTTTTTACAATATTTTTTCTTCTGCTGAACCGGAGGGAGAAAAATAATGATTTACAATATATTTTCTGATGCTTTAAATGGCAATTTGCGAGGCTTTTTGGGACGACGCGAGGTTGTTAAAGACATTACCGATAGGTTGCTGACAAAAAAATCTCACGATATTCATATTCATGGTTTACCACGGGTGGGCAAAACCATGCTGCTTAAAAAATTGGAAGAAGAATTAAACAAAGAAACGAATTGCTGTGCAGTTCGCTTGGAGCTTAGTCCGTTAGATGATTTTTCAATGCTTTTGCGTAAACTCATTATGAACACCAAAAGGCGTTTAACGAAAAGCTTTTCTCGAGAAATCCTTGATCAATTTAATGAGAAAATGCCGAAAACTTCTGACGAATTTATGGAACTGCTTTATCGCTTTTTAGCATGGACAACAAAGCAAGGGATTCATGTTATTTGGCTTTTAGATGAATTTGAAAGAACGGTTGGCGATAGTCTGACAGATAAAAAGGACCCCTCTTTGCAAAGATGGACAGAACAAGAACACGTTGCTTTTTCTAAAATGCTGATAGAAAATTCTTTCAACTTTTCCTGTGTGGCAGCTTCAAGACCTGAAATGGAAGATATTTTAAGTGTTTATCGGGTGAAGGTTGACCCCTTTGAGCGTTTTTTGCTGCGTGGTTTTAATGAAGAGGACATGGCAGAATTTTTTGAAGTGCTCAAGGGCTATGGCTATGCGCTGGATTTTGAAAAGCAACAGGAGCTGGTTCGTTATTGTGGCAGAAATCCCAGACTGCTTACAATGTTAGGCAATAAGATTGTGAGCGAGCAGTCTGCAACCAACATCAAACAATTATATGATGATGAAAAACTTGAGTTTGCTATTCGGTTTCAAGAAACAGCGGGACACATGAAAAACAGAGAAGAACGTGAAAAACGTAATTTTTCACATATTGTCAAATGCTATTTCGGTTATTCCAGTGACAATTGGGATATTATGGAGCGATGCGTAGAAATAGGCTATATTGATTTATTGGATGCCGAAAGCCCCTATACATATCAAAAAGGTAATTATTATTATGTTGACAGAAGGGGGAAATTTGGCCCTGTTAACCAGCGGTATGTCTATATAACCATTTCCCACTTGTTTGTGGAGTATTTATATGTTAATGAATTGGAAAATGTTTCAGATGTAAGGGACCTATTAACCGGCTTTGTACATGCTTTTCGGGACGTTACTAAAGAGGAATTAACAAAGCAATTAGGTGAGGATTGGAATGAGAAACTTATGCTGAGTATGGAAGGAAAAAATTCTCGTTTTATTATGAAAAGTAATGTTTATAACCGTTATATTATGTGGTGGCAACCAAAACACAAAAAGTTTTGGTCATGCTCAGAGAAAAATCCTTTGCCGAAGGCTGTTGAAGAACGGGAAGAGTATTTAAATCAAATGCAAGAGGGGCAAAAAATTGGCTATATAAGCAAATCGTCCTTTAAATTTATGATGGATAAAATGAATGATGGCATTACAAATGAGGACATGCCGGTGCTGGATGTGATTAATTTAACAGAAAACGGCGAAATTCTCAGGCACTATGAAGACATATTCAGTCCTTATTTTGGTTGCTTTGGGGCAGATTTCTCCATTAAAGAGGAAATATATGAGGAAAATGAAGAACATGAAGAGAATAAAGAAAACGAGGAGAGAGAAGTAAAAAAGAATCCCTTTATACAATGCTTAGAGGAGTTAAAGGATTACCGCAATAAAATTTGTCATTTTTCAAGAACGGGCTTATCGGAAAAGGATGCGGAAAGAACCCGTTATTTATGCAAAAAACTCATTAACAGCATGTACACTTATATTTCCACCGGCAAGCAGGCTGAGGAAGAAATGATTGAGTTGCATTAATAGGATATAACAAGAGGCTGTAGCAAAATAAATTTCTTTTGCTACAGCCTCTTTTTGGTTATACAAAGCATTATAAAATTTGCGGGGCGTAGAGGACGCCGTCCCCTACAATTATTCTGAATGATTCTCTGCTTTGTGTGGTTTGTGCATTTTTTCTACAACCTTTTTATTTTTGTTTTTTAACCACGGCATAATCGTCACCATTGCGCCAATAGGCACAGTTTGAAGTGGTGCCGGATAAAAAATGACGCATTTCGTCTTCGTCTAAATTTATGGAACAAAAATAACAATCCGCCAATTCATCATAAACAAAATTGGCACAGGTTTCACATGTCGTACCTGCCATCATCACAACCGCCTTTTATGCAATATTTATGTATATTGTATAGGAAAGGCTTTGCTTTGTCAAGAATGTGAGGGGCCGGGGATTAAAATCTTTTGACCGGCAATCAGGGCGGGATGTTCTAACTTATTTAACTCCATAATTTTTTTCTGGTCAGTTTTGTAGTGTTTAGCAATGTTCCATAAGCTATCGTTGGGCTGTGCAAAATAAATCACCATGCTATGACGCGGTGCTTCGGTTTCCTCTTCAATTATTTCACAACCGGTCAGCAAAATAATTTCTCGTTTGGTAATAGCGCGGACATAAAACTCCAGTACACAGCGCAACTCAATTTCAGAAGCAGCATTTAACGTAAAGCTGACCCCTTGTTCTGTCACAGAGCATTCGCACAGAGCGGTGTCATCCAAGCCGTCAATGGGCACAACGTGTTCAAAATCGAATTCACCCACCAGGCTATATAACGGATTATCGGCATCTACGCAACCGTATAAAACAAAAGCGGTTAACTTACCGGTGATTGTCATTTTTTCGTCAGCTATTTTCATTTCTGTTACGCGGGGTGTGCATTGCAGGCTATAAACAGCGCCGGCCACAGGGACATCCTCCGGCACGGTTAGAATTTCTTTCATATTTTCATGAGAAATGCCTTCGGTCAGCAGTTCATCTAGCTCGATAGGCTCGGTTTTGAGTAATGCTTTTCCCATGGTGCTGTAACAATCATCAATGATGTCTGTTTCCTGGGTGCGGGAGGCCATAATTTCGGCCTGTAAAACAATATCCAAGGCAAGGAGACGATCCTCACCGCTTGCGTCTTCTTTAACAGAATAATAAACGTTTTTTACGTTATAGGTCACGTTGCACATGCAATCTTCGTTTAAGCCTTCAATATCTACCATTTCGCTAAAAACAAGCTCATGCTCTGCGTGCTGAACACCATCATCTGCATCATGGGTGCAATATAATGTATTGACGATTAAACCGCCTTTTAATAAAATTTTGCCGGAAACAATTTTACAATCACCTTTAACCGCTTTGGCGTTCAGTTTAATAATGTCATCAATTTCCGGCTTGCCGGCAGGCAACTCCAGCGTTTCGGAGATGACAATATCCTGTCGGGTATCTGCCACAACGTGATAGGCACTGATGTGCTTTTTTTTGATTTTTAAGGGGCTCTCTGCGTCTGTGTCTGTCAACAATTGGCACTCTTTTTTGCCATAGCCGTGCCCCTTTAATGATATAATAATTTTTATATTCAATTTTCGTGAGTTGATTAATGAAAACTCAATATGCTGGGTTGAAACTTTTACGGAAACATCTGAAATATCACCTGAAGAAAGTTCAAGGCTATCCTTAAAGTCAAATTTTGTTTCCATTGCTTTAGGCAGTGCACCATCAATATCAGGTAAATATAAAATGTGGATGTTCACAGTGCCGGTTATGTTGAGCTTGTTTCCTGTTATTTCCTGATGTGTGATAACGGGTGTTGCCTCTGTTAACAAAATTTTGCGGATGTCCGGCTTGATATCCGGCACAATCATGTCGCCATCCACTAACAGAGAGGCGGATTGATTCCATTTTAATTCGCTTAAGGTTATGGTTTCGTTTTTAAAATCTATCGACATGGTATCTCCTCCTTTTGATACGCTTTTACACTAAAACCTATGCACTCATTTTGCAAATTATGCTTTTTAAGCATAAAAACTATGGGAATTGTAAAAATATACACAAAGTGTTATAAGAGGGTGTTTACGTGGTTACGGTATCGGTGGCAGAAGAAGAGGGTTTAATGGAAGAGCTTTTGCAAAAAATGCTTAAAATAAGGGGGCGGCGTGTTGCTGGCTGCATGGAAGAAAGTGATGCTGCCTATGTTTTTTTGCCTTATTTAGAGGAGGAAAAGCGTGATGTTGTTTTAATGCACAAATCCATTAAAAGCATTTGCAGAGGTGAATATGTGACCATTTTAAATGCAGATGAGTGCATAGCAGATTATAACAAAAAATCTTTGATTGTTACCTACGGCTTTAATCCGCTATCAACAATTACAGCTTCAAGTATTGGGGCAGAGGGAGAGAACGTTTCGTTTATTTGTTGCTTACAACGGTCTTTGCCCACGCTGAAAGGTAAAATTTTAGAACCTCAGGAATTTTTAGTGAATATGCCCTTTTGTGATGTGAGCAAAGCCTTGGGAGTTGTTGCGGCAGGGCTTGTGTTATCCTTACCGCCAAAGGCTTTTTGTGTTTTTTTTAACCACAATGATTAGAAAATACAAATTAAATAAAAAAATTGTAAAAAAAATGTCAGTTTATTCAATTTTCCTATTGATTTTAGTGTTCGATTTTGATACAATAATATCGAAAAAAATTTTTAAGGAGTTGGAATAAATGCCATTAGTAACATCTAAAGAAATGTTCCAGAAAGCATATGACGGTGGCTACGCTATCGGTGCTTTTAACGTAAACAACATGGAAATTATTCAGGGCATCACTGAAGCGGCTAAAGAAGTTAGCGCACCTTTGATTCTGCAGGTTTCTGCAGGTGCAAGAAAGTATGCTAACCACACGTACTTAGTAAAACTGGTTGAGGCAGCTTTAATCGAAACTGATCTGCCTATCTGTCTGCACTTAGACCATGGCGATAGCTTTGAACTGTGCAAATCTTGTATTGACGGTGGCTTCACCTCCGTTATGATTGATGGTTCTCATCATTCTTTTGAAGACAATATTGAACTGACCAAAAAGGTTGTTGAATATGCGCACGCTCGTGGTGTTGTTGTTGAAGGTGAGTTGGGGCGCTTAGCTGGTATTGAAGATGATGTTAACGTTTCTGAAGAAGACGCTTCTTATACCCGTCCTTCTGAAGTGGAAGAATTTGTTACCCGTACCGGTGTTGACTCTTTAGCAATTGCCATTGGTACCAGCCACGGTGCATATAAATTCAAACCCGGTCAAAAACCCCAGCTGCGTTTTGACATTTTGAAAGAAGTTGAAGAACGTCTGCCGAATTTCCCCATCGTTCTGCATGGCGCCAGCAGCGTTATTCCTGAGTTTGTTGACATGATTAATGCAAATGGCGGTAACATGCCTGATGCTATCGGTATCCCCGAAGAAATGCTGCGTGAAGCTGCTAAATCTGCTGTATGTAAGATTAACATTGACTCTGACCTGCGTCTGGCTATGACCGGTTCTATCCGTAAGTATATGGCCGAAAATCCGGCACACTTTGACCCCAGACAGTATCTGTCTCCGGCTCGTGCAGCGATTAAAGACCTGGTTAAGAAAAAACTGGTTAACGTTTTAGGCTGCGACGGCAAAGCGTGAGCGTAATATTTAATTTAATATGAACTTCATCTAATTGTTTTTGTTCAACTATACCAGGTGCTCCCATAAGAAGATCTTGTGCTTTACTATTCATTGGAAAAGCAATTACTTCTCTTATATTATCTTCTTCTGCTAAAAGCATAAGAATTCTATCAACACCAGGTGCAATACCTGCATGTGGTGGTGCACCAAACTGAAATGCTTTGAAAAGTGCCGCAAATTTTGTTTTAATATCATCTTCTGTATAACCTGCAATTTCAAAAGCTTTTTTCATAATCTCTGAATCATGGTTTCTAACAGCACCAGATGAAAGCTCTATTCCGTTACAAACAATATCATATTGATATGCTAAAATATCTAATGGTTCTTTTGTCATTAAACTTTCCATTCCACCTTGTGGCATAGAAAATGGGTTATGACAAAAATCTATTTTTCCATCATCTGCATATTCATACATTGGAAAATCTACTATCCAACAAAATTCAAATACATCT
>JAZODT010000018.1:0-2062 GCA_045597205.1 Clostridia bacterium
ACAATGGGTGGATGTTGAATTTCCAACTTTAGAAACAGTAAAAGACCGTAAAGAAGCAAACGCTAGAGCCATAGAATTGGGAGAATTTGTGCTGTGCTATATGCCGGTGCCCAATGAAGATAAAACCGTAACGGCACAATTGGTATATTCCCTGAAAGAACGGGTGATTCTTTCGGCAGAAAACTTAGAAAAGCTGGACTATAGTTTAAAGCCACTGGCGGAAAAGAAAGTGCCAAATTATACGGATATTGCCGGACATTATGGAGAAGAAAAAATTAAAAAATTGCTGGATAATGAGATATATCTGCCTGCAGATAACAATGGTGCGTTACAACCGGAAGCATCTATTACACAACGCGAGTTTTTCTTGCTTTTAGATAAGGTTATTTGGAAATATGGCTATGAAAATGACAGTGAGTCTATGTATCGCCGACTTGTGCGGGAAGGTGTGTTATCTCAAGCAGAGGTTGCACCGGAACGAGCCATTACACGTATAGAGGGTACCGCTTATCTGCTTTCGGCTTTAGGATATGGTGAGTTTGTAAAAATCCCCGGAATTTTTCGCCATCCTTTTAAAGATGTAGCGGCTAAAGATGAAGGGGTAGCTGCTGTTGCTTTTGGTTTAGCCCTGTTAAGCGGTGAAAACGGAAAGTTTTACCCGGATATGGCTCTTCGTCGTGCTGATGCCATGATTATTATATATAATTATCTGGCACGATAAATGAGGCATGAAGCTTTTGTATATTAGAAAACACAGGAACTTTTGTTTGTGATTCCTTTCCCAGTGCTTAGTCAGTGGGAAGTTTATGGTAAAGAAGTATAATTAGCTTTCAAAAGACTGCCGCTTGCATAAACGGCAGTCTTTTTGCTGAGTACTATTTTTATAAAAAGCGTTGAATGTTTTGCTACTTTTTGATATAATCAGTTAGTAAAGATTTTTTTGTTGGCAGGAGAGGCTATTATGTCTAAAATCAAGCAATTTTTAAATAGAGAAAAAAATGAAACACAGATTTTGCTGCAGTGCATGCCTGCGCCTGTGGTTACGTTGTTTGTTGTTAGTGTCATTTGCATGAATCTTTTGGCCAACAAAACCTTGTTGCAGCTTGAATGGATTGCTTTAGATGGCGGCATATTAATATCCTGGTTATCCTTTATGTGTATGGATATTATCACCAAGCATTTCGGACCAAAAGCATCCAATAAAATTTCAGTGTTGGCTGCCATGATTAATTTGCTCACTTGTCTCATATTTTTTGTGGCAAGCGTTATTCCCTCTAATGCAGGCGATTATAGCGTGTTTGACAGTATTTTTGGGGGAACATGGTTTATTTTGCTCAGTAGCACCATTGCCTTTCTTGCTTCGGCTTGTATTAATAATATGTTACATAAGACAATAGGCAAAGCCTTTAAAAAAAATCCGGATGGCAAACTTGCCTTTGCAATGCAGTCCTATATCTCCACTTTTATCGGTCAGTTTTGTGATAATTTTATTTTTTCTGTTTTAGTTTTTGTTTTGTTTGCCCCTGTTTTTTGGAACGGTTTTCATTGGACAATTCTGCAGTGTGCTATGTGTGCATTAACCGGTGCGGTGGCAGAGGTGATAATGGAAATAGTGTTTTCTCCCGTCGGCTATCGCATTGTGACCCAATGGAAACAAAAACAGGTGGGCAGAGCATATTTAGATTATATAGCAGAAGGCAGGCGATGACATGAAGGTTTTAATTACAGGTACCTCCCGGGGTATAGGAAAAGCCATAGCAGAAAAATTTTTGCAAAATGGCCATACCGTTGTTGGCATAGACAAAGAAAAAGCGCGCCTTGTGCATGATGGTTATACACACTATGTATGTGATGTGAGGGATTATGCCAAACTACCTGATGAGAAGGCATTTAATATTTTAATTAATAATGCCGGTACGCAAAACGAAGCTGATATTGATGTTAACCTGAAAGCGCTGATTCATATGACGGAAAAATATGGCGTGCAAAGTGAAATTAAATCCATTTTGCACATTGGCTCTGCCAGCGGCCACACGGGTTCTGAATTTCCGGAATATTGTGC
>JAZODT010000019.1:0-12140 GCA_045597205.1 Clostridia bacterium
GAGTTATTTTTAGAAGAAATTGTATTTTACTTTTTTACCCTTTTACGGAAAAACTTAAATTTAAAAAGGTTTGCTTTGTTCAGTTACCAAGGTACATTATTTAGGTGTTAATACACCTTTCAACAATCAATTACTTAATTGCTGAAATCTGTATTAACATTTTTCGTCACTCACATGCCGACCTGAACTATTATAGCACAAACAAGCAAGTCTGTCAACACTTTTATTTAATTTTCATACAAAAAGAAGAATTTTCTTAAAATGTTGACTTTCTCGTTTTTTGCGGTGAGTGCATATTATTATAGCAAGAAAAAACCGGTTTGTCAAGAGGAAAAACTTATTTTTTTACCTTTTTTATCTTTTCTCTTTTCTTTTCATTTTATACCAACTTTTTTCATATGCTATAAAAGGAGGTGCTTATTGTTGATTATTAAAATAATAAAGAAAAAAACAGCATTAGCCATTTTGCTATCTGTTGTCTTTTTAATTGCTGCCATTTCGGCACCGGTTGCTGTATCTACCGCCTCAAAAGAACAGCCCGAAGAAAAGAGTTTTATTAAATGGGTCGATTTTAGCCCGTCTTACGAGGCTTTGGCTGCAACGCTGGACCTTGATGTTAAATCTCACACCGAAAAGGATGCCGAACCTATAAACTGGGTTGACTGTTTAGCCTATTTGGCCGCAAAATATGGTGGCGATTTTTCACATTTTAAAAAAAGTGATTTAGAAAAACTTGAAAACCGGTTGGTTGAGGACCAGACCACCGTAGATGCCCTGGGTGCCTCTTTAAAGACCTATGCTTATTTTAAAGAAGCATATGGCGCTGTTTTAAACGGCTTTGTCGGTTCTTATTCAATCGAAATCCCCGATCCGGAAAATCATGAGAAAAAAATAATGACAAAAAAATATGGTCTAAAAGCCTTTTCTCCCATTGCCAAAGGGTACAGCTACAGCCATAGTGACGATTTTGGCAACGCCCGCTCTTACGGTTATAAACGCAAGCATTTAGGACACGATTTAATGGGTAGTGTAGGCACGCCCATTATTGCCATTGAATCCGGCACCGTAGAATGTGTGGGTTGGAATCAGTACGGTGGTTGGCGTATCGGCATCCGCAGTTTTGACAAAAAAAGATATTATTATTATGCTCACTTACGCAAAGACCATCCCTATAATGATATCTATGAAGGAAAAATTGTGACTGCCGGAGACGTGATTGGTTATTTAGGCATGACCGGCTACAGTCGAAAAGAGAATGTAAACAATATTAACACGCCACATTTGCATTTTGGTCTGCAACTGATTTTCGACGAAGAAACCCAAAAAGACGGCACAAATCAGATTTGGATTGATTTATATGCCATAACCAAACTGCTGGAAAAAAACCGTTCAGCAGTATATCGGGATGAAACACAAAAAGAATCATACCGGAAATTTGAAATGTTTGAAGAAAGCACGGAGGAATGATGATGACAAACAAGCAAACTGAAATTAATGTTGTTTTTGATGTGGTGTTAGTCTGTACCAGTCAACAAAAAACAGATACCGATATGACCGCTGATTTATTCTCTGCCCTGTCTCGCACTGGCGTTAATATTGACCTTATTAGCCTTGTTCCCTCCCGCCCCAACGGCGGAGGGCTTTCTTTTTCTGTATTTAATCATGATTTTGCAAAAGCTTTGCGCACCATTGCGCAGTTAAAAAAGACACATGCTCTCTTTCCCGTTAAAGTGAGCGGCGGCTATTCAAAAATCACACTATGTGGGGCTCATTTTGCCCAGGAAATCGGCATTGCCGCAAGTTTTTTTAACGCCTTAAAAAGCGTTCATGTGGAACCTTTGTTGGTTTCTGCCACAACCGCAACCATTTCAGCTTTGGTCAGAAGCGACCAATTAGACCACGCTGTCTCCGCCTTAGAAAAAGCTTTTCCAGCAGCAAAAATTCACTATTCTGATTGACTTCCTTTAAAGGCCGTCTCTTTCCCATTCGTCAATTTTATACTCTCCAAAACATGCACCATATTTCACTGCACAAAAAACACACCTAGTTTTTAATCAAAGCATCATTCCTCTTTAAAATGTTTACATATATCTTCATAATAAAAAAACAGGGCAACAGCCGATGTCGCCGTTGCCCTGCTTTGGGGGATTATTATGAAATTGAGAGATAGTTTTACCGAAATTTCTTCCGGTACTTATAGTATATATTAAATTTGTTTCCAGATTATGAATAGATTTTAAATAATTTAAGAATTTACCTTTTTTTGTAACTTTTTTCTGGAAATTTTATTTTGGTATATTTTAGCTAAATTCAATTAAAAATAAAATGATGAATTTGACAAGATTTTATCAAAATTATACTTGCAACTTTTAACAAAATCTACTATAATATAAGAGTATATATTTTTAATGAGGTGATTGGTATGAGTTTAAAGACTGTTGAAGACATTGCCGTGCGTGGCAAAAAAGTTTTGGTGCGTTGCGATTTTAACGTGCCTATGGATGATGATGGAAACATTACCAACGATAACCGTATCGTAGGTGCACTGCCTACCATTAAATATCTGGTTGGCGAAGGCGCAAAGGTTATTCTTTGCTCTCACATGGGTCGTCCTAAGGGCGAATTTAATATGAAATACAGCTTGGCACCCGTTGCAAAACGCCTGTCTGATTATTTGGGACAGACTGTTAAAATGGCAGAAGATGTTGTTGGTGAAAGCGCTCAGACTTTAACCGCTGCTATGGCAGATGGCGAAGTTGTGCTTTTAGAAAACGTTCGTTTCCACGCTGAAGAAACCAAGAACGTGCCCGAATTTTCTAAAAAATTAGCAGACCTGGCTGAAATTTTTGTTAATGATGCGTTTGGCACTGCTCACCGTGCACATTCTTCCACCGCAGGCGTTGCTGATTATCTGCCTGCTGTTGCCGGTTACCTGATTCAGAAAGAAATCGACATTATGGGCGGCGCTTTGGAAAATGCTGAAAAACCCTTTGTCGCTATTTTGGGTGGCGCAAAGGTTAAAGATAAAATTGGTGTTATCAACAACCTGTTAAATAAAGTAGATACCATCATCATTGGTGGCGGTATGGCTTATACCTTCAGCAAAGCTTTAGGCGGCAACATTGGTGATTCTTTGGTTGATGAAGAACGGTTAGACTATGCCCGCGAAGTTATGGCTTTAGCGAAAGAAAAAGGCGTTAACCTAATGATTCCTACGGATAACGTAGCAGCAGATAATTTTGCTAACGACGCAAATCAAAAAGTTTGCAACACTATGGAAATTCCTGACGGTTGGCAGGGCTTAGACATTGGTCCCGAAACCATCAAAGCTTTCTCAGATGTGATTAAAAACGCTAAAACCGTTATCTGGAACGGCCCTATGGGTGTGTTTGAATTTGAAAACTTTGCAAAGGGTACCATCGCCGTGGCAGAAGCTGTTGCTGCAGCTGATGCTGTAACCATCATTGGCGGTGGTGATAGTGCTGCGGCTGTAACCAACTTGGGCTTTGCTGATAAGATGACCCACATTTCCACCGGTGGCGGTGCCAGCCTGGAATTTTTAGAAGGTATTGAACTGCCCGGCGTTGCTTGCCTGGAAAAGAAATAATAAAATCAAAGACGGAGGACAAAAAAATGAGACAAATTGTTGCAGCCGGTAACTGGAAGATGAATATGACCCCTTCCGAAACCAAGGCTTTAATCAGTGAACTGGCTCCTTTGGTAAAGGACGCTAAAAACAAGGTTATTGTTTGCCCCACTGCTGTTTGCCTGCCCGCCGCTGTTGAAGCTGCAAAAGGCACCAACATTTTAGTGGGTGCACAAAATATGTACTTTGAAGACAAGGGTGCTTTCACTGGCGAAATCAGTGCCGATATGCTCTTAGATTTAGGTATTAAATATGTTATCTTAGGTCACAGCGAACGTCGTCAATACTTTGCTGAAACCGATGAAACTGTTAACAAAAAGGTGTTAAAAGCTTTTGAGAAAGGTTTAACCCCCATCATCTGCGTAGGCGAAAGCTTAGAACAACGTGAACAGGGTGTAACCGCCGACTTGGTTCGTATGCAGGTTAAAATTGCTCTTTTAGGTGTTACGGCTGACCAGGCAAAGAACACCATCATTGCTTATGAACCCATTTGGGCAATCGGTACCGGCAAAACCGCTACCACCGAGCAGGCTGAAGAAGTTTGCAAAACCATTCGCGACTGCGTTTGCGAGCTTTATGATTGCGCAACCGCTGATGCTATCACCATTCAGTATGGTGGCAGCGTAAACGCTAAAAACAGTGCTGAACTGTTTGCTCAGAAGAACATTGACGGCGGTTTGGTTGGCGGTGCCAGCTTAAAGGCTGCAGATTTTTCTGTAATTGCTAATTCCTAATTTAAAATTTGGAGCGTAATAAAATGAAACAACCATTATTACTTTGCATTTTAGACGGTTACGGAGTAAACGCCGCAACCGACGGTAATGCTATAGCTGCAGCAAAGACCCCTTGTATGGATGCTTTGCTTGCAAAAAGTGCCTACACCACGCTGGATGCCTCCGGCATGGCTGTTGGTCTGCCGGATGGGCAGATGGGTAACTCCGAAGTTGGTCACACCAACATTGGCGCCGGCCGTATTGTGTATCAGGAATTGACCCGCATCACCAAGTCCATCTCCGACGGTGATTTCTTTACAAACGAAGCTCTTTTAGGTGCCGTTAAAAATTGTAAAGAAAAAAATTCTTCTCTACACATTATGGGTTTGCTCTCTGACGGTGGCGTACATAGCCACAACTCCCATATTTATGCCATTGTGAAGCTAGCTAAGCAGGAAGGTCTTTCTAAAGTATATCTCCATTGCTTCTTAGACGGTCGTGATGTGCCCCCCTCATCCGGTAAGGATTTTGTGGCTGCACTGCAGGACGAGCTAGATGCTATCGGTTGCGGTAAAATCGCTACCGTGATGGGTCGATATTATGCTATGGACCGAGACAACCGTTGGGACCGTGTAGAAAAAGCTTATATGGCTATGACCATGGGTATCGGTGAACGTCTGCCCAACGCCGTAGATGCTGTGCAGCGTTCTTACGATAACGAGGTAACCGATGAATTTGTTATCCCTGTTGTTGTTACAGAAAATGATACCCCTGTTGGTATGATTACCGAAGGTGACAGCGTTGTATTTGCTAACTTCCGCCCTGACCGTGCAAGAGAAATCACCCGCACACTGGTGGACCCTGAATTTGACGGTTTTGCCCGTGAATATCAGAAACTGCACTACGTTTGCATGACGCAGTACGACAAAACCATGCCCAATGTAGATGTAGCGTTCCGCCCCCAGACTTTAGAAAACACTTTGGGCGAATACTTAGCCAAAAACAACCTGACCCAGCTGAGAATTGCTGAGACAGAAAAATATGCTCATGTTACCTTCTTCTTTAACGGTGGCGTAGAAGCCGTTTCCGAAGGGGAAGACAGAGCGCTCATTGCATCTCCAAAAGTTGCAACCTATGACTTAAAGCCTGAAATGAGTGCATATGAGGTAACGGAAGAGGCACTTGCCCGCATCCGTTCTGATAAATATGATGTCATAATTTTAAACTTTGCCAACTGCGATATGGTTGGTCACACCGGTGTATTTGATGCTGCTGTGAACGCCGTTGAAGCCGTTGACACCTGCATGGGCAAGGTTGTTGATGAAGTACTTTCCCGGGGCGGTATCGCTCTGGTTACTGCTGACCATGGCAATGCAGACCAGATGGTTGACCCCGAAAACGGTGAAGCCTTTACGGCACACACCACCCTGCCGGTTCCCTTTGTGGTTGCCGGCCGTGATGTAACCCTGCGCAAGGGTGGCTGCTTAGCCGATATTGCCCCCACAATGCTGCAGATTTTAGGTCTGCCCCAACCTAACGAAATGACAGGCAAGAGCCTGATTATTTAATTAACAATTTATATTTATAGGAGGAATTTACACTATGAAACAGTACATTGAAATTATCGATGTAGTGGCAAGAGAAATCCTGGATTCCCGTGGCAATCCGACCGTTGAAGTTGAGGTTTATACCGAAGATGGCTATGTTGGCCGTGCTTCCGTTCCCTCTGGTGCTTCTACCGGTGCTTTCGAAGCAGTTGAACTGCGTGACGGTGATAAGAGCAAATACTTAGGCAAAGGCGTTTGCCAGGCTGTTGATAACGTTAACGGCGAAATTGCTGAAGCCGTTATCGGCATGAACGTTTTAGACCAGGTTGCTATCGACCGTGCTATGATTGAATTAGACGGCACCCCCAACAAAGGTCGTTTAGGTGCAAACGCAATCTTAGGTGTATCTTTAGCTTGTGCTAAAGCTGCTGCTGAATCCTTAGGTGTTAGCCTGTACAACTACATTGGTGGTTGCAATGCTAAAACTTTCCCCGTTCCCATGATGAACATCATCAACGGTGGTAAGCATGCTGACAACAGCGTTAACATTCAGGAATTTATGATTATGCCTGTTGGCGCTACCTCTTTCCGCGAAGCTTTAAGATGGTGTGCAGAAGTATTCCACAACTTAAAGAGCGTATTAAAGGGCAAGGGCTATAGCACCGCCGTTGGTGACGAAGGCGGTTTCGCTCCCAACTTAAAGAGTGATGAAGAAGCTATCCAGGTTATCGTTGAAGCTGTTGAAAAAGCAGGCTTCAAACCCGGTGCTGATTTCAGAATCGCTATCGACGCTGCTGCAACTGAAATGTTTGAAGAAGCTAAGAAGATTGGTAAAGACGGTTACTACTTCTGGAAGACCGATATCTTCATGACTCGCGACGAAATCGTTGCATATTGGGAAGATTTAGCTAACAAGTACCCCATCATCTCCTTAGAAGATGGTGTTGCTGAAGAAGACTGGGATGCTTGGAAGATTTTAACCGACAAGCTGGGCGACAAGATTCAGCTGGTTGGTGACGACCTGTTTGTTACCAATACCGAACGTTTAAAGAAGGGTATTGAACTGGGCGTTGCAAACTCTATCTTAATCAAGGTTAACCAGATTGGCACTTTAACCGAAACCTTAGAAGCTATTGAAATGGCTAACCGTGCAGGTTACACCGCTGTTACTTCTCACAGAAGTGGCGAAACTGAGGATGCTACCATTGCTGACATCGCCGTTGCTACAAACTCCGGCCAAATCAAAACCGGTGCTCCTTCCAGAACTGACCGTGTTGCTAAATACAATCAGCTCTTAAGAATCGAAGAAGAACTGGGTGACATTGCTTACTACCCCGGTCTTTCTGCTTGGTTCAACCTGAAAAATAAATAAGATTAACGCATAGCAAAAAGAGCTGTCGCAATTGCGACAGCTCTTTTTTTCTATTTAAAATAATAACTCACTCTGCAACATCCTCATAATTAAATGGCACCATCTTCTGCAAATCCTCTGGATTCATTTCAATCTGATAGCCAATTTTGCCGGCACTGAATAAAATAGTATCAAATAAAATGGCTGTTTCATGCAACACCGTTACAAACGGTTTTTTCATCCCAATAGGGGAACATCCACCGTGAATATACCCTGTAAGCGGTAATAATTCTTTGGATTTAATCATTTCAATAGATTTTTCACCCACTGCCTTAGCTGCCTTTTTTAAATTCAACTCGTTTTCTACGGGAATCACAAACACATAATGCTCACCGGATTTTCCCACTGTCACCAAGGTTTTAAACACATGGTCCGGGTCCTGAGAAAGAACCGCCGCCACCTCCACACCACTGATGGCTTCTGTTGCCGCATAACAATGAGCCGTATAAGAAAACCCTGCCTGCTCAATCAGCCGCATTACATTGGTTTTTTGTTCTGAAAGTTTTTCCTCGTTTGTTTTTTTTGCCACAACACTCATCCATTCTGTAAGAAAGGGGCAGATTGCTCTGCCCCTCTTGATTATTCCACATGATACTGAGTCGCATAAGCTGCGTACAGTTCTTTAAACTGTTCGCTGTCTTTTTTGATCATACTCATCGTCTCATGCACATTCATATTATTTTGGCTGGCATCTAACACGCAAACGGCAATGTTAGAGCAATGGTCGGAAACACGCTCTAAATTCGTGATTAAATCAGACCACACGAAACCCATTTCAATGGAGCAGCCACCCTTCTGCAAACGCAGAATATGATTGGTTCTTAATTTTTCTTTCAAATTATCAATAACCTGCTCTAAGGGTTCAACCTTGGCCGCTGCCTCTAAATCATTGTTGACAAAAGCAGTTTGTACCAAATCCAATATTTCGGATACTGCCCGGCACAGCACCTGTAATTCTTGGCGTCCCCCTTCAGAGAATTCTTTTTCTTTGCCCATCAGTTCTTCTGCCGATTCTAAAATATTCACACTGTGGTCGGAAATCCGATCAAAATCACCGATTGCCTTTAACAGTTTAGCCGTTTCCGTACTCTCCTGCTCGCTAAGCTGATGACCGCTGAGCTTAACCAGATAGGTACCCAAAATATCCTCATAATGATCTGCCTTAGATTCTTTTTCCCGAACTGTCTCTGCCAGTTTGGAATCATATTGTTGTAATAAGTGCAAACTTTCTTGTAAGCCTTTCACAGCACACTCTGCCATTTCAAATGTTACCTCACTGCAGCGTGCCAAGGCAATCGTCGGTGTTGTCAGCAATCTTTCATCAAGCTCTGCAATCGCTTCCTTCTTGTCGGTATCCGGCACCAGCTTAATAACCAGCTTTTCCAAAAGTCCCGACATGGGTAACAGCAGGGCTGTACACAAAACATTAAAGATTGAATGGGCAATCGCAATGCCAAATAAAGAGGCTGCTGCATCTAAAATAGCTGGCTTTAAAACTGCTGAAATAATACTGAAGACCGTCAGCCAAATTAGTGTGCCGATAATATTAAAGGAAAGATGTACAAATGCCGCCCGTTTCGCATTTTTATTCGCGCCAATTGAAGAAAGCATAGCCGTAATACAGGTACCGATATTTTGACCCATAATAATGGGAATGGCTGCTCCGTAGGAAACCTGACCGGTCACAGCCAAAGCCTGTAAAATACCAACTGACGCCGAGCTGGATTGAATAATAGCTGTTAAAATAGCACCCACAATTACACCCAGAATGGGGTTTTTAAACATAATAAACATGTTTTGGAACGCTGGCACATCAGCAAGGCCTGCCACAGCGTCCGACATAGTATCCATACCGAACATGAGCGTTGCAAAACCTAATAAAATAGAACCCGTATCTTTATTTTTACTGCTTTTGCCAAACATGGTCATGGCTGTACCAATTAAAGCTAAAATCGGCGTAAAGGATGTGGGCTTTAACAGTTTAATAAAGACATTGCTTGAATCAATACCGCCTAAGCTCAAAATCCAGGCGGTCACTGTGGTGCCAACGTTGGCACCCATAATCACGTTGATGGCCTGCTTTAAGGTCATGAGTGCTGAGTTAACAAAACCAACCACCATAACCGTGGTAGCAGAAGAACTCTGAATAATAGCCGTCACAGCCAAGCCGGTTAAAAAGCCTGCTGCTTTATTCTGGGTCAGCTTGCCCAACAGCATTTTTAAGCTACCGCCGGCACGACGTTCTAAGCCGTCACCCATAACATTCATACCAAACAAAAATAGGCACAAACCACCAATTAAAGTCAATACGTCAAAAATGTCCATTACATCATCCCCTATTTTTTATTCTATTTCTTCATAAACCGCTTCCATAAAGGCATTGCCAAAAAGCAGAACAGAAAAGAGACTAAAGCCAAGATAATCCAAATCATAATGGTCACTGTCCAGCCATAGGCCTCTGCAGCAAATCCATAAAGATAGTTTGCCAGCATACAACCAAAGCAACCAAAGGCATTGGATATTCCAGCCACCATACCTATCTTGTTATAAGCACCGAACGTCGCCGGTAAATTAACATTTAAAAGCTGGCTGGCAGCCGTCATCATCGTGGTCATTACAGCTAGTAACAACACAATGAAAATAACCGCAATTTTCCCGTTAAACAATAATAATCCTAAAAGCGGTAACGATGCTACAAAAAACAATCCAATTGCTAACGGTAGGCTTTTGCAACGGTTTGGATATAACCAAGCGGAAAAGAATACACCGGTTAAGTTCAAGAAAATCAACACCGTTGTCAGCATACTGGAGGCACTGGGCGAAACCCCATAGCTCTCCATAATCATGGTGGGTACCCAGGTTTTCAGGCCGATATCCAGCATACAACGAATTAAGGCGGGAATACAAATTAAAAACAAACCGCTGGCAAAAAAGATTTTTGTAAATGGTATTGCTTTCGTTTCCTGCTCCATTTGCTTTTCTTCCGGTTTTATTATTTCTTCAGGTATTAATTTTACTTGTACACGCTTCATAACAAACAGAGTAAAAAACACTACAGGAATCAATATAATAGCCGAAGCCCAAAACAACACGGGCCATGACCAGTATTTTAAAATGCCCATAGCAAGCAAATAACTGATTATTGTTCCAGAAGGGAAACAAAACGCAGTATATACCATGGCTTTCCGACGGTGTTCATATAATAAAACAGAAGATACCACCTTCACCACGGCAGGCCAAACGCCAAATTGAAAAATGCCGTTTAAGCTCCAGATGACTAACATAGCAACAAAAGAGTCGGAAACGGCCATTAAACCGTTAGTCAGAATTGCACCCAAAAGACTGATTATAATAATTTTAAAGGGCGAAAAGCGGTCAGCTAAATATCCTCCAAAAAATTGGGCAACGCCATAAAACAAATAAAAAGAGGCATTAATAATCCCGGCATTTGTTTTTGAAAATAACTCTTCACTCACAATGGCAGCAATAGCCGTTGAATACGTATTTTTCGTCATTGATAAAATAGTGTATGCAACAAAACAGGCTAAAAAGGCCAGCCAACTGGTTTTTTCATCTTCCAAACGTCTGGTCATGGTGCACCTCTAAAGATAATTAATTCAAATTTCCTCAGTATGCATTATATCACATAGTTTCTGCAGAATCAAGGATTTTTAGACTTTAAATATATGTAAAAAAGCTATAGCAAAACGAATTAATTTTGTTATAGCTTCATAAAATTTAATCTGCCAATGCTTCCCATTTTTCATAAAGCAAAAGCAATTTTTCATTCAGTTTATCTGCTTCTTCTGTGAGTACCTGTGCCTGTTCATAATCGGCAGCTATCGTTTCATCTGTCAATAGCATTTCAATTTCTGCTAACCTTTGTTCACAGGCTTCAATACCCTGCTCGGCTTTTTTTCTTTCGTTATCACGCTTGCGGGCTTCTGCCGCCGCCTGCTTTTGCTGACGGTATGCATCCTTACCCTCACCCGTCTCCGATGCCTTTTCTGCCTGTGGCGCTGTCTTTTTCTTTTCCAAAAAATAGTCGTAATCGCCGGGATAAACCGTTAATCCCTGTGGCTCCATACAGCAAATCGAATGAGCCAAACGGTTAATAAAATAACGGTCATGGGAAACAATAAGGCAAGTGCCTTCATATTCTAAAAGTGCCGCCTCTAACGCCTCACGTGAGGCAATATCCAAATGGTTTGTAGGCTCATCAAGCAGTAAAAAATTCACATCCGAAAGCATTAATTTAACCAAGGATACCCGTGCCCGTTCCCCACCGGATAGTTCACGGATTAAGGAAAAGACCTCCTCGCCCTTAAAAAGAAACGCTGCTAATGCATTGCGAATTTCTGTTTGTGTTAAATGAGGATGAGCATCTGCCACCTCTTCAAAAATGGTTTTGTCCAAATGTAAATCAGATTGTGTCTGGTCATACCAACCCGGTGCAATGTTGGCACCTAGCCGCAGCGTGCCACCCATCGGCTTTAATTTGCCGGCAATCAACTTAAACAAGGTTGTTTTGCCGCAACCGTTGGGTCCCAGCAAAAATAACCTTTCTCCCTTGCGAATTGTTAAGTTAGCTTGGGAAAACAGTTGTTTTTGTTCAAAACCCATAGAAAGTTCAGAAAGCACCAAAACATCCTGACCGCCACCCGCTTTAGCGTTTAAAGAAAAATGCATGCTTTTTGTCTGGCTTTGAGGCGCCTCTAATGTTTTTTCCAAACGCTCAATCATTTTCATTTTGCTTTCAGCCGTTTTAATGTTTTTTTCTCTGTTCCACTGCCGTTGCTGACGGACGATGCCCTCTAACCGTT
>JAZODT010000020.1:0-14718 GCA_045597205.1 Clostridia bacterium
TGCTACCCATAAATGGGTTGTTTTTTGCAGGCCTCTCGCTTTTCGAGAGGCTCCGTTGCAGACGGTGGTGAGGTGTAGATTGCGAATGCAATCGTTAAACATCGCAATTTATTACTTCACCACCTCATCCGAGTTTTGCTATGCAAAACCCACCTTCCCCTCCCACAGGGGAAGGCTTTTCCAAAATATGCATTGGAATATAAAGTTTCATATTCCAAAAAACTTTTACTTTACATATTACATCTAATTTGTATTCTGTTCATCGCTTAAGCTCTTTTGAACCACGCGACTATCGCGTGGTTTTTGTTATACAAAAAAGGGGCTGTCTCATAAATGAGACAGCCCCATAATTTTTATCGAATATTTTTATACATAGGACCATAAGCCGCGCAAGCTCTGTAATCCTGACCCTCTTTATCCATGCCAAAAGCATTCCAACTAGCCGGACGGAAGATTTTTTCTTCAGGCACATTGTGCATGCAAACAGGAATTCTGAGCATAGAGCAAAGGGTAATGACATCCGCACCAATGTGACCATAGCTGATAGCACCATGGTTAGCGCCCCAATTGTTCATAACATCGTAAGCTGTTTTAAAAGCACCCTCACCGGTTACACGAGGCGCAAACCAAGTACAGGGCCAAGTGTAGTCGGTTCTCTTCCAAAGCACGTCAGAAACTTCATCAGGCAAACCAATGGTCCAGCCTTCTGCAATCTGCATAACAGGACCAAGACCTTTTACCATGTTCAAGCGCAACATGGTTACTGGCATTTCACTACGGGTTAAGAAACGAGAGGAATAACCGCCACCACGGAAATAGCCTAAATCAGCTGCATTCCAAGTGGTTGCTTCAAGACAAGCCTTTTGGTCTTTTTCAGTCATTTCCCAGAACGGTTTAATCACGCCGTTACCCTGGGCATCCTTTACTTCACCGCAAGCATCAATACATGCTGCACCGGAGTTAATTAAATGAATAAAACCGCCGGCCTCTTTTGCTTTGCCCTCTAATTCATAACCAGATGCTTTTTTAACCGCTTCAGGGCTCCAGTAAGTTCTAACATCGGCAAAAATCTGTGCTGTGTTGGTGAGCAATTTACCAAAGAGCATGCAAACACCGTTTAAGGTGTCATTCTCAGTTGCTAAAATATAAGGTTCTCTGGCACCGTTCCAGTCAAAAGAGGTATTGAGCATAGATTCAGGGAAATCACAGTTTGGATAAAAGTCTGTCCACTGTCTTTGACCCTGAAAACCGGCAGCAATTGCATTGTGACCCACTTTTTCTTCTTCACAACCAACTGGCAAATTTTCGTTACCATTCATCAAATCCTTGATGATGCACATCATTTTAACAACAAACTCCCACTCCTCTGCTTTCTTTTCGGGAGATTTCTGCATATCGACAGGGTTTTTATCAAAACCTTCGGGGCAGTTTTTCTTTGTCCATGCCAAAGCTTTCTGGAATTCAGCTTCATCATAAATACCTTCGGTCATACGGCGAATAATTTCCACCTCATCGACGGATTCCACGCGCATGCCCAAATATTCTTCAAACAGTTCGGGGCTGATGATAGAACCACCAATGCCCATACAAATGGAACCAATTTGGAGATAAGACTTGCCACGCATTGTTGCAACGGCTACAGCCGCTTTAGCAAAACGCAATATTTTTTCCTGTACATCAGCTGGGATGGCGGTATCATCTGCTTCACAAACATCATGACCATAAATTCCGAACGCCGGTAACCCTTTTTGCGCATGAGATGCCAAAACAGATGCTAAATACACAGCACCCGGTCTTTCCGTACCATTAAAGCCCCAAACACCTTTAATGGTCATGGGGTCCATATCCATGGTTTCAGAACCGTAGCACCAACAAGGGGTAACCGTTAATGTAATATCAACATTTTCTTTTTTGAACTTTGCTGCACAGGCTGCTGCCTCTGCCACACGACCAATGGTGGTATCGGCAATGACAACCTTAACCGGTTCACCGTTTGAATATTTTAAATTAGATGAAATCAGTTCTGCTGCGGATTTTGCCATATTCATGGTTTGAACCTCTAATGATTCTCTAACCTTTAAAGGACCGCGACGACCGTCAATCGTGGGACGAATCCCAATAACAGGATAATCTCCAATTAATCTGCTTTTTGCCATACATAACACCTTACCTTTCATTTTGCTTATAGCAGGATAAAATTTATATATAATATAATTATATACTTGATTTTTATAAAATACTTGTGTTATAATAGCAAAAAGTATAATAATATACAGAACGGAGGATAGCTATGGTTTATAATGAACTTGAACAGCGGGGAACTGCCGATTTTCCGGTTGCATTTTATCATTTAGATAAAGAACATCCCCGTTATCAAATGACTTCACATTGGCATGACGAAATTGAATTGATACGTGTAGTGAGCGGTGAACTTTCCATCACATTAAATAACCAGCATTATCTCGCCAAAAAAGGCGATATTATTTTTGTCAATGCCGAAACTGTGCATCGTGCTACCCCCATTGAATGCGAATATGAATGTGTTGTTTTTCATATAAATTTTTTATATATGGATACCTATAGTTGTCAATTTTTTATTGAAAGTCTTTTAAACCATGACTATCTCATTACCGAGCACATACCGGTGGAAAAACAAGCGTTAAACAGTGCCGCAAGTGCTATTTTTGACTCATTAATGAAAAAATCTTCCGGCTATAAATTCCGTGCGATTGCTGCGTTTTACAATTTTTTTGGCACGGTTATTGACAGTCATGCTTATGGTCTTGCTTCCGGCAATACTAATTTAGCTGACGATAGAAACATTGCCCGCATTAAAAAAATTCTTTCTTACATCAGAGAAAATTACGACCACTCCATCACCTTGGAAAATATGGCACAAACTGCCAAAATGTCTCCCAAATACTTTGGCAGTTATTTTAAAAACATGACCGGCAAAACACCCATTGAATATTTGAACGAATTTCGTATTGAAAAAGCTTGCCGCAAACTTTCACATACCGATAAAAGTGTTACCGACATTGCTTTTGCCTGTGGGTTTAATGATTTGAGTTATTTTATCAAAACCTTTAAAACTATAAAAGGTATTTCTCCGGGAAAGTTCAGAAACAGATAACTGGTTATTGTATATAATAAAAGGGTTTGCGACCACAGAATGATTGCCGCAAACCCTTTTACTTTTAAACTATCGTTCTTCTCTGAAATATGGTAAACCAAGCGCTGCCGGGGGCTGACTTTCCTTTTTATCTCTTATGCTCGTAATGACCAAAACTAAAATAGTCACAACATAGGGCAGCATTTCAAAAAGCTTTTTGGTACTAACCGTTATATCCGGAATATAGGTTGGTATAACATATAAAAAGCCAAAAAGAATAGAGCCTAAAATACTAATGGAGGGCCGCCACATGGAGAAAATGACAAGCGCAATGGAAAGCCAACCTCTGTCACCAAATCCATTGTTTGACCAAACACCGTTGGCATAATCCATAACATAATATAAACCGCCAAAACCTGCAATAGCGCTGCCGATGCAGGTAGCAAGATATTTATACTTAGTTACATTGATACCTGCGGCATCTGCCGTTTCGGGACTTTCGCCAACCGCTCTTAAATGCAGCCCTATTCTTGTTTTGTTTAAAATATAGGTAGAAATTAACGCAACGATAATGGCAACATACACTAAAAATCCGTAAGATAAAAATATTTCACCAAACCAGCCAAACTTATCGGCAAAGGGAATTTCAGTTTTAAAACACGTACTGGTGGCCGAAAGTGCAATGGATGGAACATCGGAATCCACAAGTTTAATCAGCGAGCCGCCAAAAAAGTTGCCTATGCCAATACCAAAGGTAGTCAAAGCTAAACCAGTAACATTTTGATTGGCACGCAGGGTAACCGTTAAAAAGCAATAAATGAGTCCCATCAGTGCCGAGCCGATTAATGTGCAGATAAGTGGAATCAACACTGCAAGAAAAGGATTCAGCGCACCAGCAGAAGCCACGCTTTGCTCATAAAGAAAGGAGCCTGCTACACCGCTGATGGCACCCACATACATAATACCCGGAATGCCAAGGTTTAAGTGACCGGATTTTTCTGTCAAAATTTCACCTGTCGAACCAAAAAGCAAAGGAGTACCCTGCATAACTGCACGTTGAAGAATTGTGATTAACATTTCTTTTCCTCCTTTTCTTTTTTGTTAATTTTAATTTTATAATTTATAAAAAATTCCGAACCAATGATAAAGAAAATAATAATACCTGTTATAATATCCGAAAACGAAGGATTTAACCTGTAAACTTCTGAAATTTTTGATGCACCTTTTTGCAAGAACACAATCAAAAATGAAGTTAATATCATAAACAAAGGATTAAATTTGCCAAGCCATGAAACCATAATAGCCGTAAATCCTCTACCCCCGGCCGTATCACTTTTCAGCGAATGGTCTGTTCCCGCAACAAGTAAAAATCCTGCAATACCGCAAATGGCGCCGGAAATAGCCATGGTTCTTAAAATAACTTTTTTCACATTAATACCAATATATTTTGCCGTTTTTTCACTTTCACCAACAACAGAAATTTCATAGCCCTGCTTACTATATTTTAAATAAATATACATAGCGACAGTAATTAAAACAACAATTAAAATGTTAATTAAATACTTTTGTCCAAACAACGCTGGTAACTGACCAAATTCCAGCGTTCTAGGCGTTCCTGAGCCTTTTGGCACGGACCATTCTAATGTGAAATAGGCCACAATTTGAATGGCAATATAGTTCATCATAAGGGTAAATAATGTTTCATTAGAATTAAAGCTTGTTTTAAAATAAGCAGGAATAATACCCCACAAAGCCCCCGCCAAAACGCTAACGATTAGCATAACAAAAATCAGCAACGGTGTGGGCAGTTTTTCTCCAAGGAAGATCATGCAGGTTGCTGTTGCCAAACCGCCAACCAAAACCTGACCTTCTGCACCAATGTTCCAAAAACGCATTTTAAAAGCCGGCGTTACCGCAAGGGATACACATAACAAAATTGCCGTATTCTGAATCAAATTCCAAACCAAACGGGAAGTTCCAATGGCTCCCTCAATCATGGTAAGATACATTTTAACAGGGTTTAAGCCTGTTAAAGAAATGGTGATAACACCGCAAACAATTAAAGCAAGGATAACTGAAACTACTCGGATGATCCAACCTTTCCACCAAACAATATCATCCCGTTTTACAATGTGAAAGGGAGAGCCGAAAAAGGATGCACACAAAAAATCATTCACTTTTCTCATTTTCATCACTACCCCCTTTTTCAACATTTTCATTATAAGAAGATTTCGTCATTAAAAGACCAATTTCTTCTTTTGTGGTGTTTCTTCCGTCAACTGTGCCGGCAATTTTGCCACCGCCGATTACCATTATCTTGTCACACAGTTCAATTAAAACGTCCAAATCTTCACCCACAAAAATAACGGCTACACCTTTTTTCTTTTGTTCGTTTAACAGATTATAAATTGTGTATGAAGAGTTAATGTCAAGACCTCTAACCGGATAAGCTGCCATCAAAACAGTAGGAGATGAAGCAATTTCTCTGCCAACAAGAATTTTTTGCACATTGCCGCCTGAGAGTCTTCTAACAGGGGTGCTGGCAGAAGGTGTAACCACCTCAAGACGTTCAATAATTTCATCTGCCAAAGATTTTGGCGTTTTTCTCTGCAAAAAGACGGACTTCCCTTTTTTATAGCTTCTAAGCATCATATTATCTACAATATCCATGTTGCCAACCAAGCCCATACCCAGTCTGTCTTCCGGCACAAACGCAAGTCTTACGCCCATTTGGCGTATATCTATGGGGGTTTTATCTTTTAAATTTTCTTTTTTGTTGGTCTTTGGCTCAATGTAAAAAATGTTGCCCTCATCAAGATGCTGCAAGCCGGCAATTGCTTCTAAAAGTTCACGTTGACCGCTGCCGGCAATACCGGCTATACCCAGAATTTCACCTGAACGCGCCGTAAAGGAAACATGATCAAGAAGTTTAACCCCTTCACGGTTTACACAACTAATGTTATCAACAATCAAACGGTCAGTGCAATTTTCAGGTTCACTTCTTTCAATATCTAATGAAACCTTTTTCCCCACCATCATTTCTGTCAGCTCTACTTCATTTGTTTCCGACGTCTTAACTGTGCCTGCATATTCACCCTTGCGCAAAACAGTCACATTGTCTGAAAGGGATAAAACTTCATGAAGCTTATGGGTAATGATGATGATAGCCTTTCCGTTTTCTCGCATATTTTTAAGGACGGTGAAAAGTTTAACTGTTTCCTGAGGTGTTAAAACTGCCGTCGGCTCATCTAAAATTAAAATATCTGCCCCACGGAAAAGAACTTTAATGATTTCGACTGTTTGTTTTTCTGAAACAGACATTTCATAAATCTTTTTATAAGGGTCAAGTTCAAAACCATACTGCGTTGTTATTTCTTTAATCTTTTCAATATATTTAGGCATATCAAAGCCTTTTTCATCTTCAAGACCAAGAACAATATTTTCCGCTGCCGTAAAAACATTCACTAGCTTAAAGTGTTGATGAATCATACCAATTTTATATTTAAAGGCATCCTTCGGAGAGGCAATAACAACCTCTTTTCCATCAATAAACATTTGTCCGCTATCAGGATAATAAATGCCTGAAACCATGTTCATAAGCGTTGTTTTTCCACTTCCGTTTTCACCAAGAACAGAAAGGATTTCTCCTTTTCGAACCTGCAAGGATACATTTTTATTGGCAATAACACTACCGAAGGTTTTCGTTATATTTTTTAATTCGAGAGCAATTTTTTGTTCCATAATTTTCTCCAATAAATGAATTTTCTTTTGTTTTTTCATAAACACCCTTTTGTTTATGAAAGAACAAAAGTGTTAAATGTAAATAAAGGGCGGAGAAATTCCCCGCCCTATATTAAAACTAATTAGAACATGCTGTTTAACAGTGTGATGCCGTCGATATTTAAATCGAAGTAAGGAGCTGAACGGAATTCTGATTCATGGAAATAACCGTCAGCAATAACTTCAGTATCGGGTGTATATGCTTCATCTGTATCAACGTCAGCTTTGTAAGAATCTAATTTTGCTCCTTCAACGGTAAAGTTGTTAGTATCAAATACCTTAATTTCACCGGCAATTAATTTAGCTTTTGCATCTTCAATTGCTTCTTTTGTGCCTGCTGCTGCAACAGCTTCATTAATGTCGGTCAGCTTTACAGAGCCGGCTTCGAAGCCTTCGCACCAGTCAAAAGAAATTGCTTCATCTTTCTGTGCAGCATCGATGATGTACTTAAAGTAAGGAGCCCAATCGATTCTGGAGGAAATGATAAAGGTGTTGGGGCAAGCGCTTTGTGTGCTGCCGTTGTAAGAAACGTTGGGAACACCTGCGTTTTCACAAGCAGTGGGAGCACCCATGGAGTCAGCATGCTGGCTGATTAATACACAGTTGTTGCTTAAAAGCTTTGTTGCAGCTTCTTTTTCTAAAGCTTCGTCATACCAGCTACCGGTGAACTGTACTTCCATAGTTACAGACGGGCAAACAGATTTTGCTCCGAGGTAGAAAGAAGTATAGCCGGAGATAACTTCAGCATAGGTAAAGGCACCAACGTAACCCATTTTTGCCTGGTCAGCAGTAATCTTGCCACTTTCAATCATTTCATTCAGCTTCATACCAGCTGCAATACCTGCAAGGTATCTGCCTTCATAAATAGAAGCAAATGCATTGTGGAAGTTAGCAACATTTTCGGTGTGAGCAGTTGTACCGGTTGCATGGCAGAACTCAACATCCGGGAATTCTTTTGCTGCTTTTAAAATGTAGGGCTCATGGCCAAAGCTGTTAGCAAACACTACATCACAACCCTGGTCAGCAAGGTCAGCAGCTGCTTCGTAACATTCGTTACCTTCGGGAACGTTAACTTTGTAAATAACCTGATCTTCGGAAAGACCCATCGCTTTTGTTGCTTCTTTTGCAGCATCTAAGAAGTTCTTGTCATAGGTTGAGTTTTCATCGTGTAAGAAGATAAAACCAATTTTGAAATCTGCATTTGCAGTTTCACCACCACACGCTGAAAGCATTGCAACTGATGCAAGAAGCATAACCGCTACAATCAGCAAAGAAATGATTTTTTTCATAATAATACCCTCCTGCCTTTTGGCAAAATTTTATGTAAATAATATTACACTCAAAATCATTCGCGAAATGTTAATGAATTTTCGGTCATTGATTCAATAATTGCCAATGAATCAACTCTTATTCCTTTTTCTCTTAACACATCTCCGCCGCCCTGAAAACCTTTTTCAATAGCTATAGCACAACCACAAAGCTTTGCCCCTGCCTGATTGATTATATCTATCAAACCGTTAAGCGCGTTACCTTTAGCAAGAAAATCATCAATAATTAACACATTGTCTGCACGACTCAAAAATTCTTTGCTAACTACTGCATCATATACATTTTTTCTGGTAAAAGAAGTAATTCTCGAAGAATAAACATCATTTGAAATATTGCCTGATCTATCTTTTTTTGCAAACACAACAGGAACATTCATAAAATAAGCTGCAGCAAATGCAATGGGTACTCCTGAAGTTTCTATCGTTAAAATTTTATTAATAGACTCGGTTTGATAAAGATTTGCTATTTCTTTTCCCATTTCCATAAGAAAAGGCACATCAATACGATGATTCAGAAAGCAATCAACCTTTAAAATATCTCCCGGTAATACCTTACCTTCTTTTAATATTTTATCTTTTAACGTTGTAATGGCCGATCACTCCCAATAAAATGATACTTCAACTAATAAAAAAAGTATAGCATAGCAAAAAACAAAAGTCAACAAATTTCTTCTTTTATTTCATTAAAATTCCTATTTTAAAATGCGATGAATTATAAATTGGTATATAAATAAAAAAACTTGATTTTTTTATAAATAAGTTATATAATATTTGAGTGATTTTATGTAAGGAGTGTTTGAAATGAGCATTAAAATCGGTATTTTCGGTTACGGCAATTTGGGACGGGGTGTAGAATGTGCCATCCGTCAAAACAGTGACATGGAACTTGTAGCCGTTTTTTCACGGCGCAATCCCGAAACGGTAAAAACGGTAACTGATGTGCCTGTATATCATATAGAAAAAGCGAAAGATATGCAGAATGACATTGATGTTATGATTCTCTGCGGTGGCAGTGCAACAGATTTGCCTGTGCAAACTCCTGCTCTTACCAAAATGTTTAATGTAATTGACAGTTTTGATACCCATGCAAAAATCTCGGAACATTTTGCAGCTGTGGATGCTGTTGCTAACGAATCCGGTCATGTTGCCATCATTTCTGTTGGTTGGGACCCAGGCATGTTTTCTTTAAATCGTTTATATGGCGGTGCCATTTTATCAGATGGTGAAGATTATACCTTTTGGGGTAAAGGTGTTAGTCAGGGGCATTCCGACGCTATAAGACGCATTGACGGCGTGCAGGATGCTAAACAATATACCGTACCTGTAGAAAGTGCGTTAGCCGCTGTCCGTTCCGGTGTTAACCCCACTCTCTCAACCCGCGAAAAACATACTCGAGAGTGTTTCGTTGTAGCAAAAGAAGGTGCTGATAAGGCACAAATTGAGTCCGAAATTAAAAGTATGCCCAACTATTTTGCCGATTATGATACAACAGTAACCTTTATAACGCAAGAAGAATTAGACCGTGACCATAAGGGGATTCCGCATGGAGGTTTCGTGATCCGCAGCGGCAAAACCGGTGCAAAATTAGAGCATAATCATATTATTGAATACAGTTTAAAGTTGGATTCAAATCCAGAATTCACCGCCTCCGTTTTGATTGCTTATGCACGTGCTGCCCATCGTTTGCACAAAGAAGGTGTAGCCGGTTGTAAAACAGTTTTAGACGTCCCACCCGCTTATCTTTCCGCTAAAAGTGGCGAGGAACTGAGAAAACAGTTATTATAAAAATATGCAGGTGATGGCTTCACATCACCTGCATATTTTTCATTTTTTTGCATAAAATATAGAAAAAGGCTTGACAAAAACTGAAAAACATGGTATCATAATAAAGTACTACATCGCAGGGTAGAGCAGCTTGGTAGCTCGTCGGGCTCATAACCCGGAGGTCGTCGGTTCAAATCCGGCCCCTGCACCCAATTTTACGGCAAACTGCTTGGTTTGCCGTTTTTTTATGCCTTGGTTATTATTATACAATAAAAGAGTATTGACAGCCTCATGCCTTTTGTGCTATAATAAATTTGTTGGGGGTATAGCGCAGTTGGGAGCGCGTTTGACTGGCAGTCAAAAGGTCAGGGGTTCGAATCCCCTTATCTCCACCAATAGCGAAAGAGACCGCATAATAGCGGTCTCTTATTTTATACTTACATAAGCAAACATAATCTTTCAAAATTTTTTCAGTTCCTTCCATTGACGGAAGCAGAATCGTTTTGAATAAAAAACTGCATCGTTAACGAACCGATATCAATCCCGATTGTCTTCCCCGATAAAGGAATCAATAGCCGTAACGGTTCTCAGATTATTTCTCCTGTTTTGCAAAAAATTCTTCTTTTGTCATACTGTAACAAACATCATCCATCACACGACCATCATAGAGCCGTCTTGACTGTTTAAGTGTGCCTTCATATTGAAATCCGCAGTTTTCTATGACATGGCGGGAACGTTCATTCACACTAAAATGATAAACACTGATAAGTTCTAAATTCATTTTATTAAACCCAAACGCAATTAAGCCTTTGGCGCACTCTGTCATATAACCCTTGCCCCAATAGGCATCATCTAATACATACCCCAGCATCCGCACCTTATTATTCATTCGTTTATGGTCGCGGTGCAAGCCGCAAGAGCCAATCAGGTTGCCGCTTTCTTTTTCAATAATTGCCCAAACCTCGTCGCCCTCCATGAATTCTTTTAAAATTCGTTTTGAATCTTCAATATCTTCATGAGGTTTCCAGCCGGCATGAGGCCCTACATTGGGTTTTATGCAGTATGCGTGCATGGCTTCTAAATCCGTTTCTAAAAAACGACGGATATATAGGCGACTCGTTTCAAAACTCTCCATACCTAACTCCTTTTAAACATGCCTCCAGGGGCTTTCTTCGTGCTGCGCCACTGTAATCGACAAATTGTTACCAAATGCCTTTTGCAGTTTATCAGCCAAAAGCTTACAAAAACCCACTTCGGCATCGTAATGGTCAATTTCAATTAAATTCATACCATTTTCATAAGCAAAACGGGCGTGATGATGCTTAAAATCTCCGGAAATATACACCTGTGCACCCAACTGATGTGCTTCATAAATCATATCAGCACCACCACCATTGCAAACGGCTACTTTGTCAATCACGGCATTTTTATCTCCAACATAACGCAAGAAACCGTCAGGAGAAAAGGTTGTTTTTCCTTTTTCCAGCAAACTCTCCAAGGTGCAAGGCTGTGCCAGCCGACCGATGCGACCAATACCTTCCTCAGCACCTGCAAAGGAGGTGCGTTCTTTAAAGTCACCAAAACTTTCTAAAAAAACATCGCACAAGCCGCCTTTAGCCGAATCAAAATTGGTGTGCATGGCATATAAGCCAATGCCCTTTTGCAACAAACGGCGTAAGGTACGCTGTCCACCCTCATTTTCTGTTAGGCGGGTAATCGGGCGGAACATTACCGGATGATGGGTCACAATCAGTTGAGCACCGGCATTTTCAGCATCACAAACGTTTTTTTCATCAGCATCTAATGCGATAACAATTGACTCAATTTCATCTTTTACACCCTCGACTAAAAGGCCTACATTGTCATAATCCTCTGCCAGTTGCGGTGGCGCCATCTGTTCAAAAAAAGCGATTAATTCCTGCAAATTTACCATTTGCTGCACACCTCCTCAAGTTCCTTTAGAGATTCTAATATCGTTTTATATTCCTCAATTTTCTCTTTAGTATCCACCCGTTCTGCCCGCAGAAGTCCGGACAGTGCTTCACTATATTTATGAATCAGCAACTCTAGCAGTTCCGGCAATAAGGGGTCACGGTTTTCCAACAGCTTTTCGCCCACCTGATAATAGACAGGATTTTGAACTAACATTTTGCCGTGTTCCACCGTCATCACCGTATAAATTTTGTTATCCTCTTTTGCCAGCCGTTCATCAATAATGTTATATCCATTCTCTGCTAAATATGCACGCAGTTCTGCCGTTGCCGTCATCGGCTGGAGGATGTAACAATCCAATTCCACAGGAGATTTTTCCAAAATTTCAGCAATTAGCAACCCGCCCATACCGGCAATCACCGCCGTATCCGCTTCCCCCTCTGTAAGGGCACAAAGCCCATCAGACAGACGGGTTTTAATATGTTCACCAAGGCCAAAACGGTCTATATTTTCTTCTGCACGTGAAAGAGGACCCTGGCGCAAATCCATGGCCAGGGCTCTTCTAATTCTTTGTTCTATGTAAAGATAAATGGGAATATAACCGTGGTCTGTGCCCACATCTGCCACTGTTGCCCCAAAAGGCACACTGTCAGCTATAGCTAAAAGCCGCGGCGTCATCACTGACTTAATATTCATACCGTCATTCCTTTACTGATTTTCGTGATTACTTTTTCTAATTTCGGCACGTTTAATTTTACCGCCTAAGGTTTTCGGGAGTTCATCTACAAATTCCACAATACGGGGATATTTATAAGGTGCCGTAACCTTTTTAACGTAGTTTTGCAGTTCTTTAATCAGCACATCAGAAGGTGCGTAGCCCTTTGCCAGCACGATGGTGGCTTTAACCACCTGACCGCGCACAGGATCGGGCGCTGCTGTGATGGCACATTCAACAACTGCATCGTGCTCTAATAAGGCACTTTCTACCTCAAAAGGACCAATACGGTAGCCGGAACACTTGATAACGTCATCATTTCTGCCCACGAACCAGTAATAGCCTTTAGAGTCACGCCAGGCCATATCACACAAGTCATAGTTGCCTGTGCCCAGTTTTTCCTCTGTCATGGCTTTATCCTTATAATAACCGGTAAACAAACCCACCGGCGGGTTTTTATCAATACCGCAAATAACAATGCTACCCTCTTCACCATCTTCACAGGGGTTACCATCAGCATCTAAAAGCTGAATGTTATAAAGAGGTGAGGGCTTTCCCATAGAACCGGGAATCGGCTCAAACCAGGGGAAGTTAGCAACTAAAACAGAACCTTCCGTCTGACCAAAGCCCTCGCACAGTTTTAAACCGGTTAATTCATACCACTTTTTAAAGACTTCTGGGTTTAAAGGCTCACCTGCAATACAGCAATGCTTGATGCAGGACAGGTCAAACTTTGTCACATCCTCCTGCAGCATAAAACGAAACATTGTCGGCGGCGCACAGAAAGTGGTTACCTTATATTCTGTAATCTTTTTTAAAAGATTAAGCGGTACAAACTTGTCCATATCATAGGCAAAAATCACTGCACCGCAAATCCACTGACCATAAATTTTACCCCAACCGAATTTTGCCCAGCCGGAATCAGAAACGCTCATGTGCAGCTTATTTTCCTGCACACACTGCCAATATTTTGCTGTTACAATGTGACCCAAAGGATAGGAAAAATTATGACGCACCATTTTGGGCATACCGGTTGTGCCAGAGGTAAAATACACCAGCATGGTATCATCCCAACGTGTGCTTTGTTCCCCTTGGGGGCGAGTAAACTCGTCACTCTGACCGTTTATACCCTCAGCAAAATCAAGCCAGTCCTCATGGGGACTACCTACTAATATTTTGTTTTTAAGTGTTGTGCATTCAGCTTCTGCCGCTTCCACCTGATTAATAACAAAATCGTCATCCACACAGACAATGGCAGAAATACCAGCCGCATTGGCACGGTAAGCAATGTCTTTTTTCGTCAGCTGCAAAGAACCGGGAATTAAGATGGCACCCAATTTATGCAATGCCGTTGCACAAATCCAATACTCCCAACGACGACGCAAAATCAATAGCACAACAGAACCTTTTTTGATGCCTAAGGATGCAAAATAATTAGCTGCCTGGTTAGAAAGACGGCTCACATCTTTAAAGGTGAGTTTTTTCTCATTACCATGGTCATCGCACCACACCAAAGCCATTTTATTTTCATCTTGTTCTGCCCAGGCATCCACAATATCAAAACCGAAGTTAAAATTCTCCGGCACATTGACCTTGTAGTTTGCCTTAAAATCCTCGTAGGAATCAAATTCAATTCTCGGTAAAAAACGTTCCAGTAACAATTCTTTCACTCTCTTCTATTCGGAAATTACAGTTAAAAACACAACGGGTTCATCCCCTGCACAGCGTTGACCATGCTTATAGGTGGGGTTAAAATAAATGGAGTCGCCGGCCTCTAAAATAAAGGTCTGGTCATCAAAACAAAGCTCCATTTTACCGGAAACCACATAATTAAACTCCTGGCCGTTATGACCAACTAAAGCCGCCGGCGCATCGGTGGGGTCTAATGTTACCAAGAGTGGCTGCATAATTTTGCCGGTATAACGAAATGCCAAATCCTGATAGGAATAACCGGGATAACGGTCAACCACTCTGCCCTGACCGGCTTTTACGATATGATAGGTATCCAGTTTTGCTTTGGTACCTGTCATAATTTCAGTGAAATCCACGCCAAATTTGTTGGCAATGGCATAAATCACACTAATGGG
>JAZODT010000021.1:0-25286 GCA_045597205.1 Clostridia bacterium
ATGAAAACTTTTTATTTTTTTCTTTTATGGCAAACTCTTTGCCGTTTAAATAATTTAAAACGCCGCCATCTGTTGTAAACCTAAAGGAAAGTTGATAAGCGCAAAGGGCTTGATAACGAAACCGATTGTCTTTTGGGGCTCCGTACTTGGTATCCCCCACCAGCGGGTGCCCTACGGCGGCAAACTGCACCCTGATTTGGTGTTTGCGGCCGGTTAAAAGCGTCACATGCACAAGGCTTTCTTTTTCCCGCTCCTCAACCACTTCATATTCTAATAATGCCTGTTTGGCATCAGATGTTTTATGAGAAACAACAAAAACTTTATTTTCTGTTTCGCTTATCGCTAAATAATGTTCCAGCCGCCCTTTCGAGGGGGTTGGTTTTCCGTTAACCAAACAGAGATATTCTTTGGTAATTTGCCTTTCTTTAATTTTTTCGTTAAGAATTTTTTGTGCCACTGCATTTTTGGCACTAAGCAAAAGTCCCTCTGTGTTTCGGTCCAGCCGATTTGAAAGAGCCGGCGCAAAGCTGTGCTCTTTTTGGGGATTATATTCCCCTTTTTGATATAAATAGCTTTGAATTTGCGCCAAAAGCGAGTCTTCGCCGCCATGTGCCTTTTGACCGGCCGGCTTGTGGGCAATTAAAATGTTTTCGTCTTCATAAAGGATTGAAGGTGCCGCTAAAAAAGCCTTGGGCGCTTCTTTTTCTGTAAAAAACTCATCGTTGATATACAAATATAATTCATCGCCGGCAGAGAGAACATCCTGGGCGGTGAGCGCTTTTTTGTTTCGCTTAATGCGCTTTTTTCTCAATTGTTTATAGAGTAGGCTCTTTGGCATGGAGGGTAAGAATTTTGTTAAAAACTTATCCACTCTCTGACCGCTGTCATTTTCATTTACAATAATAATTTTCATAACAACACCCTGTTTTTTTACATTAGTGGCGCAAACAACCTAAGCACCATTTGTATGAGGCGTTTTAAGGGATTCAGTTTTAAATCCGCTGCCTCTATGTGCTTGCATTTTGTCAGCGTTTTTATAAAATCTTCACGGATGACCGAAATGGTTTTGCTGCTACACAGCCAGGAAGCACACTCAAAATGAAGAAACAAGCTGCGACAATCCATATTTACCGTCCCCACAACTGCTACACCGTCATCTGCCACCATCACTTTAGAATGAATGAAACCGGGGGTATATTCATAAATTTTTATCCCGCCGGCAAGAAGCTCCCGGTAATAGGAACGGGTTGTCATGTGCACATACCATTTATCTGGTATGGCAGGGGTTAAAATCCGCACATCTACACCGTTTTTTGCCGCTAAAATTAAAGCCGAAACCATGGTATCATCAATAATTAAATACGGAGTTTGCAAGTAAAGATATTGCCGTGCACCGTTAATTAGGTTAATATAAACCCGTTCGCTGACATATTCCGCATCTACCGGATGGTCACAAAAGGGAATGACAAATCCGTCGGCTGTTGCGACCGTCTTTTTTGTTAAAAATTTTTCTATGTTTTCACTTTCGCCTGTTAAGGTTTGCCACATGTTTAAAAACATTAAGGTAAAACCGTTAACTGCCTCGCCTTCATGAAGAATGGCGGCGTCTTTCCAATGACCATGCTTGCGCTTTTCATTAATATATTCATCCGCTAGATTAATCCCACCGGTAAAGGCATATTCCCCATCAATCACCATAATCTTTCTGTGGTCGCGATGGTTTTGCAGTGTACTTAAAACCGGACGGAATTTATTAAAGACTACGCAACGAATGCCTGCCTCTTCCAGCTGCTTTTGATAATCTAAAGGCAAAAGCATAAAGCAGCCCATATCATCATAAATCAGCCGCACATCTACACCGCTTGCCGCCTTACGTTTTAAAATATCTAAAATAGAATTCCAAAACCGTCCTTCCTGAATAATAAAATATTCTAAAAATATAAACCGCTCTGCTTTTTCTAAGGCCTTAAGCATTTGTTTAAAACATTCTTCGCCGGAGGTTAGGTATGTGCTCTTTTCATTGACAAATGCACGAAAAGAGCAGGTTTTGATTAAATAATTATATTGATTTTCATATAACAAAGCAGCGTTCCTCAGGCTTTCCATGGTGTCAGCATCCTGCACGTAATAGGGCGCTGTTTTTTTCTCTGCGTTTTTAAGACGTTTTTTAAACGCCATGGTAAAGCCCTGTAGCTCCACCATTAAATATAAAAGGCCGCCAAAAAGAGGAAATAACAAAATGGTGAAAGACCATAACAATTTGGTGCCGCTGCGGGCGCTGGTGGAAATGATATTCAGCACCACCACCAGGCTAACAATATTTAAAACATAATACATCCATTGATAAGCATAGCCGGAGCTATATACCATAAAGACCATTAAACTCGCTTGCAACAAAAGCGAAAAAACAACGGCAACACGCCGGCGGAGCAGTATCCGTATCCATTTTTTCTGCATGTTGTCACCTTCCTTTTATGCTTCACAAAAACTCACAAAAAACAGCATTAGAAACATCAATTCCCCGCTCGGTTAAGCGGATTTTGTCACCCAAACACGCCAAAAGTCCTAAACGACACAGTTTTTCAATCTGCGCGCCGTAAATTCTTTCTATTGGCGCACCAAACGCCTGCAAAAAATCTTGTTTTAAAATGCCCTGCTCCGTCATTCTGAGGCCTAAAAACATAAATTCAGCCATGGCATCTTTTTCTGTTATAGTTTCGCCAACTCTTTCCTTTTCACCACGGCAAACCGCATAATAATCAGAAAAAGAGGAGGGGTTTTCGAACCGGCAACCATTCCAAAAGGAATGTGCTGCTGCCCCTAAGCCGATATATGGCTCACGGGTCCAGTATTTGGTGTTGTGTCGAGCTTCTTTACCCTGTTTGGCAAAATTAGAAATTTCATAGCGATGGTAGCCGGATTTTGCTAATGTTTCTACCAAAAGAGCATATAGCGCACGGTCTTCATCCTCATCAGGCAATAACAGTTTACCCTGAGAAACCGCTTGTTCTATGGGTGTATTTTCACAAACCATCAAAGAATAGCTTGAAATATGAGTAGGGTCTAAGGCTATTGCTTCGTTAATGCTATATAAAAAACTTTCTTTGGTTTGTTTGGGAATGGAAAACATTAAATCCAAACTCACATTGAAAATGCCCGCTTCTTTCGCACTCTTTACAGCCGTTTTTGCCTCTTTGGCAGAATGGATTCTGCCTAACAGTTTCAGTTCGTCATCCACAAAGGACTGCACGCCTAAACTAATCCGGTTTACGCCTGCATTTTTTAAGGCACTAAAGTAATTCCCATCACAAGTACCGGGATTAGCCTCCACCGTTATTTCGGCATAGGGTGCTATTGTAAAGTTTTCTTTAGCGCCTGAAAGAATCCGGATAAGCAAACGAGGCGGAAGCGCTGTCGGCGTCCCGCCCCCTATATACACTGTATCCACTGTTGTGCCTTTATATGCTTCCATCTCTAAAAGCAGGGCATTAACATAGTTTTCTCCTTCTGCCAAAGAGTTTTCATAAGACACAAAGTCACAATAGGCACATTTTTTAAGGCAAAAGGGAATGTGAATATATAAACCGTTCATTATTCGTCCAGCTTTAAAACGGACATAAACGCCTCCTGCGGCACCTCTACGCTGCCCACCTGGCGCATCCGCTTTTTGCCCTCCTTTTGTTTTTCCAATAACTTCTTTTTACGGGTAATGTCGCCGCCGTAGCACTTGGCCAGCACGTCTTTACGCATAGCCTTCACCGTTTCTCTGGCGATGATTTTATTGCCGATAGCCGCCTGAATGGGAATTTCAAACAACTGACGGGGAATGGATGCCTTTAATTTTTCCGCAATTTTGCGACCTCTGGCATAGGACTTGGTGTTATGCACAATAAAAGACAGGGCATCCACCATATCGCCGTTTAATAAAATATCCAGCTTCACCAAATCAGACTGGGTGTAGCCTGCCAGTTCATAGTCAAAGCTGGCATAGCCGCGGGTGTGTGATTTTAAAGCATCAAAAAAGTCATAAATAATTTCATTTAAAGGTAAATCGTAGTGGAGCTGGGCGCGGTCAGTATCAATATAGGTCATATTGTGATAAATCCCTCGACGATCCTGACACAGCTCCATAACACTACCCACAAATTCTGTCGGCGTCATAATATCTGCCTTTACCATAGGCTCTTCCATATACATAATTTCGCTGAGGTTGGGCAGATTCGTGGGGTTGGAAATCCACAGTTCTTCGCCATTGGTTTTCTTAACCTTATACACAACGCTGGGGGCGGTGGTCACTAAATCTAAATTATATTCACGCTCTAACCGCTCCTGTATAATTTCCATGTGTAGAAGTCCCAAAAAGCCACAACGGAATCCAAAGCCCAATGCCACCGAGGTCTCTGGCTCAAAGGCAAGAGAGGCATCGTTTAACTGGAGCTTAGATAAAGCATCCCGCAAATCGTCATATCGTGCACCGTCTGCCGGATAAATACCACAGAACACCATGGGGTTCACCTGCTTATAGCCTGCCAGAGGTTTTTCCACAGGGTTATTTTTTAACGTAATGGTATCACCCACACGGGTATCGGACACGTTTTTTATAGAGGCGGTTAAATAGCCAACCTCTCCAGCGGACAGGGAATCGCACTTTAAAAAGCCGTTGGGGTGTAAGTATCCCACTTCCACAACCTCAAATTCCTTCCCCGTTGCCATTAAGCGGATGGTATCTCCGGTTTTTAAGGTGCCATCCACCACACGGAAATAAATAATAACGCCCTTATAAGGGTCATAAAAACTATCAAAAATCAAGGCAGAAAGAGGTGCGGAGGCATCGCCCTTGGGCGGCGGAATCACTTCTACAATCTGCTCAAGCACTTCTTCAATGCCAATGCCGTTTTTGGCAGAAATTTTTGGTGCATCCTCTGCCGGAATGCCGATAATATTCTCTATTTCATTAATGACCACCTCCGGCTGTGCCGCCGGCAGGTCAATTTTATTCACAACAGGCATAATCTCTAAGTCGTGGTCTAAGGCTAAATAGGTGTTAGCCAAAGTTTGCGCCTCAATACCCTGGGCTGCATCCACAACCAAAATGGCGCCCTCACAAGCCGCTAAGCTGCGGGATACCTCATAGTTAAAATCGACGTGACCCGGTGTATCAATCAGATTCAAAACATAGTCTTCACCATTTTGTGCACGGTATAAAAGACGGACGGCGCGGGCCTTAATGGTAATGCCGCGTTCACGCTCCAAATCCATATTATCCAGCACCTGGGCTTCCATTTCCCGCTCAGTTAAAAGACCGGTCTTTTCCAAAAGACGGTCTGCCAGTGTGGATTTTCCATGGTCAATATGGGCAATAATCGAAAAATTTCTGATATGGTCTTGGTTTATCATAGGTTCCTCCTATGTGGTTTTATAATGCCTTAATCATTTCGCTGATTAAGATTTTAAAATTTTCTATAGCAATTTTTGAAAAGTCTAAATGCTCAATGCTTTTGCAGATGCCAGCCGCCATATTAACGCAGAACGAAAGGCCAAACACTTCCATACCGCAATGAGCAGCTACAAGCACCTCCGGCACAGTGGACATGCCCACCGCATCAGCACCCAAAACGCGAAGCATTCTGATTTCTGCCGGGGTTTCATAGCAGGGACCAGGCATATAGGCATACACGCCTTGTTTTAAGTCGATGCCCTTTTTATTTGCTATCTTCTGCGCCAAACCACGGAGTGCCGGGGTATAGGCTAAGGACATATCGTTAAAACGGGGACCGAAGACATCTAAATTCTGCCCTCTTAGCGGTGTATCGTTAAAAAACTTAATATGGTCGGTAATCATCATTAAATCACCCACCCGATAGCTTTCGTTAATGGCTCCCACCGCATTGGAAACAAAGAGCGTTTTGATGCCCAAAAGCTTTAAAACCCGGATGGGGAAGCCAATTTCCTGCATAGAATAACCCTCATAATAATGAAAGCGCCCCTGCATAACGAGAACATACTTATCGCCAATAGTTCCTGCCACCAACTGTCCCTTGTGATAAGGGGCAGTGCTGATGGGAAAATGAGGAATTTCCTTATAAGGAATGGTCACCGCATCTTGCATTAAGTCGGCAAAAACGCCTAAGCCGGTGCCTAAAATTAAGGCTATGGTCGGTTGTCCGTTAAGCCGTTCTTTAATATAATCAACCGATTGGGTGAGCCTTTCCATCATAGGGAAAATTCCTCCTATAGTTTATTAACCGAAATATTTAACGCCGGACAGGAAGATTTTCTGATCCTGCTCGCCATAAATATTTTTAGCAATTTCATTACCACGACGTTCGGAGTGAGCCATTTTACCCAAAATACGACCGTCGGGGCTGGTGATACCCTCAATAGCGCAAACAGAGCCGTTGGGGTTAAAGGCTGTTTCATAGGTGGGGTTGCCGGAAAGGTCAACATACTGGGTAGCAATCTGACCATTTGCCGCCATTTTTTCTACCCACTCTTTACTTGCCACAAAGCGACCTTCGCCGTGAGAAACAGGTACGGCGTGTATATCACCAATATTTGCCTGACTAAGCCAGGGAGACAGACAGGATGCCACACGGGTGTAAACCATCTGAGAAACGTGACGACCGATGGCATTATAGGTAAGCGTGGGAGAGTCGTCCTCCAAGTCACAAATCTTACCGTAAGGCACAAGGCCCAGTTTAATCAGCGCCTGGAAGCCGTTACAAATACCCAGCATTAAACCGTCACGCTGTTCTAACAGCTCTGTTACTGCATCACGAATGGCAGGGTTTCTGAACACCGTTGCAATAAATTTACCGGAGCCTTCCGGTTCGTCACCGGCAGAGAAGCCACCAGGGAGCATAATGATCTGGCTGTTTTTAATTCGTTTAACAAATTCAGAAACGGAATCGGTAATATCTGCCGGGGTCAGGTTCTTCAAAACGAATACATCACTCTCGGCACCAGCATTGTTAAATGCCTTTGCGCTGTCATATTCACAGTTTGTCCCGGGGAATACGGGAATAAACACACGGGGACGGGCAATTTTTGATTTTGTCACTATGGGGCAGCTAGCTTTGCCGTTAAAGGTGGGGATTTCGCCCTCGCCGGCTAACGCCTTGGTGGGGAAAATACCCTCTAAGGGCGCGCGCCAAACGGTGAGCATTTCTTCAATGGAAAGACTTACATCGCCGATGGAAACTGTTGCATCGGCACAGGTTTCACCGATTTTCTTGCCGAAGGGTACGTCGCAGTCTGCTGCAGTTTCAATTAAGATAGCGCCAAGATTGGGCACAAACAAGGTATCTTTCACACATTCGCACAGTTTCACACCGATTTTGTTACCAAATGCCATTTTGGAAACTGCTGCGGCAATGCCACCCTCTTTTACGGTGTAAGATGCACGAACAAGACCTTTCTGAATCCAGTTGTATAATGCATCATATTTTGCTTTTACATCGTCGAAGTCAGGCAGACCGTCTGCCAAACGATCCGGCGCAATAAGCCACAGGGCGCTATTTGTTTCTTTAAAAGCACCGGATACAACGGCTTTAGCAGAAGTGGGAACTACTGCAAAGGAAACCAGTGTGGGGGGTACATCCAAATCGTTAAAAGAGCCGGACATAGAGTCTTTACCGCCGATGGCACCAATGCCTAAGGCAGTCTGTGCACGAAAGGCACCTAAGAGTGCCGCAAAGGGCAGACCCCAACGAGCCGGGTCGTCATGGAGACGGGGGAAGTATTCCTGGAATGTGAGATAAGCCTCTTTTCTATCACCGCCGGCTGCCACAATTTTAGCCAAAGACTCAATCACGGCATACACAGCACCATCAAAGGGGCTTTCTTTAGCTAAGCGAGGCTGATAGCCAAAGGACATTAAGGTGGCCGTATCGGTTTGGCCGGGGGTAGGCACCTTAGCCGCCATGCAATCTTCCGGTGTTAACTGATATTTACCGCCAAAGGGCATAAGCACTGTGCCGGCACCAATAGAAGCATCGAACCGTTCACTGAGACCTTTTTGTGAACAAACGTTTAAGTCGGAAAGGGTATCAAACCAAGCTTTTTTAACATCTTCAACCGGCTGTGCTTTAAAGTATGCCGGAGTTTCCGGTGCACTAAGTGCCACATTGGTGTGCTTGGTGGCACCATTGGTATTTAAAAATTCACGGGAAATATCACAAATCAACTTGCCGCGCCACTGCATTTTCAAGCGAGGTTCTTCTGTTACCACCGCCACGCGGGTTGCTTCTAAGTTTTCTTCACGGGCAAGGTCAAAGAAGCGTTGTTCATTTTCAGGCGCAATCACAACTGCCATACGTTCCTGAGATTCGCTAATGGCAAGCTCTGTGCCGTCTAAGCCGTCATACTTCTTGGGTACTTTGTCCAAATCGATAAACAAACCGTCTGCTAATTCACCAACAGCAACCGATACACCGCCGGCACCAAAGTCGTTACAACGCTTGATAAGCTGTGCCGCTTCTTCTTTGCGGAACAGACGCTGAAGCTTTCTTTCAACAGGGGCATTACCCTTTTGCACTTCAGCACCGCAGGACTCTAAGGAATGGTCATCGTGTGCTTTGGAGGAGCCTGTTGCACCACCGCAGCCGTCACGACCGGTACGTCCGCCTAAGAGGATGATAATATCCCCGGCGCTGGGACGCTCACGGACTACATTTTTCTTGGGAGCAGCCGCAATAACCGCACCGATTTCCATACGTTTTGCTACATAACCCTCATCATAAATTTCAGTTACCTGACCGGTGGCAAGGCCAATCTGATTGCCATAAGAGCTATAGCCTGCGGCCGCACCGGTGGTAATTTTTCTCTGCATGAGTTTCCCCGGCAGGGTTTCAGCTAATGTCTTTCTCGGGTCACCGGAGCCGGTCACACGCATAGCCTGATAAACATAAGAACGACCGGACAATGGGTCGCGGATGGCGCCACCTAAGCAGGTTGCCGCACCGCCAAAAGGCTCAATTTCTGTGGGGTGGTTATGGGTTTCGTTTTTAAACATAATGAGCCAAGGCTCTTTTTTGCCATCAATATCCACAGTCACTTCGATGCTGCAGGCATTGATTTCTTCTGACTGGTCCAGTTTGGTTAAGTAACCGTCTTTTTTCAGCTTCTTCACAGCAATGGTGGCTAAATCCATTAAACACAAGGTTTTATTCTTGCCCACATAAAGCTCTTTTCTTGCCGCCTGATAGTCAGACAGTGCCGCCTTAACACGTTCGGGCGCCTTGCTATCATCAATATTTTCAATTTCAGTTGCAAAAGTGGTGTGACGGCAATGGTCGGACCAATAGGTATCAATCATACGAAGCTCTGTTAAAGAGGGGTCGCGTTTTTCGGTGTTTTTAAAATAATCACGGCAAAAACGCAGGTCTTCATCATCCATAGCAAAGCCATAAGTCTTTAAGAGACCGGAAAGCTCTGCTTCGCCCATGGTGATAAAGCCGGTTACGGTAGCCACATCGGCAGGAATTTCTGCCACCTGGTCTAATGTTTCGGGTTTTTCGCCGGAAACCTCATGAGCTTCAACCGGGTTAATATAATATTTTTTAACAGCGGCTAATGTTTCAGCAGAAACATTCCCTTCAAGCACAATCACACGGGCATTTAACACCGTGGGGCGTTCCTGTTGTGTTAATAGCTGCACACATTCTGCAGCAGAATCGGCACGCTGGTCATACTGACCGGGGAGATAGGCCACGATAAAATAGACCGCATCCTCAGCAAGCGGGCAAACCTCGTCATATACCACATCCACCGGCGGCTCGCTAAAAATGGTGGTACGAGCAGCGACAAAAGCTTCGTCGGAAACGCCTTGCACATCATATCGCTGAATAATGCGGACACCGGTTAGCTCGGTTAAGTTTAAATTCTCTTTTAAATCGTGAAAAAGGTGGTTTGCTTCTACATCAAAACCCTTTTTCTTTTCTACATAAATTCTTCTGACTCTGTTCATAATTTGCTCCCCTCGGTTTTTCTAAAATTCGTTAAACGCAGTTAACACCGCGTAAGCATTCTCATCAATCCGCAAGCGGCAGATTTTTCCGTTTTCTATGTTAAAGCGCCACATGCCTTCAACACCCATACCTAAAAGATGTGCCAAAATACTGCGGAGGCAACCCAAATGGCTCACAATAATAATTTTGCCACCTGCATTCCGCCGAATGACATCATCAACAAAACGGCTTGTCCGTTTATAAAGCTCAGCCGCACTTTCACCCTGTGGAATAACATATTCCGCTAAATCCTGCTGCCAGGTGGCATATTCTTCAGGATATGTTGCCTTAATTTCTTCCACCGAAAGATTTTCCCAAATGCCAAAATTCCTTTCTTCCAAATCCAAAATGGTTTCTACCATCATGTGATGGGGTTTGGCAATAGCCTCCGCCGTCTCTGTTGCGCGCTTTAAGGGGCTTGTGTAAATCACTTCCGGCTTCTCCAGCGCAAACAGGCGGGCAAGGGTTGTGCTCTGCCTTTTGCCCCGTTCTGTTAGTGGCAAATCCGTGGTCCCTAAAGCCGTTGGTCTTAAGTTTCCGGTTGTTTCTCCGTGTCTGACTAAAATCAGTTCCAGCATAAAAACACCTCCTTGCAGACATATAGATTAATTTTATCATATTCTGGCAGATTTCGCAAGGTTTATATAATAAAAAACAACCGTTTTTTCGGTTGTTTTTTTGTAACCTATTATTCTTTTTCTTTCGTTGTTTACTCATCGCTTCGGCTAAGTAATAAAACCGAACCTAAAATTAGAATAATGCCGCAAGCAGAATAAAACGAAAGTTTTTCGTGAAACAATAGTATGCTAAAAATTGTTGCCGCCATTGGTTCCAAAATACCCATGGCAGAAACTGTCCCTGCCGGCATATCTTTGAGCGCCAAGGTATAAAGAACATAAGGCAGCAACCCGGTAAAAAGTCCCAAGCCTAAAACAATAGGAATAATCACCATTGGTTTTTGTACCACAATAGCCACCATAGAAAGGGGATTTGTAGCACAAAGAGCTATGGCTGCCATAAAAATAAAACAATACATAGCAGCTGCAACAGGCTTTGTTTTGTGGCGCATTTGCATTTTTGTAAAAATGTTATACGCACCGTATGAAATGCCCGATACAAGACCTGCCATAATGCCCATCGCATTAAATTTTATGCCACCTACAATGCCTGACACTAAACAACAGCCAACCAGCATGCCAATAACAGAAAGAAGCTTTGGTTTTGTCAGCTTTTCCCCAAAAAACAAAACAGAATAAATCATAACAAAAATCGGCGCTGTGTACATTAAAACCACAGCGGTAGAAACTGAAGAGGTTTGCATGGAAACATAATAGCAACTGGCTGTTCCGAACATGGAAAGACCGCTTAAAGCCATTAAAACCAGTTCTTTTAGATCGACTTTAAACATCTGCCGGTTTGTCAAAAACACAAATAAAAACATCCCCAGCGCTGAAACCAGGCCTCGCATAGACACCATTTGTACAGAAGAAAAGCCATATGGTGCCAATAAATTGACAAATATGCAGGAAGACCCCCAAGAAATACATGCAATAACAATATATAAAACGGCTCTCTTTTTTGTGTTCATAAAAAAAGACCTTCTGTTTAATGGTATAAATTACGGCGAAACTCCTGACGGCGACGTTCTCTGGCACGCTGTCTTCTCTTTGCCTGCAAAACAGAACGAAGAATTAAAATGGCCACAATAACAACGAGTGCTGACATCACCCAGCCATTAAAAATGAATCCCCACAGGCTTAAAAAAATCATCTTTAAAAAACTACGGGAAACAGATTCTTTGGCAACCAAATCTACACTACCTACCTGGGCCCCATCATACGTATAAACCAAACGCCCCAAAACATCCCCTTGTTTCACAGGTGCTACAATCTTTTCTTCTATGAACACCTCTTTGGTCAGTTTCTCGGCATCATAACGGTTGGGCAGCAAAATTTCCAACGGTTCACGAGCCGATAAAATCACTTGCCCGTTGCCTTTGCCCCATTTTACCTCTCCAACGGCCACAATTTCGTTAACATCGGAAAATGTTTTTAACGAATGACCTTTAAAACCATAATCAAACAGTTGAATGGTATCTAAAAAGGAATAATTGCCTTCATATTCTATCGGTGCGTTTAACGTGACACAGTAATAACCAACACCATTGCGATTGGCATAAGAAACCAGGCAAGACCCGGCATCGCTGGTGTGGCCGGTTTTAATACCTGCTGCGCCCTCATACACATAGCGATGGTCGCGCAAAGAATTTACCAAGCTGTTGCTGTTGGCAAAAATTCTTGTTTCCTGATATTTGTTGGTGGGGGGGATTTCATAGGTACCGGTGCCCACCACCCGACGAAACAGGTCATTTTTCATAGCTTCCCGCGCCAACATCATTAAATCGCGGGCGGTTGTATAATGATTTTCATCATGATAGCCATGGGTGTTGATAAAATGTGTCCCCGTCATGCCCAATTCTGCGGCACGATTGTTCATTTGTTCCACAAAGGCGGGAATGGTTTCGGCAACAGCTTCAGCTAAAACATTGGCTGCATCATTGGCAGAATGCACCATTAAACCATATAAAAGCTGTTCTACCGTTAATTCTTCACCATATAAAATACCCATATTGCTGCCGTCACGGTCAATATCAATGGCTGTTTCGCTGGCAGTTAATACCCTTTTGGGGTCTAAATTTTCCACCGCTAAAAGAGCCGTCATAATTTTTGTTGTGCTGGCAGGATAAGCCTTTGCGTCTGCATTTTTTTCATACATAACTCTGCCGGATTCTTCATGAACCAAAATGGCAGAAGAAGATTTAATCTCCACACCAGATTCATCAGCATAAACACCAACGCAGGACATGATCATACACAAGCATAACACTAAAAACCCCATTTTTCGCACGGTTTTTCCCTCCGCTATATCAAATTTAGATATCTTTCACAAAAACAAATTCTTGTTAATTATATCATTGTGCATAAAATCTGTCAACTAAAAGCCCCTTTCTTTTGACAAAAGCTACGAAAATTAGACCTTTTTTTGTATTTTTTTGCCCTTGCTTGTAAATATTGCACAAAACTTTTTTTATTTGTTTGTTAATTTTATGGAATGCGTGCATTGCAAAAAAAGTCGAATCATGTTAAAATAATCATACACAAACAACACAACAACCAAAACTTTTTTCATTTTCCCTCCTTTATGTATAAAGGAAACCTTACACGAATAGGGCTGCTTTTTAGCAGCCCTTTTTCGTTGTTATCATTTGACTTCTCCCATAAATATTGTTATAATAATAAATGGACGGTTAAGGAAAGGAGGCATTTTTTTGAAACAGCAAAAAAGCTTGTTTATAACACTGGCTGCTATCCTGTTTTTGCCCTATGTTTTCTATGGTTTTCAATACTTCCCTGTTTTAGATGACTATATTCAATATTGGGCCTACCCGGCTTATCACAATCTTTCTTATGTTTACCATTTTATTGGCACCATGGCAACAAGGCCCTTGGCCTCTTTATTAGACCCCGTGTTTTGGGGGCAGTTTTGGCCCTGTCTTTCTTTGGCACTTTTGCTGATTACCCTGTTGCTCTTTGCCTCTTTTCTATTCTTGCACAAAACCATTGGGCAATATAAGCTAAACACGAGTCCTTTTTTTGCTTTAATTTTTCTTTTATCGCCTTTAGGCATGGAGGGGCGGTTCTGGCTTTCTGCTGCCACCCGTTTGGTGCCCGGATTGTTTTTTGCTAGCCTTTCATTATATTATCTTAGCCGATTTTTAGAGGGAGATAAAAAAATTAGACATTTTATTTTATTTGCTTCCTTTCAGTTTATTGCTTGTGGTTTTTATGAAGCTGTTACTGTTTTTGCGGCCGCTGCTGCTATGCTGATGTTTTGTATTAGCTTTTATAGGCAGCGAAAAAAAATATTTTTCCTTGTGCCCGCCGTTTCTATCTTAAACGTGGGGGCAATGTTTTTTTATTATCGTTTTTTTGCTAATCTGGGGGCGCTGGGTAGCCGTGCAAACCCAACGTCTTTGGCGCTTTTGCCCGAAAAAATTGCCTCCTTGTTTGCCCAACTTGGTCAGGTGGCATCCTTCACCTTTGCACGAACCTTCATTGGAAGTTTTAAAGGTGTTGTTTTATTATGCCAAAACGGCTTGTGGGGTGTTTTTCTGCTTGGCGCAATGTGCGTAGCGGCTTTTTTTCTTTGCCGTTTCCAAAAAGGAAAAGGAACATTTTCGTTACCGCAGGTTTTGTGTATAGAAATAGTGGGGTTGATTTTGTTTTTTGCCCCCCTGCTCCCCAATTTGCTGTCAAAAGAGGTGTGGCTGACAAATCGTAGTTTGTTTGTTTCCCTCATAGGCCTTGCCCTCGTGACGGAGCCATTGTTTTCTTTGGGCACAAAGAGGTTGCGGCGCTTACTTTTATTTATTATGGCTTTCTTATTCATGACCGCCTCTGTTAATGAGTATGACGTGTATAAAAGAGTGCATCAACAGGATGTTTTACTTGTTGACCGGGTGATTGAGCAAATGTCGCCGGCGGCAAAAGATGGCAATCAACCGGTTTTAGTTGTCCTTACCAAGCCAATTACAACAGAACAAAACGCCTATTATAAGGACCATGTGAAAAGCGTTTTTGATTCTGACTGGGCATTAACCGGTGCCGTGCGGGCAAGGATGAAAAGCCTTAAGCCTAAAAATATTCAACCGGTTTTGGAAGGGGCTTTGCCAGCAGTTCCTAACGCACAGATTATCACACTAACGCATCCCTGACCCATAAAGAAGAACGAATAAGCAAGCTTAAACCCTTGTTTTTTCACGACTTGACAAATCTTTTTTAAAAAAGTCAAAAAAAATGCTTTACAAATAAAAACTTTTATGCTATACTGTTTTAGTACAAAAGATGTGCTGTCTTAGCTCAGTAGGTAGAGCACTTCCTTGGTAAGGAAGAGGTCGGCAGTTCAACTCTGCTAGACAGCTCCAAACAACCAGAACGCGTCTAAGTGTTCTGGTTGTTGCATTATATGCTCATTTTTTCATATACTAATAAAAACACCCCCTTGGGTACCTGTTGGGGTCCACTTTAATCGGCATTTTATTAGGTTTTGCGTAATTCTTTAGAAAAACACTTGACAAATATAGGAATTCGTGCTACAATGTAACGGTCGTATGAAATTCATACTTGCCGCTGTGGTGGAATTGGCAGACACCCGGGACTTAAAATCCCGTGGGAGCAATCCCGTACCGGTTCAAGTCCGGTCAGCGGCACCAAAACTCCCCGCTCATATGAGCGGGGAGTTTTACTTATATTATATAATTTTTTTCTAACACGAGAGAGGAAAGACGATGAACAAAAATTATAAGCGATTGAAAATTGCCTGTTACACGGCCAGCCTTTCCATGTCAATCGTGGCCAATTTGCCCCCTGTTTTGCTTTTAACCTTTCGTTCTCTTTATGGTGTATCTTTTTCTATGTTAGGTGCTTTAGTGCTGATTAACTTTTTAACCCAATTGGCTGTAGATTTATTATTTTCCTTTTTCTCTCACAAGTTTAACATTGCAAAATCTATTAAATTAACCCCTTATTTAACCGCTTTGGGATTGATGGTTTATGCCTTGTGGCCTTTGTTTTTTCCACAAACAGCAATCATTGGTTTAATTTTGGGAACTTTAATTTTTTCTTCTGCTGCAGGACTCGTTGAAGTTTTAAACAGCCCTGTTTTAGCCATGATTCCCGCCAAAGACCCGGACCGTGAAATGAGCAAACTCCACTCTGTTTATGCCTGGGGTGTTGTTATTATGGTTGGCATTAGTTCTTTGTTTATTGTATGTTTTGGACTAAACCACTGGCAATGGCTTGTTTTTATTTTAATGCTTGTTCCCATTCTTTCAGCTTTTTTGTTTGCAGGCACAGATATTCCGGTTATGGAAACCCCTGAGAAAATATCCGGTGCTATCCACTTTTTTAACAATAAAAGCCTTTGGTTTTTTATTGCTGCCATTTTTTTAGGCGGTGCGGCAGAATGTACCATGGGGCAATGGGCTTCCGGCTATTTGGAAAAAGCCATGAATGTTCCCAAAATTTGGGGAGATCTTTTTGGCATGGCACTTTTTTCTCTCATGTTGGGATTAGGGCGATTTTTATATGGAAAAATCGGCAAAAATATTGGTCGGGTGCTTTTTTTAAGCACTGTGAGCGCATCCTTGTGTTATTTAATAACAGCCATTACTTCTCTTCCCATTATGGGGCTTTTGGCTTGTGCCCTAACCGGTTTTGCCACCTCCATGCTGTGGCCGGGCAGTTTAATTGCTGTTAAAGACCGGTTTCCTGCAGGCGGTGTTTTAATGTATGCCATTATGGCAGCCGGCGGCGATTTGGGTGCCTCGGTAGGCCCTCAGCTTGTGGGCGTGATAACAGACCTTGCCATTCACAATCCCCTTCTGCTTTCTCTGGCGCAAACTCTTAACCTTTTGCCCGAACAATTCGGTATGAAGCTGGGGCTTTTAACCGCCATGTTGTTCCCCTTGTGTTCGATACCCCTTTTTGGCCACATCTGGTATAACCAAAATCGACGGAGCTTGACAAAAAAGATTGACAAGTAAAGTAACTTGTGTTACAATAACATAAAAGCTGTGAACGGAAACAAGTAAGCTGGGAATAAAGTGGAGAGAGACGGCGTTTGGTGCGAGCCGGAGTTTTGAACCTGTCTGAATACAGTCCGGGAGCTGCAAGGGGGAACTCACAGTATCTCTTGTCGGGAACGCCCGTTATCGCGTGGGGTAGTAAAAATTTTTGACTGCTTTTTGCTACTCAATGAGGCAGTGCTTGTGAGAGTACTGTAAACCGAGGTGGTAACACGGATTTTCATCCGTCCTCTGGAATAAGAGGGCGGTTTTTTTATTGTCTTTTTTAGCTTCCGTCCTCTATCAGTCAAAATAAATGATAGGAAGGAATGATGAAAATGGCAGTCAAAATTATAATGTTAGTGCTATTCTTTGGCATAATGGTTGGTGTTGGCTTTTATTGCCGAAAGAATGCAACAGATGTATCCGGTTTCGTGTTAGGCGGCAGAAGCGTTGGCCCCTGGTTAACCGCTTTCGCTTATGGCACCTCTTATTTTTCCGCAGTTATTTTTGTTGGGTATGCCGGTCAGTTTGGCTGGAAATTTGGTATTGCCTCTACCTGGATTGGTTTAGGTAATGCGTTCATCGGTTCTCTCCTTGCATGGGTGCTTTTAGGCAGAAGAACACGGCTCATGACCCAGCATTTAGGCACGGCAACCATGCCCGAATTTTTTGGCAAGCGTTACAACAGCTCTGCTTTAAAAATTATTGCATCCTTAATTGTGTTTATCTTTTTAATTCCCTACACAGCCTCTCTTTATAACGGTCTTTCCCGTTTATTTGAAATGGCTTTTCCGGGTGTTTCTTATAACCTTTGTGTGATTGTGATGGCTATTTTAACCGGTGTTTATGTGATTGCCGGCGGATATATGGCAACGGCCATTAACGACTTTATTCAGGGGTTAATTATGATTGGCGGTATTGTTGCTGTGATTGTTGCTGTTTTATCCGGTCATGGTGGTTTTTCTTCTGCTTTAGAAAAACTCGCTAACGTTGAGCACGCCATCCCTGGTGCATATAGCTCTTTCTTCGGGCCTGATCCCTTTGGATTGTTCTGTGTGGTTATTTTAACTTCTCTAGGCACTTGGGGTCTGCCTCAGATGGTGCAAAAATTTTATGCTATTAAAAGTGAAAAAAACATTGCCAAAGGCACCATTATTTCTACCATTTTTGCTATCATTGTTGCAGGCGGTTGCTATTTTTTGGGTGGTTTTGGCCGAATCTCAGGCGTGGCAGTGGAGGCTGCCGGTAGCCCTGTTGGCGGCTTTGACGCAATTATCCCCGCCATGCTAAAGGGTCTGCCCGATGTGTTAATTGGCATTGTGATTGTTTTGGTGCTTTCTGCTTCTATGTCCACCTTGTCTTCATTGGTGTTAACCTCCAGCTCTACGCTGACGCTGGACTTAATTAAGGGGCACGTTATCAAAAATTTAAATGAAAAAAAGCAACTTTTAATTATGCGTATTTTATTGGTTGTGTTTATTGTAATTTCTGCTTTTATAGCCATTAATAAAGATAAGTTAGGTTACATTGCTGATATGATGGGCATCTCCTGGGGTGCTTTAGCCGGTGCTTTTTTAGCTCCATTCTTATATGGCTTATACAGCAAAAAAATTACCAAAGCCTCCGTTTGGGCATGCTTTATCTTCGGCGCCGGTGTGATGGTGCTGAACATGCTTATGCGGGCAAGTTTTCCGACTGTACTGCAATCCCCCATTAACTGTGGCGCTTTTGTGATGATTGCCGGTTTAGTTATTGTGCCGGTGGTTAGCTTGATTACTAAAAAACCAGAAGCGGATTTAGTCAACAACATGTTTGCCTGCTACGAAAGCAAGGTGTTGGTTTCTGCTAAAAAAGCTTTAGGGGATAACGAGTAAAAAAGAAAGGGTTTATTATATGCCTATTACAGATTTTTTAGAAAAAAATGCACGGCTTTACCCCAATGAGGTCAGCCTTGTGGAAGTGAATCCTGAAAAACAGCCGGACACGGAGCTTTCCTGGCGGGAATATAGCTTAATTGAATCCTCCAGTTGTGAACCCTATAGACGGGAGCTGACTTGGAAGCAATTTGATGTGGCCGCTAATAAGTTTGCCAATTTGCTTTTAACCCGCGGTGTAAAAAAGGGGGATAAAGTAGCCATTTTAATGATGAACTGCATTGATTGGCTGCCTATTTATTTCGGTATTTTAAAAGCAGGCGCTATTGCTGTTCCTATGAATTTCCGTTTTTCTGCAGAAGAAATTGAATATTGTGCGGATTTAGCTGATATTTCTGTATTGATTTTTGGTGCGGAATTTATTGAGCGTTTAGAGGCTGTTCGCAGCCGTCTTGCCATTCGTCACTATTTCTTTGTGGGTTGTGATACGCCGGATTTTGCAGATAATTATACAGAAATGATTACATACTGTTCCTCCTGGGCACCGGCTGTGGAAATTTTAGATGAGGATGATGGTGCGATTTACTTTTCTTCCGGCACCACCGGTTTCCCCAAAGCCATTTTGCATCGGCATAAGGCTTTGGTAGCTTCTTGCATTGTGGAACAAAAGCACCACTCACAAAGCCGGGAGGATGTGTTTCTTTGCATTCCGCCTCTTTATCATACCGGGGCAAAAATGCATTGGTTTGGCTCCCTTTTGGCAGGCTCTAAAGCAGTTATTCTACGTGGCATTAAGCCGGAATGGATTTTGCGCACTGCTTCTGACGAAAAGGCAACCATTGTGTGGCTGTTAGTGCCTTGGGCGCAGGATATTTTAGATGCCATTGAGCGTGGCGATATTAAATTAGAAGATTATCGTCTTGCCCAGTGGCGACTGATGCACATCGGTGCACAACCCGTGCCTCCCTCGCTGATTAAGCGTTGGAAAGAGGTTTTCCCCCAACATGAATATGATACGAACTATGGTTTAAGTGAATCTATTGGCCCCGGTGCTGTTCATTTGGGGGTTGAAAACATTCACAAAGTGGGTGCCATTGGCGTGCCCGGCTATTCCTGGCAAGTTAAAATTGTTAATGAGCAAGGCACCGAAGTTGGCCCTGGCGGTGTGGGTGAGCTTTGCTTAAAAGGTGACGGAGTCATGAAATGCTATTATAAAAATCCCAAAGCTACCAAAGAGGTTTTAACCGATGATGGCTGGCTTTATACCGGGGATATGGCTAAGATGGATGAGGATGGCTTTATCTACCTTGTTGACCGCAAAAAAGACGTGATTATTGTGGGTGGCGAAAATATTTATCCTGTGCAAATTGAAGATTTTCTGCGTTCTAATGAAAAGGTGAATGATGTTGGCGTTATCGGCTTGCCCGATGAACGTTTGGGCGAGATTACGGCTGCTATTATTCAGCTGAAAGAAGGGGCAACTGCCACCATTGAAGAAATGCATGAATTTTGCATGGCTCTCCCCCGTTATAAACGACCAAAGCAAATCATTTTTGCGGATATTCCCCGTAACGCCACCGGAAAAATTCAAAAAAATACCCTGCGTGAGCAATACGGCGCGGCAAGATTGGTAGAGGCCGCCACAACAAAATAAAATAGTTACAAAAATATATAGGCTGTAGCAAAAGTTTTTTGCTACAGCCTGTTTTTTACTAGCTATCATTTTTCTAATTTTTCTGCTGTTTCTGCAATGGTTTCAGCAATAATTTTATAAATATTGCCGGTTAATGCCGTTTGTGCAAAGGATGCAAAACAATCGCCACGACTCACATCATTTTTTTCCATTAAATAACCAAAAGTTTCAATCACTTTTTGGGTAACCTCAGCAAAAATATTATGCTGTGACTCTTTAAAAGAACTATAGGCCTGGGCGGTTTCTTTTTCTGTCATAGTAACCGGTAGCATTTTTTGAATCATAGAAATGGATAACACCTGCTTTAACGAACAAACCATGATTAAATAAGCCAAATGAATGCGGCTATATCGCTTTTTTTCCGGCTTTGGAATAACGCCCAGCTTAACATAGTTATTGATCATGGAGGGAGTTATCACTTTATCCCCTGTTTTTTGATATACACTCAAATACTCTTCCATTAAAATTATTACCTGGTCCATGTATAAACTAATTTTAGGCAATTCTTCCCAATCTGGAATGGAATATGAAATTAAATTCATACCTTTTTCTTGTAAAATTTTTTGTTCTTCCATTTGTTTTCTCCTGTGAAAAATAGCGGAGCGTTAATCGCTCCGCCTTTTTCTTTTCTTTATTTTATTATGTCTGTTCCCATAAAGGGCTGGAGCGCTTCGGGAATACGCACAGAGCCGTCTGCATTTTGATAATTTTCTAAAATGGCGGCAACCGTTCTGCCGACAGCCACACCAGAGCCGTTTAAGGTGTGCACAAACTGAGGCTTATCGGTGGGAGAATTTTTAAATTTAATACCGGCGCGACGAGCCTGAAAGTCTTCAAAGTTACTGCAGGAAGAAATTTCAACATAACGGCCATAACTGGGCATCCAAACCTCTAAATCATATTTCATTGCGGCGGTAAAGCCTAAATCGCCCACGCAAATTTTAACCACACGATAAGGCAGGCCTAAGCCTTTTAACACGTTTTCTGCATCATTTACCAGGGTTTCCAGCTCTTCATAAGAATGATCAGGATGTGCAAATTTAACTAATTCTACCTTATTAAACTGATGCTGACGAATAAGACCGCGGGTGTCACGACCGGCAGAACCGGCTTCGGCACGGAAGCATGCTGAATACGCAACGTGACGGATAGGCAGTTCATCGGCAGATAAAATCTGGTCACGATAAAGATTTGTAACTGGAACTTCGGCCGTGGGAATTAAGAAATAATCTGTATCCACTACTTTAAAGGCATCCTCTTCAAACTTCGGCAACTGACCTGTGCCCACCATGGAATTTCTGTGTACCATATAAGGCGGGAAAATTTCGGTGTAGCCATGGTCAGTTGTGTGCATATTTAAGAAATAGTTAATAACCGCACGCTCTAAACGAGCACCTAAACCTTTATACACAGTAAAACGGGCACCGGTAATTTTTGCGGCTTTACCAAAATCTAAAATATCCAGTTTTTCACCTAAATCCCAATGGGGCTGCGGTTCAAAGTCAAAGCTTGTAGGCTCTGAAAACTTTCTAATTTCAATATTATCTTCATCGGTATCACCGTCAGGAACGGTAGGGCTGGGGATATTCGGAATGCGCAGCATTAATGCCTGAATCTCTTCATCCAACTCACGCAGTTCTCCATCTAATGCTTTAATTTGTTCAGATAAAACCTTCATTTCAGCAAAAATAGGTGCGACATCCCCACCCTCTTTTTTAATTTGAGGAATTTGCTTGCTAACAGTGTTTTGCTTATTTTTAAGCTGTTCTGCTTCATATAACGCATCACGTCTTTTTTTATCCAGCTCTAAAATTTCATCAATTTTGTCCTCTTCCTTACGGCGAGCCAGTGCTGCCTTTACTTTTTCCGGTTCTTGTCTAATTAATTTAATGTCCAGCATGAATTTCTTCCTTTCGTTTACTGTATTTAAAATTAGCTATTAATTGCGCGTTCATAATTTAATTGGGCTGTGCGAATGGCTTCTAATTCTTCTTTAGACAGCTCAAATAATGATTTACCGTTATGAATTGGTTTTAAATACGTGGTGGTTTGCTGACGGGTATATACACCATTCACCACAAAGCCTGTATTACTTTCATCTAAAACCGCTGCCGCAAAACTTAAATTTGAATTGTTGCCCCCAAAAGCATTATAACGAATGGCACCAACTTTTTTTGCACAGGCCTTGCTTTCGGCCTCTAATTTGTTTAAACGGTCTTCGGCACTTTTATAATGATTCATAATATCAGTGCATTTTTGATAATAATTGACAATGGCTTCTGTAATATCACGGCCGGAACCATCCCGCATTATTTTTTTATACTTTTTGCTCATACGGGCAGAAACAATGAGTGCAATAAAAGCAAATAAAAAACCAACCAAGCAAAACAGACAACTGTAAAACAAAATTAATTCATAAGGAATTGAAAAACCAAAAATTTCTAAATTCAAAGTGCTACCTCCATTTTTCTTCTTATAACATTATGTTAAGCGGTAAAAATTCTTTTAAAATTGCTTGTTACCCGTTTTAAAATTTGAAGACAATGAATTACTCTTAACTTTTTTAAAAATCTAAAATAGACCTGTTTTTGAGCTTCCTTTTTTTACCAATTAGCCAATAATATTCATAATTCTTTCAAAATCGTCATTGCTGTAATATTCAATTTCTATCTTGCCACGATTTTTCTTACTCTGAATGGTTACCTTTGTTCCTAAAGAATTTGACAATTTTTTTTCTAACGTAGCTAAATATCGTTTTAATTCTTCATCAACAGGGTCTTTCTTTTTTTCTTTTTTAACTTGTAAAAGGTTTTTAATGAGTGCCTCGGTTTGACGAACATTTAAACCCTCTGCCACAATGCGGCGGGCAGCTATTAATTGGATGCCTTCATGATCGGTTGCAAGTAGTGCTCGAACATGACCAACTGTTAATTCTTTTTTCAACACTAAGTCTTTAATTTCATCACAAAGTGACAAAAGACGAATACTATTGGCTACCGCAGAGCGACTTTTGCCGACTTTTTGCGCCACTTGCTCCTGCGTCATACCAAATAAATCCATTAATTCCTTGTAACCTCTTGCCTCTTCAAAAGGATTTAAATCTTCTCTTTGCAAGTTTTCTACAAGGGCAATTTCCATAGTCTCCTGGTCATCATAATCACGGATAACCACCGGTATTTTTTTAAGACCAGCCAGTTTTGATGCACGCCAACGGCGTTCCCCAGCTATTATTTTATAAAAACCGTTTTCTAATTTTTTAACTACAATTGGTTGCAAAACACCATATTTTTTTATTGATTCAGCCAGTATATTTAATTTATCAGGGTCAAATTCTGTTCTGGGCTGATCTTTATTCGGTTCAATTTGTGATATTTTAAGCTCAAAACTCTGGTCTAAGGAGCTGTCAACTGCTTCTTCTGTGTTGAGTAATGCGCCAAGACCTTTACCTAACCCTTTTTTCATGTGTTATCTGACTCCTTTTTTTGATTATTTTTAAGCACTTCTTTGGCTAATTTGAGATAACTGCGAGCTCCTTTTGAATATTTATCATATGAAATAATCGGCTCACCGTAACCCGGAGCTTCAGAAAGGCGCACATTTCGCGGAATAACCGTTTTAAACACGCTTTCTGGGAAAAATTTTTTAACTTCTTCCATAACCTGATTGGAAAGATTCGTTCTCGCATCGAACATGGTTAGCAAAACACCTTCAAATTCAAGCCTTGGATTAAGCTCTTGTTTTAAATTTTTTATGGTTTTTGTAACCATACTTAAGCCTTCTAACGCATAATATTCACATTGAATGGGCACTAAAACGCTATCAGCTGCAGCAAATGCATTTAAAGTAAGTAATCCCAATGAAGGCGGACAGTCAATAATTATATAATCATATTTATCCTTTGCAGATGTTAAAGCGTTTTTAAGTAAATTATTTCTGTTTTTCATATTTACCAATTCAACTTCGGCACCTGCTAAATCTATATTAGCGGGACAAACAGAAAGATTTTTTATTTTTGTTTCTACAATTGTTTCAAAAATAGGCGTTTGGTTAATTAAAACATCGTAAATTGATTGTTCAACAGCTTCTTTATCAACACCAACACCGCTGGTGGCATTGCCCTGCGGGTCAAAATCAACTAATAAAACAGCTTTTTTCTGTGTTGCAAGACAAGCTGCTAAATTCACTGCCGTCGTTGTTTTACCAACACCGCCTTTTTGATTGGCAACTACAATAATTTTTGCCATTTTTCTGTTCATTCCTTCCTGTTTGCGATTTTATCTTATTTTAACACATTTTTATTGGTTTTTCAAGTATTTATTCATTGTTTCACATGAAACATTTTAATTTTTTATAAGATAAAAAACACCCTTAGCTTTTAAAAGCAAGGGTGTTTATGTTTCACGTGAAACTTATTTACTAATTTCTAAAATTTTAAGCTCAAAAGAACCATTTGGTGCTTCTACCGTCACTACATCATCTACTTTAGCGCCTAACAACGCACGACCAACGGGAGATTCGTCTGAAATTTTATTTTCCATTGGGTTTGCTTCTTCAGAACCAACAATACTATAGGTTTCTTCTTCTTCCATATCTACATCATACACTTTAACTTTAATTCCCAAAGCAACTACATCGGTGGAAACTTCTTCGTTATCTATAATTTTTGCATTTTTAAGCATTTTTTCTAATTTTACTATTTTTAATTCAACTTCTGCTTGTTCATTCTTTGCTTCATCATATTCTGCATTTTCTGATAAGTCACCAAAACCTAACGCAACTTTAATTTTTTCAGATATTTCTTTTCTTTTCTCTGTTTTTAAATATTCAAGCTCACGTTCTCGTTCTTTTAACCCTTCATAAGTTAAAAAAACAGTTTTTTCGGACATTTTATTCATCCCTTTCAGTTTATCAATAAACTATACTAGAGTATTATATACAAAAAAACATGATTTGTCAATCATTATTTTTTAATTTACTAATTTTTCCATTTGTTTCCTTAAAAAACCGTTTGATGGCTGTTTCTGAAAGACTGCCAAATTGTTCATAAATTAAAAACTCTAAAGTTTTTTGATTTAATTCTAAAA
>JAZODT010000022.1:0-3111 GCA_045597205.1 Clostridia bacterium
TATTGATGATTTAGGTGCTGACAGCTTGGATACTGTAGAGTTGGTTATGGCATTTGAAGAAGAATTCGGTTGCGAAATTCCTGATGAAGCAGCAGAAAAAATTCTTACAGTTAAAGATGCTATTGACTATCTTTCAAAAGCTGCGTAAGTCTTTGGAATTATCTAAATTAGAACTCGCTGAAAAGTTTTAAGCGAGTTTTTTTATAAAATTGACCAAATATTTTTAATAATATTGGCAAAAAATAATAGAGGAAATCAATGAGAAGAGTTGTCATAACAGGCATGGGCGTAGTATCGCCACTAGGAAGAGGTGTAAAACATAACTGGGAATCTTTGCTTGCCGGCAAGTCAGGCATCCGCCCGACTGAAGGTTTTGATTTAAAAGACATACCGGTAACCATTTCTGGTCAAGTTCCATTCGGTGAAGAAGAACCAAACTTTAATCCGGACACGGTAGTAGCCCCCAAAGACCAAAAAAAGAATGATAAATTTATTCTATTTGGAATGGCTGCCGCTGATGATGCCTTAAAAGATGCCGGCTGGGACAAAGAAACAGCCACTGAAGAAGACAAAGAACGTGCGGGCGTGATGATGGGTGCCGGCATAGGCGGACTTCAAGGCATATATGAAAATGCAATATCTTTCAACGAATTTGGCATGAAAAAGATATCACCTTTCTTCATACCATCAGTATTGATAAACCTCATTTCCGGCAATGTTTCCATCAAACATGGTCTAAAAGGTCCAAATCACGCATGTGTTACCGCTTGTTCTACCGGCACACATGCCATCGGTGATGCTGCCGCCATGATAGCACGAGGCGATGCAGACTTAATGGTAGCCGGCGGAGCAGAATCTGCCGTAAACGTATTAGGTATTTCAGGATTCGCCCGTATGAAAGCTATCACAGCAGAATTTAACGACACACCGGAGAAAGCTTCTCGTCCTTGGGATAAAAACCGCAGTGGTTTCGTTATGGGCGAAGGCGCCGGCGCAGTTGTATTAGAAGAATTAGAGCACGCAATCAAACGTGGTGCGAAGATTTATGCTGAAGTTGTCGGCTATGGTATGTCTGGAGACGCATACCACATCACTGCCCCATCGGGCGATGGTGCATACCGTGCGATGAAAATGGCAACAGACCACGCCAAAGAAAACGGTGTTGAATTATCAGACATTGGTTACATCAATGCTCACGGTACCTCAACTCCGGCAGGTGACGTTGGAGAAGCATTAGCTGTAAAACGTTTATTTGGAGACGAAGGTATTAAAAACGTTTCCATGTCCTCAACCAAATCTGCAATAGGTCACTTACTTGGTGCAGCAGGTGCCGTAGAAGCTGTATATACCATTATGGCGCTACAAACCCAAACCTGTCCTCCAACTCTCAATCTAGAAGACCCAGCAGACGAGCTTGAAGATTTTGACCTAGTTCCATTAAAACCAAAACAAAGAGAAATCAAAGCTGCAATGTCAAACTCATTTGGCTTTGGTGGCACAAACTCTTCTGTAATCTTTAAGAAGTACAATGGCTAAATTCTCATAAGGTTTTATAGATGAAAATATTAAAACGCCTCCTATTACTAAGCTTTATCGGCACACTAATCGGGGGCGTTTTTTTGTATCAGATATACAATCTCATACACACCCCTTATACATTAAACACAAGAACGGAGATAACCATCCCAAAAGGCTCTGGCTTAAACCAAACGGCACGCCTACTTGAAAAAAATCATATCATTAAAGACCAAAGGTTATTTATCCTCTATGCACGATTAAACAAGATAGCCTCCAACCTTAAAGCCGGCGAATATCTTTTTGAAGGCAATTTAAGCATCCCGGACATTGCCCAAAAACTTGTAAAAGGTGATGTAATCAATCGTTCACTTACGATTCCCGAGGGCAAAGCACTAGTAGAAATACTCGCCCTAATCAACCAAAATCCGCACCTAACGGGCGAGATTTCCATCCCCTTAAAAGAAGGCGACATTTTACCAGAGACATATATATTTTCCAAAGGCACCAGCAAGGATGAGATAATCCAAAAAGCCAAACTTGCAATGACCAATGCGCTAGATACGGCATATAAAAACCTCTCCCCCGACAGTCCCATAAAAACCAAAGAAGAGCTATTAACCCTAGCCAGCATTGTAGAAAAAGAAACAGGTCTTGCCAATGAGCGCCCACTTGTTGCCTCAGTATTTTTAAACCGCTTAAGATTAGGGATGTTGCTCCAAACAGACCCGACCGTAATTTATGCTGTAACACACGGCAAGATGGACTTAAACCGCCCGATATATAAAAAAGACCTCAAATACGATTCTCCTTACAACACCTATCTATACAAAGGCCTCCCACCAACCCCTATATGTAGCCCGGGCGTTGCTTCAATAAACTCCGTAGTATCCCCTGCCACAAGCAAATACTTATACTTCGTAGCCGACGGCATAACCGGTGGTCACCGCTTTGCAACCTCACTTTCAGAGCATAACAAAAACGTATCCTCCTACCGTCGCAATATAAAAAAATAACCTATAAAAAAAATACTTAAAATTGTCTCCTTAAGGCTCTTGACAAGCAATTAAGCCAAATCATAACAGCACTTATACACGCCCCCAATGACAGTACTTATACACGCCCCCATTTAAAACAGAAAGCCGTAAGGCTTTGCCAAGGGTGGGATAAATGGTCATGCTAGAAGTAAAAAAGCGACTGCGGTATACGAAAGATGGGGTACATAAGGGAGCTTTTGAACAATCATGACAGTACTTATACACGCCCCCATTTAAAACAGAAAGCCGTAAGGCTTTGCCAAGGGTGGGTAGAAGTGCTGTGCTATAAGTGACGCCGTGAGCGTGGTGGCTTGCAAGCCAAAACATTTTGGGGAATTGTTTTGGCGAAAGCTATAGCAGTTGTTAGCTTGTGATTTGGCAACAGCCAACTAAACAAGCGCTACAACTGGCTTGCCTGCTGCACAAAAAAAATAATCCGGTGAATTATTTTTTTGTGATAAGCAATGAAACTTTGTTTTGTTAGGTTTGATAAAACATAAACAAAACATTTAGTTGGAATTGACAGTTAGGTTGTAGAATAAACTACAACCTTACGAAA
>JAZODT010000023.1:0-9509 GCA_045597205.1 Clostridia bacterium
CAAACAAGGCGATTGAAAAACTGACCAATGCAATTATTTCATTAGGAGGAAATGTGTAATGTTTAATTTAAAGGATTTTATCAAAAAAGGTTTGCTGGATGCTGTTGGCAGAATGGCAGATTATCAGGTGATTTTAAATGCTGCCGGATGGCTGGAAAAAGGTGTGCTGACCGAAGAGGATTTAGCGGAAATCAGTACTGCCATTGATGCACAATATCCGGAGGTGGAGGCAGATGCAGAATGAGGTTTGGGATTTAGTTCTCAGGTGGCTGGTGCCTTTTTTGTGCGGCAGTGCAGTGTCTTTAGTCAGCACGATGATAGCCGGCATGCAACGGAGCCACAAGAAGGAGCTGGCCTTTAAAAAGGGCGTGCAATGCCTTTTAAGAGCAGAGATTATACGGTCTTATGATAAGTATACGGAGAGGGGCTTTTGCCCCCTCTATGCCAAAGAGGCATTGACGAGAGCCTATGACAGCTATCATGAGCTGGGGGGCAATGATGTGGCCACGGATTTATACCATCAGATGATGCAGATGCCCAATGAGGTAAGAGAGGAGCGATAAAATTGATGAAGGTTTTTATTGATGCCGGCCATAATTATACCGGTTCTGATACCGGCGCCCAGGGGCATGGTCTCCGGGAACAGGATATTACCTTTTCTATAGCGGACAAGCTCAAGGCCTTGCTTATAACCTGTGGCCATGAGGTTAAAATGAGCCGCGAAAAGGTGACGGACAGCTTGGGGATTAGTTTATCTGATTCTTTACATACCAGGGCGGGTCTGGCCAATCAGTGGGGTGCTCAGCTTTTTGTCAGCATCCATTGCAATGCTTTTGACGGCAAGGCTCATGGCACAGAAACTTTGGTATATTCTTTAAATGGTCAGGCGGCGGAATATGCAGAGAAAATACAGAAGGCGATTGTCGGTCAGCTGGGTACTGCCGATCGGGGTGTTAAACAGCGTCAGGATTTGGTGGTGCTGCGTAAAACAGCGATGCCGGCGGTGCTAGTGGAAACGGCTTTTATTGACAATAAAGCCGATAGCCTGTTGCTTAAGAATAACGCTGAGGATTTTGCGAAGGCCATATGCGAAGGGATTACCGGGAAGACAGTACAGAAGGAGGAGACGGCCATGGCGCAGACGGTTATGAAATTGGATAATGTGTATGTGCAGGAGATTTTTCCAGCAGATTTTAAGATTTTGCAGTGTGACTGCAAGAAAAATAATGTTAACGCGGGTAATTATTTCAATCTGGGATTCTTTACGGCCTTAGCGGATGGGACAACCTATCCGGTGGGGAATTTGGCTATTGATGGCAATATTATAAGCCAGGCAAAGAATAGTCCGGATTGGATTAATTTGTCCGGCAAAAAATTATCTACCGTTTATACAACAAAATCCGGTGAGTGTGGCCTGATTCAAACGGACGAATTGCGGACGATAGAGGGTCTTAAGATGGCGGTCAGCGGCATTCCCATCATTGTAGGCGGCAAGCAGGTGAAGCTAGACCGGATTAAAGCGGAAGGGTATTTCGGCGATGAGCTTTATGATACCTGGCATGGCTTTTTGGGTCTTCGGCACGGTAAGTTGGTTTATGTGGCCACAAAGTGCGATTTCGGCCAGATGTGCTGGGTGCTGGTGGCACTTGGTATTTATGATGCCATTAAACTGGACGGCGGCGGATCCTTTATTCTGCACAATGGAAAGACGATAGCAGCAACGAATGAAAACCGCCGGATTCATAATGTTGGAACGTGGACGTTGTAAGGAGGACTTTGAATGAAAGAATTAAAAAAATTAATTGATGTAAAAAGCATCGTCACCCTGGCGTTAGTGTTTTCGCTGGTGGCGATTGTTCTATTGAATAGAACACTGGATGAAAACGTGTTTTTACTGTTTTCTAATGTGGTGACCATGGTCATTACATATTTCTTTACGAAGAAGGGGAGCGGCGAGAGGAAAGATGAGGTTTAAAGGGTGTCAAAGGTGATTGTTAAGTGACATGAGAAACTGAAATATTTGTTAGTAATATGTTAGCTACCGTTCAATAACTCATTAATTTTTAACACATTTTATACGATTTTAGAAAAAATGAGAAAAAACAAAAACCGCTCAACCAACATAGTTGAGCGGTTTTGATGGTCGGGGTGACAGGATTTGAACCTGCGACCTCTTGACCCCCAGTCAAGCGCGCTACCAAGCTGCGCCACACTCCGACATTTATCCCTTAGGACTAATTTATTATACAATAAAAAAAGGCATTTGTCAAATGTTTTTTTAATTTTTTTTTAATTAAAAAAAAAGAATGATAAATTTCATATTTTCTTCATAATTTATTCGTAAAATAGTCATAAAGATATGATAAAATTATAAAAAATCGTGAACCTAAAGCACAAGTTTTTTGTTTGCTTGGTTAAAAAATTAATGTATTTTTAATGTTTTAAGGTATGATTATAAATGTTTTTAAGAAAACAAGGCTTTATCCGTCCGCGGTAAAGCAGATACATATTTAAGTTTGCGGGCAGAAAGGTTATGGAAACAGTGCAGTTTAACAATGTGAAAGAAAAGGCTATGCAAACATTACGGTACGAAAATATTAAAGAAAAAGTGGTGCTGGGCGGTCAAAAATGGAAAGCCATGCCTAGAAAGAAAAAAATTCTTGTTACATCGACAGCCTCTGTGTTGGTTTTGGCTTTAATTGTTTGGGCTGTTTTTCCATCAGGTGATAAGGCGCAGACTTTTAGCACCGTTAAGGTGGATAAGGGAGATATTTCTGTTGTCATTAGCGGGACAGGTACCATTAAACCAATTGATGAATATTCGGTTACCTCTTTGGTAAAAGGAGAAATTTTATTAGACACCTTTCAGGAAGGGGATATGGTTGAAAAAGGGGATTTGCTGTACCAAATAGATTCAAGCGACTTGGAAAACACGTTGGAAAAGGCCCAACTCAACCTACAAAAAAGTCAGATTTCTTATAACGAAACCATGGACAACTTAGCAAAATTAAATGTAACCAGTAAATATAGTGGCGTAATTACAGAAACTTACGTCAAGGTGGGGGATTCAGTTAATAACGGTACAAAAATTGCAGATTTGGTAGATACGAACACATTAGTATTGTCATTGCCGTTTAATGAGACCGATGCGGCGAATATTCGTGTGGGTGATAGTGCACAGGTTATGCTAACGAATTCTTTTTATCAGTTAAAAGGCAAAGTGAGCAGGGTTTCCACCGGCAGTTTGATTTCGGCCGAGGGCAACAAGGTGCGAACAGTTGATGTTGAAGTGAAAAATCCCGGTGCGGTTTCAAAAGGGGATAGTGCCACAGCGATGATTAATAATTTTGCCTGCAACGGCCCCGGCACCTTTGAATATAATCTGGAAACCACAATCACAGCAGAAACGGCCGGAGAGGTAGTCTCTATGAATTGTGGCAAAGGGGATGTTGTTACAGCCGGCGCTGTGATTGCCAGTTTAGAGTCTTCTAATGCTGCCAGTACAAGGCTAAATAGCCAAATATCTCTTCGGGATTCTCAGCTATCCATCGAAAACTACAATAAGCAATTAGAAGAATATCAGATTACGGCGCCTATCTCCGGCACAGTGCTTAAAAAGACCTCTAAAGCCGGTGATACGCTGGACAATACCAATTCGTCTGTGACTATGGCAGTCATTGCCGATATGTCAACCATTGTGTTTGAGATGAGTGTAGATGAATTGGATATCAGCAAAATTAAAGTGGGGCAAAGTGTGAGTGTAACTGCCGATGCCATTGAGAATAAAATTTATACCGGTTATGTAGATTATGTCAGTGTTGTGGGCACCACCCAAAACGGTGTAACAACCTATCCCATTACGGTGGTGGTAGAAAATCCGGAAAATTTAATTCCCGGTATGAATGTCAGTGCCGAGATTGTTGTTGAATCACGGGAGAATGTTTTGCGTGTGCCGGTGGCGGCGGTTAATCGTGGCAATATAGTATTTGTTAAAGATAACGGGAAGAAAGCACAAGAAACAACAGAACCACAATGGTCTGCCGATAGAGAACAGGGTGAAAGACCTGAGGGTATGCCGGAAGGTGAAAGACCTGAGACTATGCCGGAAATGCCTCAGATGGGAAAGGAACAGAGCAACAAGGCATCATCGAAGGTGATGCCTGAAGCCCCGGATGGTTTCCGTGCTGTTCGGGTGGAAACGGGGCTGAATGATTCTAACTATATTGAAATAACATCCGGCTTATTAGAGGGGGATGAAGTTTATGTTGCTATGTCTGCAGGCTCAGGCAGCAACGCATCCGGTATGATGGGCATGATGGGCGGCGGAATGCCTATGGGCGGTGGCATGCCCGGTGGCAGTATGCCCGGCAACCGGATGGCCGGGGGTAGATGAAGATGATTGAACTTTGTGATATTTATAAAATTTATTCAGACGGGGACGGTGAAATCAGGGCATTAGACGGAATCAATCTGCGTATTGAACAGTCAGAATTTGTTGCTATTGTGGGTCAATCCGGCTCGGGTAAATCGACTTGTATGAATATCATTGGCTGCTTAGATACCCCCACCAGTGGTACATATCACTTAAACGGTGTGGATGTGAGCACCATGAATGAAATTGAATTGTCTCACATACGAAATCAAACATTGGGCTTTATCTTTCAGCAATATAATTTGCTGCCGAAATTGAATTTATTAGAAAATGTGGAGTTGCCTTTGATTTACAGAGGCATGTCTCCAAAGCAGAGGGAAGAAAAGGCAAAAATTGCCCTGGAAAGGGTAGGGCTTTTAGACAGAGCAAAAAAAATGCCTTCTCAGCTTTCTGGCGGTCAGCAGCAACGTGTTTCTATTGCCAGGGCACTAGCCGGGGAACCGCCAGTGATTTTAGCTGATGAACCCACGGGAGCGCTAGATAGTAAAACCGGGCGGGATGTGCTGAATTTTATTAAAAAATTAAATGATGAAGGCACTACCATTGTGCTCATAACGCACGATATGTCCATTGCGGAAGAAGCGAAACGAATCGTTCGGATTCAGGACGGAAAAATCATTTCTGATACGCCGGGAAGGAGGAATGACGCATGCATATGAAACAATCCTTTATACTGGCGCTAAAAAGCTTAAAAACCAGTAAAATGCGTTCTTTTCTCACAATGCTTGGCATTATCATTGGTGTTGCCTCTGTTATCATTCTAACCAGTCTGGTCGATAGTATGAAACAGATGATGGTTGAAGAATTTGAAAGCATGGGCACAAATTTGATTACGGTGAATATTACCGGTCGTGGTGGTAACCGCATGGTACAGCCTGAGGATATGATTGAGTTGGTAGAAGAAAAGGAAACGCTGTCAGCAGTATCACCGAACATTACCATTTCTGCTTATGTTAAAAATGGTAACGAAAATCAGGCTACCTCCTGTATCGGCACCAGTGAGACCTATCACGAAATTAATAATCTGGAAATTGAAAATGGACGGTATTTATCATATATAGATGTGGAACGCCGACAAAAATGCTGTGTTATTGGTTCTTATGTGGCAGAGAGCGTTTTTCGAGGGTTGAATCCCGTAGGTCAAACTATTAAAATTAATGGTTATAGTTTTACTGTCGTTGGCGTGGCAGCAGAGAAAGCGAATAGTACCGAAAACAGTCAGGATGACCGGATTTATCTTCCTTATACGGTGGCCAGAACCTTAACCTTTATGTCTCGAATTTCTAATTATTCTTTCAGTGCAGCGGATAAAAATCGGTTAGACGAGGCGATTGCTGATATTGAGGCGGCATTGTTTAAGGTTTATCAAAATGATGATTATTATTCGGTAACCAGTGTTTCTGCTATAGTGGATACATTAGATGAATTAACCGGAACGCTGACGTTAATTTTGGTGGGCATAGCAGGCATTTCTCTGTTGGTTGGCGGCATTGGTATTATGAATATTATGCTTGTATCGGTTACGGAACGTACCCGTGAAATTGGCGTTAGAAAGTCTTTGGGTGCAACGCCCTGGAATATTTTGAGCCAGTTTGTGGTAGAAGCAGCAACCACCAGCGGTTGCGGTGGCATTTTGGGCATTTTTTTAGGTGTTGGCGGTGCCTATGTTTTATGTTCATTAATGGACATGAAAACGGTGATAACTTTAGGGTCCGTCATTATTGCTTTTTCTGTTTCGGCCATTATTGGTGTGACTTTTGGATATTTTCCGGCGAAAAAAGCAGCTAAGTTAAACCCCATTGATGCTCTTAGATATGATTGATATACAAAAGTATTTTGATAGGAAAGGAATGTTTAGCATGAAAAAAACTGGAATAAAAATGCTCGTGCTGATTTTATGCCTTATGCTCATGCCACAAGGTCATGTTATGGCGGCGGCAGGAGAGCAGGAAATTGCCGAGGTCTTGGCAGATATGTCCATCATGATGGGATATCCCGACGGCGAGCTGCGTCTTAACCAACCGGTAACCAGAGCCGAGTTTTCAAAAATTGCCATTGCGGCCTCTCCTTATAAAAATCAGGTAGCATCCAGCATGGCTGTTTCTCCTTTTGGAGATGTAAATTATAAGCACTGGGCAGCTCCCTATGTTAAACTGGCGGTATCCAATGGTCTGGTAACCGGTTATCCGGATTCCACCTTCCGGCCCGAGCAAACCGTTTTATTAGAAGAAGCTGTAACCGTTATGCTTAAGCTATTGGGTTATACGACTAACGATTTTGGTTATTCCTGGCCTTACGGGCAGTTGGGATTGGGCGAAAACATAGGCCTGTTAGAGAACGTAACAGCTTCTGTGGGCACAGAATTGAGCCGGCGGGATGTTATGCTTTTGACCTATAATCTGTTAACCTGTCCGCCCAAAGGCAGTACAGCCAATTATCTGGAAAGCATTCAATATAAATTAGAAGAAGATGTTGTCTTAATTGCCACTAATTTAGAAGATAGTTCGGTTAACCCGGGCAAAGTGGCAACCTCGGCCGGTAGTTACAGAATTGATGATGATTTTAATCGTAGCCATTTAGGACAACGGGGCGACGTGGTGCTAAAAAATGGTGATACACTGGTATCCTTTATTCCTTATGCCCAGGCAGCTGAGGAGTATGTGGTATATTCTAAATTGGAGAACGCTGTGGTTGCTTATCGGAACGGCGGTGTTACACAACTTTCCTTAGAGGCCTCTACCATTGTTTATTCCGGTACACAAAAAACAACGTATCAGGCAGTTCAATCCACGTTGAAAATGGGTGATTTAATTACAGTCCAGCGCGATAACAAAAATAATATTGAATATATTACTGTGCGTGGTGGCAATATGGTAGGTCCTGTTGTGGTGCGCGATGACGCATGGCAGAAGGAACTTTCTGTAAATGAAAATACGACGATTATGAGGAACGGAACAAGATGTTCTGAACGTGATATAAACATTTATGACGTGGTGTATTATTCTCCGGATTTAAATATGGTGCTTGCCTATAGCAAAAAGGTAACCGGCATTTATGAATCGGCATTGCCGAACAAAGACCAGCCCACCAGCGTAACCATTTCCGGCGTTAGTTACTCTATGGAATCGGTAGAAGCGTTTAATGCCTTCTCCTCAAACGGCAAATTAAGTTATGGCGATACGGTTACCATTCTGTTAGGTAAAGATGGCGCCATTGCCGGTGTGACATCGGCTGCTATAAGTGAAAATACCGTTTTTGGTTATTTTTATGGTGCCGGCGTGAAAGCTTATACCAATCAGGTGGGCGAAAGCTATTCTAATTTTTATATTACAGTTATCGGAATGGATGGGAACACCTATGAATATGCGGCAAAACGGGATTACAGTGATAGCGATGCTTTGAATCAGGTGGTTAAAGTGACCTTTTCAAATGGTCTTGCATCGGTTTCGAGCTATACCCGTCAGGGCATCTCCGGTAAAGTGGATGCCAAAAGCCGTTTATTAGGCAATATGACCGTTGCAGAAAGTGTAAATATCTTAGATGTGGTGACAATGGAAAAAAGCAAATCAGGGGCTTATAGCACTATTTTTCTGCAAAGGCTGGATGGTATGGAACTGTCACAAAAACAAATTTTATATTATGACACGAACAGCCGTGGACAAATTACAGACCTGATTTTAAACGATGTGACCGGTGAATGTTATTCCTATGGTGTGATTACATCGGCGGAGTCTCGCACCAGCGGTTACAATGTTGGCGGTAGCTATAGTTATGATATTAACGGCCAGGCAGGCAGTACAGCAACCAGTGGGGTTGCCTATCATGTGGGTACCGGGCAAGCGGCTATGTTTTTAATGTCCGGAGGCAGAGTGCAAAATATAAAAGCGCTGACAAAATTGAATGCCAAAATCACGGCAGTTGGTGATGGTTATCTAATGACTGGGGGCAACATGAATTATCCGTTGTCGGATAAGGTTGTTGTTTATAAGAAAATATCTTATGATTATACAGTGCTGCCTATATCAGAACTGTCAGCAGAAAAATATAGTATAACAGCGTATTATGACCAATTGCCGGAAAAAGGTGGTCGCATTCGTGTGATTATTGCAACGGAAAAGAATTAATTTAACATGCAAATAATAAAAAAAGGGGCTGTAGCAAAATGCTACAGCCCCTTTTGGGTGGATGCAAGATAGCGCAGATTGGACAAACTGAGTCCCAAAGCTGTACAAAGGTACTGCGAGAAGCGAAGTTTGTTCAAAACGCAAAGCTTTGTTATTTGTGAAATTCGTCATTTGACGAATTTCTTCCATAACGTTTAACTCGTTTTCGATATTTCCGCTCTATTCGTTCGCTTTATAAAGCCGTTTTCTTGCTTTGCGTGGTGTGCGCATTTTGCTACACCCTCTTTTTAAAACCGTTTTATTGGGCAGTCTTATTTAAAAACTCCCGTTCCATTTCTAAAATGTCTTCTAGCCAGTAAACACCAATATCCAAAGCAGCATATAAACTGTCACGTTCGGCCTTTTTTGTCAGGCGGGCGCTTTTAATATCGTCCCCGTGCTTTTCTAACAATTCAATGCTTACCTTAGAGGCGACTTCTAAATCTTTCAATTTTTTGGTTTCCAAAATTGTAAAGCGGGTAATAAAGTTTTCGTTAAAATCGCCGTAGTACAAAACGTTTCCGTCACGCAAAAGGGGTTTGCCCTCGTAGAATAAAAATTCCTTTGCTTTCTTTGCCATAGTTTACTCCAATCTGCCGCCAAAACGGCTTTTTATTCTGTTATTCCTCCAGCTCTTTTAAAGCAGAAAGATCAATATCGTTATCCTGGTTTTGTTTCACACTGTCTTTAATGACCACTAGTTCAGAAACTTTGAATTCTGAAACGGTGTTTTCCGTACCGGAATCCATTCTGATCTGTGCCAAACCTTTTAACAGGTTAGTTGAAATAACGGTACCGCGGCCGGCGGGGGAATCCACAATGGCTCCCACATTGGGCGTTTCGCGCAGCAATGCTTCGTAGGCATCCTGCTCATACTTTAAACAACACATCAAACGGCCGCAAGTGCCGGAGAT
>JAZODT010000024.1:0-7436 GCA_045597205.1 Clostridia bacterium
ATGAGATAGCGGGGCTTGTCTTCAGGAGCGTAGGGGAGAACAGCATCTAAAACGTGATACATTTCTTCATGGGTTTCGCCAACGGCAAGGCCGCCAATGGCATAACCGGGTAAATCAAATTTTGAAATTTCTTTCATATGGGCAATGCGGATGTCGTCGTGAATGCCGCCTTGATTAATGCCAAATAGCATTTGGTGCGGATTCACGGTTCCTTCTGCCCGGTTTAAAGCATCTAATTTATCCTTGCAACGCTGCAACCACCTTGTGGTCATTTGTGTGCTTTCTAAGGTTTCCTTATGACCGGTTCTGGAATTAATACATTGGTCAAAAGCCATAGCGATGGTGGAACCTAAATGGGATTGAATGGTCATGCTTTCTTCAGGTCCCATAAAAATCCGACGGCCGTCAATGTGTGAATTAAAAGTAACGCCCTCTTCTTTTACTTTATTAATAGCGGCCAATGAAAAGACCTGAAAACCGCCACTGTCTGTTAAAATAGGTCTGTCCCAATTCATAAATTTGTGCAGACCCCCTAAATCATAAACCACATCATCTCCCGGGCGCAGGTGTAAATGATAGGTGTTAGAAAGGGCCACCTGACAGCCGATATTTTTTAAATCTTCAGCCGAGAGTGCGCCTTTAATGGCAGCGGCAGTAGCCACATTCATAAACACCGGGGTTTGAATATCGCCATGGACAGTATGAAAGGTGCCCAAACGGGCCTTGTTTTCGGTTGTTAAAATCTTAAACACAAATAAACTCCGTTCTATATTTTATTTAAAGGCAGCAATGCCTTTTTTAAATGCTTCGGTTGTTTGTTTGGTTTCATCCAAACGGTAGGGACGGGCCACACGACCATTCTTTTCAGGGCGTGGGTCTATATCGTCTGCATTGAACCAAACAGCCATTTTAATATTTTTATATTTTTTAATGGTGTTAAACATTTCTGTAATCCACAGGGGTTTATCACCGCCAATAGAGCTGGAGCCAAACTCCGTAATAATCCAGGGGAATTGGCTGAAATAAGCGCCTGAAGTTTGCTCAATATCATCATATAATTTTTCAAAACTAAACCATTTTTCATTGTTTTCTTTTGCGTAATAGGTACCGGTGTTATATCCCGTTATGCCATACATATGCACATATTCATTGCCTGGATAATAGGTGAGAAAATGATTATAATTCTGGGGCGGAAAGGAGTTGTTATTGGGGTTAAATATCCAAATGGCATTATGGACGCCCTCTTCTTCGAAAATTTTATAAATATGTCGCCACAGGGCAATGAAAATATCCGGGTCATTCATAGTAGCGGTGGCGCCGTAACTAACCCAATCCGAATTCATTTCGTTATTTAAACGGAATAAGAAGGGTTTGTCAAAGTCTTTAGCATCCCGGGCAAATTGGCGCAACGTTTCATCATGCACACCGTCTAAGACTTCAAAGACCGGATTAAATCCGGCTAAATTTGCATTCATTACGCTGGAAATTTGCATGGTGAGTTCAACGGTTTTGCCCATTTGTGCCGCAAGGTTCATTCCCTCTTTTGGGAAGGGGTCATTGTGATTTACGTAATCTAAAAGAATCTGGAGATTATAGTCAATTTTTTGTTCTAATTCTTGTATAACGGCTTGATTATTATCCCGAACAGCACCGGAAATAAAAGCGCCCCATTGCACTGTGTTAGAACCTGCAATGGCATTATACAGATTACGGGTTTCGCTGGACCAGTTTTTCGGCATCACGGGATAAAAATCAGCAGTTGTTTTGGGTGTTCCTTTTTTTTCGAGGGTATCGGAAAAAGAGTATAAGGTTTTATACACTTGTTCAATTAATGCATCGTTATATTCTTCGGCTTTAAATAGTATGCGGTAAAAAGTAGTCCGATCGGGATGAAGATAACAATAAATATAAGTATTGTTTGTGATTTCAGATTCCGGTGCCGGCGTTCGTTCGAAGGCAATCATTTGCACCGTCATATTTCTAATTTTTTCAATGGCATTTTTATGCAGCGTAATGCGGTTATATGCTAAATATGAAGGTTTTAATAGATAACGGTGCATGTATTCTTCAATATAAGATTGCGGGTCATATCCTTCAGGGATATTTTCTTGGCTAATGATAATATCTCCTAACTTGCTTTTAAAACGAACCTGTTGGGAGGCGATGGAAAAATCCGGCTGTACATCGGCAGGGAGGTCTATTTTAAAACCATGGGGGTGGCTGATATAGGTCGATTTTTCTCTGCTGTAATGTAGTTCTTTTATATCAGCATCGGTATAGTCAGTGGGTGCTTCGCCCTTTAGAAGCTGTCCGTCTTTATAAATATGAACATAGGGGAAGAGGGGTCCCGGTGTGGCTACAGCATTTTGATGAACAAGAAATATGCCCAAAAAAATTCCTGCACAAAAAATAATGATTGCTGCCAAAGTAGAGTATATAATTTTCTTTTTCATAAACCCTCCAAATGTCAATTTCGTTTATGCAGAAAAAACCGCAGGAGTACCGTGTGGCGCTCCTGCGGCAATGTTTTTTATAACTTATTCCTTAGCGCTCTCTTCCACAATTTTTTTAGCAATATGGTCTGGTGTCTGTTCATAACCACGGAATATGAAGGTAAAGCTTCCCCGTCCCTGAGTCATAGAACGAAGGTCCGTAGCAAAGCGTGCCATTTCAGCCATTGGTACATCGGCTGTGATGGTAACCGAACCGTTATCCTGTGGTTCACTGCCTAAAACACGACCACGACGCTTGTTAATGTCACCCATCACATCACCCATATTTGCATTGGGCAAATTAACTTCTAATGTGCCAATGGGCTCTAACAATACGGGGGAAGCCTGTGCTAAACCTGCCTTAAAGGCCAGGTTGGCTGCCGTTTTAAAGGCCATTTCAGAAGAATCCACACTGTGGTAGGAACCATCATATAAAGTGGCTTTTAAACCAACCACCGGGTAGCCTGCCAAAACACCGTGAGCCATGCTGTCTTTTAACCCTTTTTCAACAGCAGGGAAGAAGTTTTTGGGCACAGCACCACCGAAAACTTTTTCTTCAAAGATTAACTCATCAGTATCAGCCGGTTCAAATTCAATCCAAACATGACCATACTGACCATGACCGCCGGATTGTTTTTTGTGCTTGCCCTCTGCCTTAACGGCTTTACGAATGGTTTCACGGTAGGGTACTTTAGGTTCTGCCAAAGTAACATCCACACCATATTTAGCTTTTAATTTGCTTGTAACAACTTCAATATGCTGTTCGCCAATGCCGGAGAGCACTTGTTGTTTAGTTTCAGCGTTGTTTTCTAAGCTAATGGTTTTATCTTCTTCCATCATTTTTTGAAGACCGGCACTGATTTTTTCCTCATCTCCCTTAGTCTTAGGCATAATTGCCATGCGAGTAACCGGAGCGGGGAACTCAATTTTTTCAAATAAAACAATGTTGGATTTATCACACAGAGTATCGCCGGTAGCCGTAATACTCAATTTGGGAATGGCACCAATATCGCCGGCAGAAATACCATCAGCATCTATTTGCTTTTTGCCACGCATGTAATAAAGTTTGCCGATTTTTTCTTCGGCTTTTTTGTTAGCATTATAAACCACAGAGTCTTTTTTCAAAATACCACGATACACACGCACAAAGGATAACCGACCAATAAAGGGGTCGGCAATGGTTTTAAAGCATTGTGCGGCTAAAGGCCCCTGTGGGTCTGCTTCAATTTCAACCGGGTCACCAGAAGCATCTTCGGCTAATTTTGTAAAACGGTCGGGACCGGGCATGTATTTAATAATGGCATCGAGTAACAGTTGCGTGCCTTGGTTTTTAACGGCACTGCCGCAAAGAACAGGAATAATTTCTCTTTTTGCGGTACCTTTTTTCAAACCGTCATAAATCTCTTCCGGGGTAAATTCTTCCCCTTCAAAATATTTAGCCATTAAATCGTCATCAGTTTCAGCAACGGCTTCCATAATCATATCCCGAACAGGTAAAATTTCTTCATCCATACCATCAGGAACGGGGCCGTCGATTCGTTTATCGCCTTCAAATCGGCGGGAGGTCATATCAACAATGTTTACAAAACCATCAATTTTATCGTCTTTTTTTATAGGAACGAGACAAGGAGCAATTCGTTTGCCGAAACGATCCTTAAGTTCGTTTAAAACTTTATGGTAATCAGCCTTTTCATCATCTAATTTATTAATAAAAATAATTAATGGCAAATTTTGCTTTTCACAAAGAGTCCACGCTTTTTCTGCCCCTACGCTCACACCGGATTTTCCGCTGACTACCAGCAGCGCACAGTCAGCTGCCGCGACAGCTTCTGTCTGTTCGCCGATAAAATCAAAATATCCAGGGGTATCCATCAGGTTAATTTTACCGTCACGCCATTCTAAGGGCAGGGTGGACGTACTGATAGAACAAAGGCGTTTAATTTCTTCAGGATCATAGTCACTGACGGTGTTGCCTGCGGCGATGTTACCCAAACGGTCAGAAGCACCTGCACAAAACAGCAAAGCTTCTGCCAGCGAGGTTTTACCAGCCCGTCCATGGCCTAACAGTACAAGATTTCTGCATTTTGCTACCGGATAGTCTTTCATTCGATTTCCCTCCATGTTCTCATGCAATATTGCATATAATAATTGTATTGCGATGCTAATTAATTAAATTAACAATTAATACCTACCTAAGAGAAGTCGGCCGAGCCGACAGGGATACGATGGGGAAAGGTGCGTTTTATTTAGTTGTCAAAAATTCGGTTATTTTTATCTTTTTTGTATATATACCACGGGAATATGGTGTTTAATCAGTTATTTTAAAAATTTTGCTGAATTTTTTGCAAAAGAAGTTCTTTTTGATTTTTTTCAGGATATTCCAGCACAAAATCCAATGCTTTTGCAAGTAACTGGCCAACATCTTTGCCGTGATAACCCAAAGCAATTAAATCATTACCGCTAATAGCTAAATCTGCTACCGACAGAGCATTCCCTTCGGCAATGATTTCCTGATATAATGTCTCCACAGCATCATAATGAGTCAAACGTTCTTCTAAAAAAATTGGGTGTTGCCCCATAGCATCGCCACGCATTAACTGCAAAAGCGGAATAAACATCTCTTTGCCAACTTTGGCTACGGCACGGCGGACGGAGGTTTTGGTGGCAGCCATCCGTCTGTCATGATGTTTAATCAGGTGCAAAACATCCTTTTTGGTTTTATTATCAAATCTAAGTCTGGTTAGAATTTGTTCAGCCAGGTCGTGACTAACTAATTCATGCATGTAAAAATGGTCAAAACCATCTTTTCCTGTTGTTTTTTTGATGGGTTTTCCAATGTCATGCAAAAGTGCTGCTAAGCGCAACGTGGGTTCTGCAGGTACGTTTTTTAACGCCTCTAAGGTGTGATAACCCACATCGTAGCAGTGATATTTTGAGTGCTGTCCCGTATCAAAACAACGGTCAACTTCCGGCAGAATCAAGGATAACAGTCCGGTTTCTCTAAGGGTAATCAACTGCTCTGGGTGGGGAGCTAACAATGTTTTTAAAAGCTCATCCCGAATCCGCTCAGCACTGATGGATTGGATGAATGGTGCCAGTTCTTTAATAGCGTTTATAATATCTTCATGAATAACAAAACCGGTTTGCGCGGCAAAACGGATGGCGCGGAGCATACGCAACGCATCTTCATCAAAACGCTTTAAAGGGTTGCCAACGCAACGAATTAGTCGATTTTCAATATCAACCTGACCGCCAAAGGGATCGACCAGACCATTTGTCGGGTGGTATGCCATGGCATTCATGGTAAAATCACGACGAGAAAGATCCTGTGTTATATCGTCGGTAAAAGTAACGTTTTCAGGACTTCTGTGATTTTCATACACCCCGTCTTTTCTAAAAGTCGTCACCTCGTAAGCGTTCTTTTCAACCAAAACGGTCACAGTTCCATGGATGATTCCAGTAGGCACGGTTTTTGGAAAAAGTGCGGTCATTTGTTCCGGTGTGGCAGCAGTGGTTATATCCCAGTCGTTAGGCGTTTTGCCCAATAAACTGTCTCGCACGCAACCGCCCACAACATAGGCCTCATAACCGAGTTGATTCAGCGTATTTAATATGTATAAAACATCTGTCGGTATTTGTATATTCATCATAATCTCCTCTTTAATTATATTATAATTTTATTCAGAATATCTGTCAATAGGCGTAATAACTTTAAAATATTTCTGTTGCATTTTAACAAAATTCAATGCTAAAATTTGTATAAGTGGAATGTTAACAAACAATTTGGTAAAAGTAAATAAAATAAATAAGAATTTTTTTGTAAAAAACACGAATTTGGCATTGACAGAAAGATAAAAAAAAGGTAAAATAAAATGTGTAGTTGTTTATCTTTTTTTAATGGTAACTGATTATGACATAAAAATTTAGAAAAAGGGGGTACCGAAGATAGAAACGATAATCTACATAGTAGTCGCTTTGATTTTAATTGCCCTGGCTTCTGTGATTGCGTTCCGCCTGGGCGTTTCCCATAGAAAAAAGATTGCTGAAGCAGAGTTCGGCAGTGCTGAGGCAGAAGCTAAGGAAATCATACAGCGTGCTAAAAAAGAAGGCGAAAGCAAAAAACGTGAATTACTGTTAGAGGCTAAAGAAGAAAACCATAAGCAAAGACAGGAATTTGACAAAGAAATTAAGGAACGTAGAGGCGAAATCTCCAGACAGGAGCGCCGTATTCAGCAAAAAGAAGAAAATTTAGACAAGAAAACTGAAGTCATTGAACAAAAAGAAGAAAAGCTTGCAGTTAAAGAAAAAGAGTTAGACCAACTCAAAGGTGAAATTGAAGAGGTTAAGAAAAAAGAACTGGTTGTTTTAGAACAGGTTTCCGGACTTTCGGTTGAAGAAGCAAAACAATTTCTTTTAAAGAGTGTGGAAAGTGAAATCCGTCATGAGGCTGCGCTTATGGTGAAAGAGATTGAAACACAGGCAAAAGAAAATGCAGAAAAAAATGCTAAAAACATTATTGCCGGTGCGATTCAGAAATGTGCGGCAGACCACGTGGCCGAAACAACCGTGAGTGTTGTGAATTTGCCCAATGATGAAATGAAGGGCAGAATTATTGGCCGAGAAGGTCGTAACATTAGAACGCTCGAAACCTTAACGGGTATCGACCTGATTATTGATGATACACCTGAAGCGGTCATTTTATCCGGCTTTGACCCGGTGAGAAGAGAAATTGCCCGTTTGTCTTTGGAAAAACTGATTGTTGACGGTAGAATTCATCCTGCCCGGATTGAAGAAATGTACGAAAAGGCCAAAAAAGAGGTTGAGGCTGAGATTAAGCAGGAAGGCGAAAATGCCGTGTTTGAAACCGGCGTTCACGGCCTGCATCCTGAAATTGTCCGTCTTTTAGGCAAACTGAAGTACAGAACAAGCTACGGTCAGAATGTT
>JAZODT010000025.1:0-22456 GCA_045597205.1 Clostridia bacterium
GGTTGTATTCACAACCTACACCTCACCACCGCCTACGGCAGAGCCTCTCCTCAAGGAGAGGCCTGCAAAAAACAACCCATTTATGGGTAGCAAGTAATAGTTGCATGGCTGGCAGGCCAATAAAAAGCGCACTTGTGCGCAGCCAGTAAAGGGTAGGGCTATGCCCGAAAATGAAATACCCCCCCGCTATTGATATGCGGGTGGGTATTTTATATTTTATGAAAAAAATAAGTCTTAAGACATTTCGCATTTATTCTGCTCATACAATGTACAGAGGTGGAAGATGTGAAACGAGCCAAGCGTTTTTTTGTAAACGGAATTATTTTAGGTTGTACAACTGTTTTTTTGCGGGGAGCCGGCCTTGCTTTTAATGTGTATATCACCAACACCATTGGTGCTGAGGGAGTAGGTTTATTTGGTTTAATTATGTCTGTTTATATGTTAGCAACAACGGTTGCATCCTCTGGTGCATCGTTGGCGGCCACACGCCTTGTCACCGAGGAACTTTCCCTTCATTGTCATCGTGGCATGCAAAAGGTGATGCGGGTTTGTATGGGCTATACCATGCTATTCGGTGTGTTATCGGCTATGGTTTTGTTTCTTTTTGCATCGCAAATCGGCACATACTGGTTGTGTGATATTCGCACGGTGCGACCGCTTTATCTGTTATCCATCAGCTTACCCTTTGTTGCCATGTCTGCCGCCGTGAACGGTTATTTTGTGGCAGTTCGACGCATTGTAAAAAGTGCCTCAGCGCAGGTATTTGAATTATTTGTTAAAATGCTGGTCACGGTTTTTGCATTGCATGTTTTTGCCGGTCGCGGCATTGAATATGCTTGCATTGCCATAGTTGGCGGTGGCAGTGTGGCAGAAATATGCTCGTTTTTATATTTGTTTGTTTTATATAAGCTGGAAAAAAGACAACAAAGAAACGGCAAAGAGGGGGAACGGAAATATCTTTTTCGGTTGGTTCGTTTTGTTGTGCCGGTGGCTATTAGTTCTTATTTACGTTCCGGACTTTTAACGTTAGAGCATCTCTTAATCCCTGCTGGGTTAAAAAAATATGGGGCCTCGGCATCAGCTTCTTTAGCACAATACGGTATTGTTCATGGCATGGTTATGCCTCTTCTTTTATTTCCGGCGGCGATGTTGGGCGCTTTTTCCGGTTTGCTGATACCGGAGCTGACTGAGTATCAAAAAACGGGGAATCTTTCCGGTATTAGCCGGATTGCTACCCGGGCGTTGCGCACCACGGTTTTGTTTGCGATTGGTGCCGCCGGCATTTTTTTTGTGTTTTCTTATGAATTGGGTCAGGCAGTATATCACAGTGGTGATGCCGGTTTATTTATCCGGTTTTTAGCACCATTAGTGGTGGTTATGTACATTGATGGGGTAGTGGATGCTATGCTAAAGGGTTTAAATCGCCAGGTCAATTCGATGCGTTATAATATTATTGATTCAGCCGTTAGTGTTTTGTTAATTTATACGTGCTTGCCCCGATTTGGTATTAACGGATATTTAGCAGTTATTTTTATTACTGAATTGCTCAATGCTTTTCTAAGCATGAATTGCTTGATGAAAACCACAGACTTTAAATTGTCTTTTGCTTATGATGTGGTTTTGCCCGGAGGCGCGATTTTGCTGTCTGGTTTTGGTGTGAGCCAGGTAGGCAGCCTGATTTTTTTCGGTGTGAGTAGCGGCCGATGGGCCATTTTGGGCTGTGTTTTTTTAACAATTCTCTTTTATATTATATTTTTAATCATCATCCGTCACCTGTCAAAGTGTTATACTTGAGCTAAAAAAATACGCCAGCCTTTTTCTAAAATGGCACTCACCAGTTGTGCCTCTGTCACAGCACGAACAGGTTTTTGGTCGCCATCGACAATAAGGATGATATAATAGCAATCGTAGCTGAGCATTTTAAAAATTTTCCGTGCCGGCACACTGTCCATAGCTGTGATGGTCTGTGAGCGCATAGCACCTTTTTTGCGGAGCTTGTCCTTGTTATATAAAAGTTCCTGCATAATGACATATTCGTTTTGTTTTTCTTCTTCAGAAAGGTGCAGAGCCAAAAAACCGGCAGCCATTAAAAGAGAAATATTCAATCGCGTTATCCATAACAAGAAAATTCCTAAAAGCGTGAGGCTTATGGTAACAAAACGGCTTATGCGTCGCATTAATGAAGCAGCGGCGATATAGCCTATTTTTTTGGTTAAAATAGCTTTTACAATCCGCCCGCCATCTAAGGGGAGGCAGGGGAGCAAATTAACGAAAAGCGTGGCCATGTTTAAATAACGAAAAACAGTGAGTGACAGGGAATGACTGCCATAAATCTGCCTTAAAACAGGGCACAGAGCCAACATTAAAAGATTGGAAAGCGGACCTAAAGCGGCAATAAAAATTTCTTTTTCGGTATTTTGAATTAATTGGGCAGAAAGGCGTAGCGTCATACCAAAAGGCATGACGATAACAGAACCAACCCGTTCATGCACTATAAGGGCGGCAAAAAGATGAAACAGTTCATGAATGGTCACCACGGCATAAGCGGTGAGCAGGGTGTATAAACCGCCTGTGAAACGGGCGAAAAGGCAAAGGGGGAGCACCAACCAATGAACATAGAAAAAACGTGTTATTTTAATCATGGTTTTCACCCTGTTTAAATTGAATAAATTCTGCCGGGTCTAAATAGGTTTCGCCATTTCTCAGTTCAAAATGAAGATGGGAGCCGGTGGTATTACCGGTGGCACCGGCCGTTGCGATGACTTGTCCTGCCTGAATTTCGTCCCCTGGCGCAGGCAAAATGGTTTGACAATGGGCATAAAAGGTGTAAATTTCATCTGGATGTTGCACTAAAATATAGTTGCCGTATTCGTCGTTTTTCCCCACCTCAACAGCATTGCCGTTGGCAGCACATTTAATTTTTTCTCCCTCTTGAGCACCCAAATCCACACCATAATGAAACTTTTCTGTTCCATCAGTAGGGTGCACTCGCAATCCAAAAGGTGAGGTCATCACAGCGTCTGTAGGTGGTATTAAAGAAGTAAGCACATCTTTGCCTTGCAAGGCATCCGCTGAGTTTTGCAAAACGTGTTTTTGCAAAAAGTTTTGTACTGTTTTGGGCATGGAGGCAAAATCTGTGTGTGTATTTAAAATTAACTGAATGCTGTTTCGCACGATTTCCAGTTGTGTTAGCGGCGTATTTTTAGCAAAAAGGCAAAGCAGAAATAAAAGCAGACAAAATAAGGATTGTCGAACAATTTTTTGTTTGTATCCGCTTATAATGGGTGCTTTGTTTTGGTTACGGATATGGGTGCGGTCGTTACAACGTCTGTAAATCTGTTCCATATTCTTGTCCTCCTGATTTTAGGATAGTACAATATATGGACAAGAAAAAGAAAATATGATAGTAAGAGATAAATATATTATTGGTTTTCTTCATTTGTGGTGGCAATTGGCACAAAAACCTTTTTTGCAATATCTTCAATATATTCTGCAATTACAGTTACCTCCACAGTTTCTTCGTCAATTTCACAAAAAGAAATACGTTTGTCGGTTAAAACAGCATCCGGTGTTGTTTCTTCATCAATAGCGGTAAGCAGTTGTGCCCCTCCATCTGCCACAACACTTTCTATACTCTGTTTTTCATAAATGGTATTTTCTTCAATAAACTCTTCATAACTAACACCCATGCCTAAGGAGAACCCAAAGAGGTTTGCTTCGCGTAAGTGGCTTGTTTGGCTATATTCCGTAAAGGAGGTGTGCGGATTTTTGAACAGAGAAAAGTCATGTCCAAACAGGTGCAGTGTATATTTTCGCTCCTTGTTACCGGTTTCGGTTTTTATCGGACTAAAGAGAGAAAAGGCCTTGCTTTTTTCATACCACACTTTAGCATAGATATTGCCTTCAGATTGAACCTGGCGGGATTCTACCCCTTTTTCGCTGACAATTAAGCCGCTGACTAAAATATCGCCTTCGCGCACGGTGTCTCCTGCTTTTATTAAAGGGACGCCATTTTTAACAATCATCGAGTCAATCACGCCGTCTTTTGCGGCAACCAGATTGCAAAAAGCAGTGTTGTCATAGATGGCAGGGGGCAGGACCCGTTCTTTTACCTGCACCGTTACTTTAGACCCGCTTTTATCCACCCATAGCCAGGCAAGCTCAGGGGTTTGAATGAGCATTTTTGTCTGCAATTTTTTTTCGTCAATATGGGGTCGAAAAGCGCCTACATATAAACCGCAATCGGCAAGCTGCTGCTTAACATAAGCGGCTGAAATGGTTTCACACCCTGTAATTTCCAATTTCCAGATAAATTGATTTAAACCAATCATCGAAACAAGAGTGGCAGACAACCCCACTAAAAACCATTTTCTCTTTTTTATGAGGGCCAGCAACATGGGAAAGCCCCGTTTTTCGATAATTTTAACCCGTACGCCGGTTTTTTTGGCAATAGGGCGCAAAAGTCGAAACCCCTTCATGCTAACAGAACACTTAAACATTCTGTCAGAGCATGCAAACACATCCCAAATTAAAATGTGGTGCGTAGCACAAACATTTAAAAACCGTTCGGGATATCGTCCAGTTACGGTTATGACCAAATATCCCCTAAAAAAGCAAAACAGACGTGTCAGCAGCATAACAAGCTTCCTTTCAGCTTAATGATAGATTTGTAATGATGCCCTGAATTAAAATTTCATCATCAGTAATGGTCACAATTTGCAAATTTTTTCCCGTAATAGTAATGCGGTAATGTTTACTTCGCAAACAAATTTCAGCGGGTTCGTAGCTTTCAATGCTTTTATAATTTTCTATGGAAAGCTCACAGTTATCATTTAAGGTAAACCGGGGCACATCGGCCACAACATCCAGAGGCACATCCAATAATCCGGATAAACGTTTGCCGGTGTTTTTTTTATTTTTCACATAACCACCTCGTATGTTATTTTTATGCAATGGTTTTCATATTCATTACAAAGAAACCAATTCTAAACAGAAAGCGAAGTGAAAGCAAATGAACAAAGAAAAAGGGATAGATAAAGTTACATCTGGCTTGTTTTATGGAATGGTGCTACTGTTTTTTGTGTTATTTGCGGTGTATTCCAATCGGGTCATACCTTCCCTGCAGGAAAGTCTTGTGCTTTGTTATAAAACGGTGATTCCCTCTTTATTTCCTTTTTTTGTATTGTCCGGTATGCTCATTTCCGGTGGTGTTTTAAATCGATGTGCTGACCTTTTGTCAGGCATTATGTATCCTCTTTTTAGGGTGCGTGGTGCCAGTGCCCTTAGCTTTGTTATTGGCCTTATCAGCGGCTATCCCATGGGGGCTAAAATCACGGCGGAATTATATAAAAAAGGGGAGATTACAAGGACAGAGGCAGAAAGGCTGTTGCCTTTTTGCAATAATGCAGGTCCCCTTTTTGTTATAGGCGCTGTGGGTACGGGACTTTTACACAGCACCGAAACCGGTTTGTTTTTATATGCGGTGCACGCATTTTGTGCCTTTATTGTGGGACGATGTTTTCGCTTTTATCATAAAAAAATGGTGTTTGGTGAGCCTAAAAGGACTAAAGGTTTGGTGCATTCTGCGGGGCTGGCTGAAAACTTTTCAGACGCGGTGACAAATGGTGTGCATACCCTGTTTTCAGTTTGTGGTTTTATTCTCTTTTTTGCCGCGGTTGTCGCTGGTATAACTCCTGTTTTAGAATGGCTATTGCCACCATTTTTGGCGCTTTTAATTAAAAGTGTGTTAGAGGTAACTGGCGGTACGGTGCTTTTGCTAAGTGCCGGTCTATCCATGCGCATAACCCTTGCGCTGGTGGCATTTTTTTTAGGGTTTGGTGGCCTTTGTGTTATGATGCAGGCCAAGAGCATGTTGAGCGGAACCGATTTAGGCCTAAAGACATACTGTCTGGGCAAATTGCTTCATGGGGCATTGTCCGCCTTTATGGTATATGGGCTATATCCTCTGTTACAGCAAAAGCAAGCACCTGTTTTTTTAACGTTTTATCAGGTTGCCCAAAAGCTACCCACTGTGGATGCCGTATGCGTTTTCAGCAGCTTGTTTTTGGTGTTTTGTTGCATCTTTTTGTGTGTTAAATTCAAAAAATGTAAATAAACATTGAAAAACACTTTATCCATAATCTGCTTTTTATAGGTTTTTATGGAAAAACACAAAAAATTTGGTATAAATTCTTGATGGTTTGCATACATATATCTTTGTATATTTTTATGCTTTATAAAAGACGTTGATACTATGGAAGACGATGGTTTGAGGGGCTTGAGCCTTTTACGCTTTAATTAATAAAATGACCAGACATTATGAATAAAGTGTTGTGACCACCGTGGTACCAATGTCGGCCGCTTTTATCAGCTACAAAAATGCATGTCACAAGAAAGGAGAAAAAAGAAAAATGAGTAGGAAAAAAATCATTGCTATGTTATTGGCCGGCGGTCAGGGCAGTCGTCTGGGTTCTCTTACGCGGCACATTGCCAAGCCTGCCGTGCCTTTTGGCGGAAAATACAGAATTATTGATTTCACTTTATCAAATTGTGTGAACTCCGGCATTGATACCGTGGGCGTTTTAACCCAATATAAGCCTTTAGAATTGAATGATTATATTGGTAACGGACAGCCTTGGGGTTTAGATAGAAATCGGGGCGGTGTTCATATTTTGCAGCCTTATACCAAAATTAATTCAAAATCCTGGTATGAGGGAACTGCCAATGCTATTTTTCAAAACATAAAGTTTATCGAGCGCTATCATCCGGCCTATGTGGTAATTTTATCCGGCGACCATATTTATAAAATGGATTACAGCAAATTGGTCAGTTTTCATGAAGAAAAGGAGGCAGATTGCACCATTGCGGTGATTGATGTACCTTATGATGAGGCCACCCGATTTGGCATTTTAAGCACAGACAATCAAGGCAGAATCACAGAATTTGAAGAAAAACCCAAACGTCCCAAAAGTACAAAGGCTTCTATGGGCGTTTATGTGTTTAGTTGGGAAGTGCTGAAAAAATATTTAACGGAGGATGATAAAGCAGAAAAATCTGCTCACGATTTTGGCAAAAACATTATTCCCGCCATGCTACGTGACCAAAAACAGCTTTTTGCTTGGGAATTTAGCGGATATTGGAAGGATGTGGGAACCACTGAAAGTTTATGGGAGGCCAATATGGACATGTTAAATCCGGCTTGCGGCTTATACAGTGATGATGAAAACTTGCGCATTTATGCACGAAATTATGAAGGGCCGCCTACTTATGTGGCAGAGGGTGCAGAGCTTTCAAAGTCTATTATCACAAAAGGCTGTAACATTAGTGGCCGTGTGGCTTCTTCTGTTGTTTCCAGCGATTGTGTAATTGAACCGGGTGCTCAGGTGATTTCCTCTGTGCTTTTGCCCGGTGTTACGGTTAAAAAAAACGCGGTGGTGCAGTATAGTATTGTGGGAAAGGGCGCCATGATTGATGATGCCGCTGTTGTTGGAACTCCGTGTATAAATAACGAAATCCCAGAGATCACGGTGATACCTGAGAAAAAGAAAATTTCGTCTAAAGCTATGTAGTAAGGAGAGGGCACATATGAATATGATGGGTATTATTTTTTCGAACATATATGATGAGCGTTTAGGTGAAATTGCCAGCAAAAGAACACTGGCCTCCTTGCCTTATGGTGGACGCTACCGGCTGATTGATTTTGTACTTTCCAATATGGTCAATTCCGGCATATCGAACGTGGGTGTTATTACCAAGCAAAACTATCAATCCCTCATGGACCATTTGGGCAGTGGAAAGGAATGGGACCTGGACAGAAAGGTGGATGGATTATTTATTTTACCGCCCTTCGGCACAGGCCAGAAAAATGTGTATCGCGGAAAAATCGAAGCTCTGTGGGGGGCACGACGGTTTTTAGAGCGTTCTAATGAGGAGTATGTTTTGCTGGCAGATGCGAACATTATTTGCAACATTGATTACCGTGAATTGCTTAAACAGCATATGAAGGCCGGTGCCCAAATTAGTATTGTTACTAAAAAAGAAAAAATTACAGGGCAGGACGATGCAAAGGATTTGGTGGTGCGCAGCGACTATAACGGCCGTGTGGCTGATGTACTCATGCATTATGGCATACCGGGTGTGGAAAGCTGCAGTATGGGCATGTATATTTTAAAACGTGAATTTTTATTGGAAATTTTGCATGAGGCCAGTTCCTATAATTTAGTCGATTTTGAACGGGAAATTTTGCAGGCTAAATGCAAGCTTTTAAACATTTGTAATTTGGAATTTAAAGGCAACCTTCTTCGAATTGATAATGTGAACCGTTACTTTACAGCGAATATGGCGCTATTAAACGGGGAGATTCGCGAGGAAATGTTTTTTCGTTGCGGCCCTATTTATACGAAAATTCGTGATGAAGTGCCTACCCGTTATGCCCAGGGTTGCTATCTTACCAATAGCCTCATTGCAGACGGTTGTGACATTGCAGGACATGTGGAAAATTCTATTTTGTTCCGCGGTGTTAAAATTGGTCGGGGTGCGATTGTTAAAAACTGCATTTTAATGCAGGATACCATTATTGAAGACAATGTAGAACTTAACTATACCATTTGTGATAAGGATGTTACCGTGCAAAGCGGACGGGTGATGATTGGTGCCCTGGCCCACCAGATTATCATTGGCAAGGGCAAGGTGGTTTAATACCAAAGGAGGAGCGTAATTAAGAATTTGGTTTGTGGCGGCAGGGGCTTTACTTTTAAAAAACTATAACATACTACATGATATGTTAAACGAAGTACCTTTTCATTATTAAACCGCAGAGTGATGGAATATGGTCATAACATCTAGCATGTAAAACCAGTTTAAACAGCAGGCTTATTTTGACTGTTTTTTTGTAATTTTTACTTTGGGGCATGTTCTTTATTTGCTAAAACAAAGAAATTGAAGTAAAGGGGCTTTTAAGTCCCTTTTAAATAGATTATATAGGCGATGGTTAGCGCAAGGTGGGTGCGCTTGACTAAAAAAATAATTTACTCTGTCACATTATTTCCCTTTTTTGCATAGAATAATATAAAGCGTTACAGCAAGGGGGAAAACCGCCATGCGATTAGGTGATAAAAAACGAATATGCATCAAAAGCAACCGGATAAACCACAAAAAGGTATCCGGTTTTTTAATTGTTGTATTATGTATTTCTCTGCTGGGAACAGGGGCTATATATTTTTTAAAAATTGTGCAGCCTCTTTTGTTAGAGTTAGCAGATAGTCAGACCAAAATTATTGCAGAACAAGTCACTCAACGGGCGGTAAAAGGTTTGTTTCAAAATATTAGCTATACTGAATTAATCAAGTTATCACGTTTAGAAGACGGTACCATTAGTGCATTAGAATCGGATATGATGCGGGTCAACCAATTACAATCAGAGGCATCTGCAGCCATTCAATCAGCGCTTAGCCAAATTGATGAGACGAATATTTATATACCATTAGGCAGTTTAACGGGCAGTCCGTTGTTTGCAGGCGTAGGTCCCCGTTTTTCTGTTAAACTGATTCCTTATGGCAGAACAAAATTAGATTTTAAAAGTGAATTTACGGCAAGTGGCATTAATCAAACACATCTTGCAATCAGTATGTTGGCAAAAACGAATGTAGGGATTATTTTACCTACCGGTCAGGTTATGTCTGAGGTGATTACAGAGATGCCGGTTGTACAAACAATTATTGTTGGCAAGGTTCCGGATAATTATGTAAACATAGAACGTATGGGGGAGGATTATGAGGGAGATGTGTTAGATATTATTGGATAAGATTTTATAATAAAAAAACACCCCACACTGAGTGTGTGGGGTGTAATACTAACCTAAAAGGTTAATTATTTAATGATAGAAGATACAACGCCGGAACCAACGGTTCTACCACCTTCACGGATAGCGAAACGCAGACCTTCTTCGATAGCGATCGGAGTGATCAGTTCAACTTCCATGGATACGTTATCGCCAGGCATGCACATTTCAACGCCTTCAGGCAGTTTGATAACGCCGGTAACGTCAGTAGTTCTGAAATAGAACTGAGGTCTGTAGTTGTTGAAGAACGGAGTATGACGGCCGCCTTCATCTTTAGACAGGACGTAAACTTCGCCTTTGAAAGAAGTGTGGCACTGAATGGAACCGGGCTTAGCCAGAACCTGACCTCTTTCGATTTCGTTCTTCTGAACACCACGAAGCAGAGCACCGATGTTGTCACCAGCTTCTGCACGGTCTAACAGTTTTCTGAACATTTCAACACCGGTAACAACGATTTTACGAACTTCGTCAACTAAACCAACCAGTTCAACTTCGTCGTTCACGCAGAGAGTACCTCTTTCAACACGACCGGTAGCAACAGTACCACGACCGGTGATGGAGAATACGTCTTCGACAGGCATTAAGAAGGGCAGGTCAGTCTTTCTTTCGGGTTCGGGAATGTAAGCATCAACTTCAGCCATCAGCTTCAGAATAGATTCATATTCAGGAGCGGAGTTGTCATTAGAAGCACATTCCAGAGCCTGCAGAGCAGAACCTACAACGATAGGAGTATCGTCGCCGGGGAATTCATATTCGTTCAACAGTTCTCTGATTTCCATTTCAACCAGCTCTAACAATTCAGGATCGTCAACCTGGTCAGCTTTGTTCATATAAACAACGATGTAGGGAACGCCTACCTGTCTAGCCAGCAGGATGTGTTCTCTGGTCTGGGGCATCGGGCCGTCAGCAGCAGATACAACTAAGATAGCACCGTCCATCTGAGCAGCACCGGTGATCATGTTCTTAACGTAGTCAGCATGTCCGGGGCAGTCAACGTGTGCATAGTGTCTGTTAGCGGTTTCGTACTCAACGTGAGCAGTAGAAATGGTAATACCTCTTTCTCTTTCTTCGGGAGCACCGTCAATCTGATCATAAGCCTTGAATTCTGCGCCGCCGGTCAAGCTCAGAGTTTTGGTGATAGCAGCGGTCAAAGTGGTCTTACCATGGTCAACGTGACCAATGGTACCAATGTTAACGTGCGGTTTGGTTCTTTCGAATTTAGCCTTAGCCATTGTTATAGCCTCCTATTTTTTTAATTAATAAATTTTAAACTTATAGAATCATTTTACAATTTTTTTTGTAAAAAATCAAGTACTTTATAAAACTTTTCCCAAATAAAGCTGAAAAGTGCTAAAATTAAGCATCTTTCTTAGCTTTAGAAGAAATAATCTGTTCCTGAATGCTCTTGGGAACTTCTTCGTAGTGGCTGGGCTGCATGGTGTACTGACCACGACCCTGTGTTCTTGAACGCAGGTCAGTAGCGTAACCAAACATTTCAGACAGGGGAACGAAAGCAGAAATTGCCTGTGCACCAGGACGAGCTTCCATACCCTGAATCTGACCACGACGGGAGTTTAAGTCACCCATAACGTCGCCCATGTATTCTTCGGGAACAATAACGTCAACCTGCATAATGGGTTCTTTCAACACAGGGTCACCCTTGCGGCAAGCATCTTTAAATGCCATAGAACCGGCAATTTTAAATGCCATTTCAGAAGAGTCAACTTCGTGATAAGAACCGTCGTACAGAGTAACGCGAACGTCAACAACGTTGTAACCAGCCAAAATACCGGACTGCATAGCACCCTGAACACCGGCATCAACAGCGGGGATATATTCCTTAGGAATAGCACCACCAACGATTTTGTTAACGAATTCATAACCGCTACCGGCTTCTAAGGGCTCTACCTTCATGAGAACATGACCGTACTGACCTTTACCACCGGACTGTCTAGCGTATTTATTTTCAACGTCAACAGCTTTGCGGATTGTTTCTTTGTAAGAAACCTGAGGTTTACCAACATTTGCTTCAACCTTAAATTCACGGAGTAATCTATCTACGATAATTTCAAGGTGGAGCTCGCCCATACCGGCAATGATGGTCTGACCTGTTTCCTCATCAGTATAAGTCTGGAATGTGGGATCTTCTTCAGCCAGTTTGGAGAGAGCAATACCCATTTTTTCCTGACCTTCCTTGGTCTTCGGCTCGATAGCAACGCGGATAACAGGATCAGGGAATTCCATGGATTCCAAAATGATCGGATGAGCAGGGTCACACAGTGTATCGCCAGTTGTGGTATTTTTAAGACCAACAGCAGCAGCGATGTCACCGGAGTAAACCTTGTCGATATCCTTTCTGTCGTTTGCGTGCATCTGCAGAATACGACCGATACGTTCTTTGTTGTCCTTGGTGGAGTTTAAGATATGAGAGCCTGCATCCAGGGTACCAGAGTACACACGGAAGAAGCAAAGCTTACCAACAAAGGGGTCAGTCATAATCTTAAATGCGAGGGCTGCGAAGGGAGCTTCGTCAGAAGACGGGCTTTCTACTTCGTTACCATCTAAATCTACACCACGGATAGCGGGAACGTCTAAGGGGGAGGGCATATATGCTACAACAGCATCCAGAAGCTTCTGTACACCCTTGTTACGGTAAGAAGTACCGCAGAGTACAGGAACCATATCGTTTGCAATGGTAGCCTTACGAATAGCACCTTTAATTTCAGCTTCCGTCAGTTCTTCACCCTCTAAATATTTATCCATCAGTTCTTCGCTGGTTTCAGCAACTGATTCTAAGAGTGCATTTCTGTATTCATCAGCCTTGTCCTGCAGATCAGCGGGAATTTCTTCCTCGCGGATATCTTTACCAAGGTCATCATAATACACATATGCTTTCATATTGACTAAGTCAATAATGCCTTTAAAAGTATCTTCGGAGCCAATAGGCAACTGGATGGGCACTGCATTACAATGCAAACGGGTTTTCATCATATCTACAACATTGTAGAAATCTGCACCCATAATATCCATCTTATTTACATAAGCCATACGGGGAACGCCGTATGTGTCAGCCTGGCGCCAAACTGTTTCAGATTGGGGCTCAACACCACCCTTAGCACAGAAAACAGTTACACTACCGTCTAACACACGGAGTGAACGTTCAACTTCAACAGTAAAGTCAACGTGGCCGGGGGTATCGATGATATTGATTCTATGGTTCTGCCACTGTGCGGTAGTAGCTGCAGAGGTAATGGTAATACCACGTTCTGCTTCTTGCTCCATCCAGTCCATCTGAGATGCACCTTCATGCGTTTCACCAATCTTATGAATACGACCAGTGTAGAACAGAATACGCTCTGTCGTTGTTGTTTTACCGGCATCAATGTGAGCCATAATACCAATGTTTCTTGTTTTTTCCAAAGAAAAATCTCTTGCCACAATCTTCCTCCTTTCTTCGAAAATCGAATTAAATTCTGTTTACATAAAAGATGATTACCATCTGTAATGTGCAAATGCTCTGTTTGCTTCTGCCATTTTGTGGGTATCTTCCCGCTTTTTAACAGAAGCACCGGTGCCGTTGATTGCATCCATGATTTCAGCAGCTAAACGCTCTTTCATGGTTTTTTCGCTTCTCTGGCGACTGTACAGAGTGAGCCATCTTAAACCTAAGGTCTGTTTACGCTCGGGGCGAACTTCCATAGGAACCTGGTAAGTTGCACCACCAACGCGGCGAGCCTTAACTTCCAAAACAGGCATAATGTTATCCATGGCCTCTTTAAAAGCTTCTAAAGGATCTTTACCGGTTTTCTCCTGAACAATCTCGAAAGCACCGTAAACGATTTTCTGCGCAACGCCTTTTTTACCGTCTAACATAACGTTGTTAATCAGGCGAGTTACCACTGTACTTCCGTAAAGCGGATCAGGCAGAACCTCTCTTTTTGCAATAAAACCTCTTCTTGGCACTTTTCTTCCCTCCTTCATCAAATTAAAATGAAATCACAGGTACTCGGCTATCAAGCCGTTTGTGCACAGTACATAATATAAAAGAAACAAATCAGTTCTTTTGGTACGGTACCAGCACAGTTGTGATTTAATTCGCAAAACGTTTATTATTTTTTAGGACGTTTTGCACCATACTTTGATCTGCCCTGCATACGATTCGCAACACCAGAAGTATCTAAAGAACCACGGATGATGTGATAACGCACACCAGGAAGATCCTTAACTCTACCGCCACGGATCAGAACAACGCTATGCTCCTGCAGGTTGTGACCAATACCGGGAATGTAAGCCGATACTTCGATACCGTTTGTCAATCTAACTCTGGCAAGTTTACGAAGAGCTGAGTTCGGCTTTTTCGGTGTCATGGTTTTAACCGAGGTGCAAACACCACGTTTTTGCGGCGCATTGATGTCGGTAGATTTCTTCTTAAGAGTGTTGAGGCCCTTCAAAAGAGCAGGAGCCGTCGATTTCTTAACAGTTGTTTCTCTACCTTTTCTCACAAGCTGGTTAAAGGTTGGCATGAACTGATTTCCTCCTTTCAGACAAATTGAATAGGCAGTGGAGCAGAGTAGCTCTTTGCCTTGCTTTGCCAAAGCAAAGCTATATCAAAACAACGGCGCAAGCCGCACCTACGTCAATGCCGCAGGCGCGTCCCAACTGTTGTTTTGTATCAAAATAAATAACGGGCACAGACATTTTACGGCATAACGCTTCAAAAGGCTCACGCACAGGTGCATCTGCATCCTTTGCTATATATGCTTTTAAAGCCTTTCCGTCTGCTACAGCTTCCGTGCATTGCTTAATTCCAATGAAAAGTTGTTGACTTCGTATATCGCCGTCCATGTTTTCTTGTCACTCCGTATTTTTCAGGTACAGAGAAGCCTGTACACTGTATTTGGCCGGCAGACATAAAGACTGCCGGCGCATACACACTAAATAATTTTATCACAATTTTTCTACCATGTCAATAGGTAATTTACATGTTCTCTTCAGAAGAAGCACCCTGCTCAGGAACAATATTAGAACCGATATAATCGCTATTATCTAAAATGTAAGCGCTATAGGGGTTTTCTGCTTCCTGTGTTACTGCATTTTCGTAACTGGTGTTTTGATACTTGGGCATACCAGTACCAGCAGGAACCAATTTACCGATAATAACGTTTTCTTTAAGGCCAACCAATGGGTCAATTTTACCCTTGGTAGCAGCTTCTGTCAGCACACGGGTGGTTTCCTGGAAGGACGCCGCAGACAAGAAAGAATCGGTTGTTAAGGATGCCTTGGTAATACCCAAAATAATTCTTGTGCAAGTTGCAGGTGTTAAGCCTTTTGCTTTAAGGTCTGCATTAACGGTTTCAAATTCGTTAATGTCAACCAAAGAGCCGGCTAAGAAGTTAGAATCACCAGATTCTTCAATACGTACTCTGCGCAACATCTGACGAACAATAACCTCAATGTGACGGTCGTTAATATCAACACCCTGCAGACGATAAACACGCTGCACTTCCTGAATGAGGTACTGCTGCACAGCGGAAATATCCTTAATGCGCAGAATATCATGAGGATTAACGCTACCCTCTGTCAATTCGTCACCCTTTAAAACAATATCGCCATCTGCTACCTTAACTCTGGAACCATAAGGAATGAGATAGGTTTTAGCATCGCCGTTTTCATCATCGGTAATAACAATTTCGCGCTTTTTCTTATTTTCAACCAGGCTGACTTTACCGCCAATTTCAGCAATGATAGCCAAGCCCTTGGGTTTTCTTGCTTCGAACAATTCTTCAACACGGGGCAGACCCTGTGTGATATCGTCTGCTGTTGCAACACCACCGGTATGGAACGTTCTCATGGTCAGCTGTGTACCCGGTTCGCCGATGGACTGTGCGGCGATAATACCAACAGCCTCACCAACGGGAACAGTATCGCCGCTTGCCAGGTTAGAACCGTAACATTTAGCACAGATACCAACCTTTGCTTTACAGGTGAGAACAGAACGGATAACCGCACGTTTAACCCCTGCATCCACAACCTTTTTAGCCAGTGCTTCGGTAATCAAATTATTTGCCGCAACAATGACTTCGCCGGTTTTGGGATGTACGATATCTTCTAATGCATAGCGACCGTTTAAGCGGTCGAACAGACCTTCAATTAATTCCTTACCATCACGAATGTCAAATACTTCAATACCCTTATCAGTACCGCAATCATCCTCACGAATGATAACTTCCTGGCTGACATCAACCAGACGACGGGTTAGGTAACCGGAGTCAGCCGTACGCAGAGCGGTATCGGCCAAACCTTTTCTGGCACCGTGAGAAGAAATGAAGTATTCCAATACGTTAAGACCTTCACGGAAGTTAGCACGAATAGGGATTTCAATGGTTTTACCGGAGGTATCGTTCATCAAACCACGCATACCTGCCAGCTGACGAATCTGGTTCTGACTACCACGGGCACCGGAGTGCGCCATCATGTAAATAGGATTGAATTTATCCAAATTATCCATCAGCGCTTTGGTTACCTTATCGTTGGTTTCGTTCCAGGTCTTAATAACCATATTATAACGCTCTTCGTCAGAAATTAAACCACGTTTAAACTTTTTGGTAATTTTATCAACTGCTTCTTCAGCTTCTGCCAAATACTGTTTTTTAGCTTCGGGCACTTTCATGTCGCTTACGCTAACGGTTACAGCGCCACGGGTGGAATATTTATAACCTAAAGACTTAATGCGGTCCAAAACTTCAGCAGTTTCAGTCAAGCCATGAACACGGATGCATTTGTCAACAATTTTACCTAATTCTTTCTTAGTGGTTAAGAAATCCACTTCCAGCTTTAACAAGTTTTCCGGCAGACTTCTGTCCACAAAGCCTAAATCCTGGGGAATAGCTTCGTTAAAGATTAATCGGCCAACGGTTACATCCATGAGGCCTTCATGCATCACGCCGTCTATTTCTTTTTGAATACGGACTTTAATCGGCGCGTGAATACCTACAACACCATTTGTATAGGCTAAAAGTGCTTCGTTCACGCTGGAGAAATATTTACCGGAACCGGGCTCTTCAGCGTTGTCAATGGTCAGATAATAAGCACCTAAGACCATATCCTGTGTGGGAACCGTAACAGGACGACCATCCTGTGGTTTTAACAGGTTGTTGGCAGAAAGCATTAAGAAACGCGCCTCAGCCTGCGCCTCGGGAGAGAGAGGAACGTGCACAGCCATCTGGTCACCGTCGAAGTCGGCATTATAGGCAGTACATACTAAGGGATGCAGTTTTAAAGCACGGCCTTCAACCAAAACGGGTTCAAAGGCTTGGATACCCAACCTGTGCAGTGTTGGTGCACGGTTTAACAACACCGGATGTTCTTTAATGACATCCTCTAAAACATCCCACACTTCGGGTTTAACACGCTCTACCATACGTTTTGCGCTCTTTATGTTATGAGCCAACCCATCATTCACCAGTTTTTTCATAACGAAAGGCTTAAACAGTTCGATAGCCATTTCTTTTGGCAGACCGCACTGATAAATCTTAAGTTCAGGGCCAACAACGATAACCGAACGGCCGGAGTAGTCAACACGTTTACCCAACAGGTTTTGACGGAAACGACCCTGTTTACCTTTTAACAGGTCAGACAGAGATTTTAAAGGTCTGTTGCCGGGGCCGGTAACAGGACGTCCGCGACGGCCGTTGTCAATCAACGCATCAACAGCTTCCTGCAGCATTCTCTTTTCGTTACGAACAATAATTTCCGGTGCGCCTAAGTCTAAAAGTCTCTTTAAACGATTGTTGCGGTTAATTACACGACGATACAAATCGTTTAAGTCAGACGTAGCAAAACGACCACCGTCAAGCTGCACCATGGGGCGTAAATCCGGCGGAATAACCGGAATAACATCCAAAATCATCCATTCCGGTTTGTTGCCGGATAAACGGAAAGATTCAACAACTTCCAAACGCTTTAACAAGCGAACTTTTTTCTGTCCTGTTGCGCCTTCTAAATCCAGTTTCAGTTCTTTAGAAAGTTCTTCCAGGTCAATTTCTTTTAATAATTCTTTAATTGCTTCTGCGCCCATAGCAGCACGGAAACGGTCACCGTATTTTTCAGAAAATTCACGGTATTCCTTTTCAGATAAAATCTGCTTTTTCTGCAGCTCGGTTCTGGAACCGGGATCAATGACCACATAAGCGGCAAAATATAACACTTTTTCCAGCATTCTGGGGGTCATGTCCAACAAAAGACCCATACGTGTAGGAATACCCTTAAAATACCAGATATGTGAAACAGGGGCAGCTAGCTCGATGTGGCCCATGCGCTCACGACGTACCCGTGAACGGGTTACCTCAACGCCGCATCGGTCACACACAATACCCTTATGGCGGATGCGTTTATATTTACCACAGTTACATTCCCAGTCCTTTTGTGGACCAAAAATACGCTCACAGTACAAACCGTCACGCTCGGCTTTTAAGGTTCTATAATTGATGGTTTCCGGTTTTTTAACTTCACCACGGGACCACTCACGGATCATTTCCGGAGAGGCCAGACCAATTTTAATCGCTTCAAATGAATTCTCAGACATCCGTTTCATCTCCATTCCGATTTTTTTACGCCACTACATAGTGGCCTTCGCGTTTGCTCTCAGGATAGGTTTACAGCAAGTCAAGATCGTCAATGTAATCACTCTTGTCCTCGCCCAGACCTGTCTCGAACTCATCATCCAAATCATCGTCTAATTCGTCATCCAGGTCATCTTCTATGGGTTCATCAATGGGATCTTCGATATCATCAAAGTCATCGCCATCCGTGAGTTCTTCACCATCGAAATCATCCTCATCACTGTTTAAATCCATGTTGATGTAAGAGGCATCTCCCTTAACGGAAAGACCCATTGAAGATTCTTCCTCTTCTTCAGAGGAATCCTTGAGATGAATTTCGTTCATGTTTTCATCCAGTGCCCGAATATCCAGACACAGAGATTGCAGTTCCTTAATCAATACCTTAAAGGATTCAGGAATGCCCGGTGTGGGTACGCTGTCTCCCTTAACAATGGATTCATAGGTCTTAACACGGCCAACAATATCGTCGGATTTAACGGTTAAGATTTCCTGCAGGGTATAAGCAGCACCATATGCTTCCAGCGCCCAAACTTCCATTTCACCGAAACGCTGACCGCCGAACTGCGCTTTACCACCCAGGGGCTGCTGTGTTACCAGTGAGTACGGACCGGTGGAACGGGCATGAATCTTATCGTCAACCAAGTGAGCCAGCTTCAAGATATACATGATACCAACGGTAACACGATTATCAAAGGGCTCTCCGGTACGGCCGTCATACAGAACGGTTTTACCGTCACGGTCAAGACCGGCTTGTTCCAGCGTATCCATAATATCAAATTCGTTAGCACCATCAAATACCGGTGTAGCGATTTTCCAACCTAATTCTCTTGCGGCACGGCCCAAGTGCACTTCCAGCACCTGACCAATGTTCATACGAGAAGGTACGCCCAAGGGGTTGAGCACAATTTCAAGGGGTGTACCATCGGGCAGGAAGGGCATATCCTCTTCCGGCAGAATACGGGAAATAACACCCTTGTTACCATGGCGACCAGCCATTTTGTCACCAACAGAAATCTTACGTTTCTGTGCAATATAGCAACGTACCAACTGGTTAACACCCGGGGGCAGTTCATCACCCTTTTCGCGGTCAAATACAATAACATCAACAATGATGCCGGCTTCGCCGTGAGGAACACGGAGAGAAGTGTCACGCACTTCGCGGGCTTTTTCACCGAAGATGGCTCTTAAAAGTCTTTCTTCAGCGGTCAGTTCGGTTTCACCCTTGGGTGTTACCTTACCAACCAAAATGTCACCGGAACGAACCTCAGCACCAATGCGGATAATACCACGCTCATCCAAATCTTTCAAAGCGTCTTCACCGGTGTTGGGAATGTCACGGGTGATTTCTTCAGCACCAAGCTTAGTGTCACGGGCTTCACACTCATATTCTTCAATGTGAATAGAGGTGAGTACATCATCACGAACCAGCTTTTCGCTAATTAACATAGCATCTTCGTAGTTATAACCTTCCCAGGTCATAAAACCAATCAAAATGTTTTTACCCAATGCAATTTCGCCGTGGTCAGTAGAAGGACCATCAGCAATGATGTCACCTTTTTTAACCTTGTCGCCTTCAAAAACAATGGGACGCTGGTTAATGCAGGTACCCTGATTGGAGCGGGTAAATTTAATTAATTTATAGTTAGAAAGATTACCATTTTTCGCTTTAATAACAATTTCGTCAGCGCTCACTTTGCTAACAATGCCATCTTCCTTAGCTAAAACAACAACACCGGAATCTTTAGCTGCTTTATATTCCATACCAGTACCGATAATGGGGGACTGGGTTTTCAAAAGGGGCACAGCCTGACGCTGCATGTTTGCACCCATCAGTGCACGGTTTGCGTCGTCATTTTCTAAGAAGGGAATCATTGCAGTCGCAACAGACACAACCTGCTTGGGTGAAACGTCCATAAAGTCAACCTGAGAAGCTTCTACTTCTAAAATGTCATCCTTAAAGCGAGCTGCAACCTTTTTGCTGACAAATCTGCCTTCTTCATCTAAAGGCTCATTAGCCTGCGCAATAATATACTGGTCTTCAATATCAGCCGTCATATAAATAATTTCATCGGTTGCTTTGCCGGTTTCTTTATCTACGCGACGATAAGGTGCTTCAATAAAGCCGTATTCATTAATGCGGGCATAAGTTGAAAGAGAAGAAATCAAACCAATGTTAGGACCTTCAGGCGTTTCGATAGGACACATTCTGGAATAGTGAGAATGGTGAACGTCACGCACTTCAAAGCCTGCACGGTCACGGGATAAACCACCGGGACCTAAGGCAGAGAGTCTTCTCTTATGGGTCAGTTCAGACAGCGGATTCAGCTGGTCCATAAACTGTGAAAGCTGTGAAGAACCGAAGAATTCTTTAATGGTTGCCACAACAGGACGGATGTTGATTAAAGCCTGGGGTGTTACAACATCTAAATCCTGAATGGTCATACGTTCACGAACCACACGCTCCATACGGGATAAACCAATACGGAACTGATTTTGAAGCAGTTCGCCCACGCAACGCAGACGACGGTTGCCTAAGTGGTCGATATCATCAGTGGTACCAATGCCATATAACAAACCAATTTGATAGTTAATAGAAGCAAAGATGTCATCAATGGTAATATGACGGGGCATCAGTTCATCGGCACGGCGGAGAATCGCTTCGCGGATGGATGCTTCATCTTCGTTTTCTTCTAAAATTTCATTTAACACATTCAAGCATACTTTTTCGTGAATGCCCAAATCAGAACAATCAAAGTCAACATATTCGGATAAGGTAACGGTATTGTTAGAGAACACTTTAATGGCCTTACCGTTAATATCCAGAATAACTTCATTAACACCAGCCAGTTCAGCTTTTTCTGCAACCTCACGGGAGATATACTGGTCAGCACCTAGGATAACCTCACCGGTGCGGGGGTCGGCAATGGGTTCTTTAGCAGTAAAGCCGGTAATACGGGCAGCGATGCCTAATTTTTTGTTAAACTTAAAGCGACCGACTTTTGCAAGGTCATACCGTTTGGGGTCAAACAAAAGACCCATCAAAAGGGAACGGGCGCTTTCGACGGCCGGGGGTTCACCGGGACGCAACTTTTTGTATATCTCAATTAAAGCGTCATCCTGTGATTGAATGGAAGCGCTTTTTTCCAAGGTGTTTAAAAGGGGTTCTGTCTCACCGAAGAGAGACAGAATTTGATCATCGGTAACAACACCCAAAGCACGGATTAAAACCGTGATCGGGATTTTTCTGGTTCTGTCAATACGTACAGACAGAATATCATTAATGTCGTTTTCATATTCCAGCCATGCGCCACGATAAGGAATAACAGTAGAGTTAAACAATTCCTTACCGGTTTTATCATGCTCCATAGCAAAATAAATACCGGGAGAACGAACCACCTGGCTGACAATAACACGCTCAGCACCATTAATAATAAAGGTACCCTGATCAGTCATTAAGGGGAAATCACCCATAAAGATTTCCTGCTCTTTAACTTCGCCGGTTTCTTTGTTGATTAAACGAACGCGTGCTTTTAAGGGAGAAGCATAGTTTGCGTCTCTCGTTTTGCATTCTTCCACATCATACTTGACTTTGTTTTCAAGCTTGTAGTCAATAAACTCCAAAACCAGATTGCCGGTGTAATCCGTGATCGGGGAAATGTCATGAAAAACCTCTTTTAAGCCCTCGTCTAAGAACCACTGATAAGAATCCTTCTGGACCTCAATCAGGTTTGGCATGTCCAGGACTTCGTCGATTTTTGCATAACTCATTCTGACGTTTTTGCCTAACTGAATCTGATGCACCATTACCTAGATCACCTCATTTATATTTTTCGCCCAAATTATGTACAGAATTATGCATTAACTGCATAAATACCCTATTTTGAACTTATAATGCAATTTATAATACTATCATAAACAAGTAAATAAGTCAAGTTTTTTTTGAAATTTTTTAATTTTTTTTATAATTTAATGAAATAAAGTGACAAAACCCGTTAAA